>NZ_JBSIFD010000001.1:0-336113 GCF_053615495.1 Comamonas sp. HJ-2 | reverse complement strand
CAGACTGAAGAATTTTGGTGGGCCCTGAGTGATTCGAACACTCGACCAACGGATTAAGAGTCCGCTGCTCTACCAGCTGAGCTAAGAGCCCCACACAACGCCTGCGCTGCAAGCGAGACCGCAATTATGCGCTAATTCTGGAGGGCTTGCAGGAAAACCCGCAGGTTTTTTTAATCCAGTGCGTTGCGGCGTTGCAATTCCACGAACAGACCCGCCTGGTCCAGGTCGCCCAGGCCGTTTTTCACTCCCTCGGCATAGAGCTGCTCCAGCAGGCCGGTGATGGGTGCGTCAAAGCCGACTTCCTCGGCCGTGGCGATGGCGTTGCGCATGTCCTTGAGCTGCACCGTCATGCGCCCGCGTGGTGCAAAGTCGTGCTTGACCATGCGTTCGCCATGCACTTGCAGGATGCGGCTGTCGGCAAAGCCGCCGGAGATGGCTTCACGAACCTTGGCAGGGTCGGCGCCGCCACGTTCGGCCAGCAGCAGCGCTTCGGCCACGGCACCGATGGTGATGCCCACGATCATCTGGTTGGCCAGTTTCGCGAGCTGGCCTGCGCCGTGCGGGCCCACATGGGTGGCACGGCCAAGCGCTGCAAAGACGGGCAGGGCATGTTCGAAATCCGCAGCCTCGCCACCGGCCATGATGGCCAGCGTGCCGGCTTGCGCACCCAGCGTGCCGCCCGAGACGGGAGCATCCAGATGCCGCACGCCCAGCGCGGCAAGCTTGCCCGCATGTTCACGCGCCTCGCGTGGCTGGATGGAGGCCATGTCGATGAACAGCGAGCCCTTGGGCATGGCATCGGCAACCCCCAGCGTGAACAGCACTTCGCCCACGATGGCGCCGCTCTCCAGCAGGCTCACGGCAAAGTCCACTCCGCGCACGGCATCTGCCGCGCTGTCGTGGATGCTCACGCCATCGGCAGCCAGCGGCTCGGCCTTGGCGCGGGTGCGGTTCCAGACGTGGACCTCATGGCCGGCCTGGGCCAGGCGGCGGGCCATGGGCAGGCCCATCATGCCCGTGCCCAGAACGGCGATCTTCAATGTGTTCATGGCGTTGTTTCCCTGGAGTTTCGGAACGTCAACACGTTCTTGTGAATGACGACATGCTAAGCCCTGGTGAAGGCCGCAATCGCGGCCATGATCAAAGATCAGTTGTGCGCGCAGGATGCAGAAAAAGGGATAGCTGAAAACAACAAGGGCAGCCTGAGCTGCCCTTGTTGCTTTTTTTTGGAGGTTCACCTTCGCGCTGGTGAGTCGCGCTTTACGGCCTACATCAGCAGATGCTCGCCGGCGTTGTCGCCGCCGAGGATGACGTAGTTGACCTTGCGGATGTCCATGAGCTTGGTGCCGCCTGCGTAGCTGATGGAGGACTGCACGTCCTGCTGCATCTCGACCAGCGTGTTCATCAGCGGGCCCTTGACGGGCTCCAGAATGCGCTTGCCTTCCACATGCTTGTACTCGCCCTTGTTGAAGTCGGAGGCCGAGCCGTAGTATTCCTTGAACAGCTGGCCGTCCACTTCCACGGTCTTGCCGGGTGACTCTTCATGGCCCGCAAACAGGGAGCCTATCATCACCATGGTGGCACCGAAGCGAATGCTCTTGGCGATGTCGCCGTGGCTGCGGATGCCGCCGTCGGCAATGATGGGCTTGGTCGCCACGCGGGCGCACCACTTGAGCGCCGACAGCTGCCAGCCGCCCGTGCCGAAGCCGGTCTTGAGCTTGGTGATGCAAACCTTGCCGGGGCCCACGCCGACCTTGGTGGCGTCCGCACCCCAGTTTTCGAGGTCGATCACGGCCTCGGGCGTGGCGACGTTGCCGGCAATCACAAAGGCCGCAGGGATCTTGGCCTTGATGTAGGCAATCATGTTCTTCACGCTCTCGGCATGGCCGTGGGCAATGTCGATGGTGATGTATTCGGGGCAGATGCCGTCGGCCACGAAGCGGTCCACCGTTTCGTAGTCGGGCTGCTTGACACCCAGAGAGATGGAGGCAAACAGTCCCTTGGACTGCATGTCCTTGGTGAAGGCCACGTTGTCGATGTCAAAACGGTGCATCACATAGAAGAAACCGTTTTGTGCCAGATAAGTGCAGATCTTCTCGTCCACCACCGTCTTCATGTTGGCGGGCACCACAGGCAGCTTGAAGCTGCGGTTGCCCAGCATGACGCTGGTGTCACATTCCGAACGGCTTTCCACGCGGCACATGCGGGGCAGCAGAAGAATGTTGTCGTAGTCGAAGATTTCCATGGTTCCAAGCTCCGGAAAAGGTCACGGCGGGAATCTCACCCACCTCAATTTTCAAGGATAGGCGCTTGGCTTGGAGCCCGGTTTTTGGCAGTGCCGGCATGCAGCAGGCAAAAAAAACCGGACCTCAAAAAACTTGGGCCCGGTGATTGATTCTATACGGCGTCGGCGCAAATCGTATGTTCCGACATCGTTATGAGGGTTATAAGGGTTTTCTTATAGGGGGGCCTTGTCCTGCGTCTTAGCAGGTGTGCCATAGACCCGCATGAAGGCATCCACAGCGCGCTCGGTGCACAGGGCAATCTCCTGCGCAGAGGGGGCGGGCAGGTGCTGGAACATGAAGCGCGGCAGCAACTCGGCCTCCAGCAACGCCAGCAGGTGATGGCGCATGACCTCGGTGTCTGCATTGCGCAGCAGGCGGCGCTCTATGCCCTGCTGCAAGAAGGCATTGATGGCGGCGTTGCCGCGCGCCGGTCCCATGTCCCAGCAGCGTTGGCCGATATTGGCGCGCCCGCCTTCGGAGACCAGCAGGCGGCGCACGGCCATCACCTCCGGCGAGTACAGCAGGCCCAGGAAACGCTGGCCAAAGTTGCACAGCGTCTGCGCCGCATCGTCATTGCTGGCCTGCAGTGCCAGCATGGTGTTCTGGAAGTCGGCCTCGGAGGCCTGGAACATCACCTCCAGAAACAGCGCTTCCTTGGACGGAAAGTAGTTGTAGAGCGTGGCCTTGGAGCCGCCCAGCCGCGTGCATATCTCGGACATGGAAGTGCGCTCGAAGCCCAGTTCGCCAAAGGTGGCCGCTGCAACGTCAATGATGGCTTGTCGCTTTTCTTCCGTTTTGGTGCGCATGGGGCGAAATGTCCTGGGGCGGTTGTGATGTCTTTCAGTGTAGCGCTTGCGATCTGAAACGCTGGAAACATATACTGTACCGTACAGTTCATTATTAAAGTATTTCATGACTCAATGCATAGCCGCCGCGCCGCAGAGGATTCGGCGCGGGCGCCATGGCTGGTGGGTTCTGGGCTTGCCGGTGGTTCTGGCAGCCTGTGCCCAGATTCCCGAATGGGAGGGCAAGGCCATGCTGGCGCAGCCCGTACCCGAGACTCTGCAGGCTGCAAGCCATGCTCCGCCCATGGACTGGCCCAGCCAGCAATGGTGGCAGCGCTATGGCGACGCCCAGCTCGATCAGCTGATCGCCGAGGCCCTGGAGGGCGCTCCCGATATGGCTGCCGCCGCCGCCCGCGTGCAGCAGGCCAGGGCCATGCTGGGTGTGAGCGAGGCGGCCTCTGCGCCGCAGCTTTCCGCCCGCGCCTCGGTCAGCGAGGACAAGCTCAGCTACAACCATCTGACGCCAGAGGCCTTCGCGCCGCGCGGCATGAATGACTATGGCCGCGCCACGCTGGACCTGAGCTGGTCGCTGGATCTGTGGGGCAAGCAGCGCGCCGCCGTGGCCGCCGCTGCCGGCGAGCTGGCAGCGCGCGAGGCCGATGCCGCCCAGGCGCGTCTCTTGCTGTCCAGCAATGTGGCCCTGGCCTATGCACAGCTGCTGCGTCTGGCCGCCAATACGCAGACGCTGGAGCAATCGGTGCAGGTGCGCCGGACCACGGCCGAGTTGTTTGAGCAGCGCTATGCCAACGGGCTCGAAAACCAGGGCAGCGTGCACAGCGCCAGGGCGCGTCTGGCGGCTGCACAGGCCGAGCTGGCACAGATGCAGGAACAGGTCGGCTTGCAGCGCAACAGCATTGCTGCGCTGATTGGCGCCGCTCCCGATCGTGGTGCGGCCATCGTGCTCGATGCCGGGCGCCTGCAATCGCCGTGGCAGCAGCAATGGGCCTTGCCCGAGCAGTTGCCGGCGCATCTGCTGGGCCGTCGCCCCGATGTGGTGGCGGCCCGCCTGCAGGCACAGGCGCTGGAGTCGCGCGTGGCATCGCAACAGGCCGAGTTCTATCCCGATGTGAATCTCAGCGCCTTTGTCGGCGTGCAGTCGCTGGGCCTGGACATGCTGACCCGAAGCGGCTCCGGCATCGCCAGCGTGGGCCCGGCCGTCAGCCTGCCGATCTTCAATGGCGGCCGTTTGCGCTCGCAACTGGGTGCCGCGCGCGCCCGTTATGACGAGGCCGTGGCCCAGTACCGCAGCACGCTCAACCGGGCCTTGCAGGAGGTGGCGGACAACGCCGTCAGCCAGCGAGCGCTGCAGCAGCAGCTGACGGCCATGCAGCAGGCCGTGACGGCCGCGACCGAGGCGCATCGCGTGGCGCGCAACCGCTATGAGGGCGGGCTGGCGCGCTATCTCGATGTGCTGTCAGCCGAAGACCAGCTGCTTGCCAGCGTACGCCAGCTGGTCGATGTGCAGTCGCGCGCCCTGACGCTCGATATCGGTCTGCATCGCGCACTGGGCGGCGGCTGGAGCGAGTCCGCCGGCGTCCAGCATGCGGCTTTGCCAAAGGCCTGAGCCACTTTCCAGAACTCAATCACGACTTGCGCAAAACAGGTTCGGGCAAGACGGCTGCCTCAGCAGGCAGGCCTCGAATGCAGTCCTGTTTGCGTGACTCCCAAGAATATTTCCGAGGTTTTTGTATGACTGAAAACGCTTCTTCCGTGAGCGCGAATCCCGCTGCGCGCGAACAGCGCCGCAACCGGTTGCTGGCCGGGCTGGCAGGCTTGGTGCTGCTTGGCGGTGCGGTTGCCGGCGCCTATTGGTGGCTGCATGCCTCCCGCTTCGTCTCCACCGACAACGCCTATGCGGCGGCCGAGGTGGCGCAGGTCACGCCCTCCATTGGTGGCACGGTGCTGGAGGTGCTGGTCAGGGACACCCAGGCCGTCAAGCAAGGCGATGTGCTGCTGCGCATCGATCCCACGGATGCCAGGCTGGCACTGGCCCAGGCCGAGGCCGAGCTGGCCCGCGCCATGCGCCGCGTCAAGGGCTACGTGGCCAATGATGGCGGCCTGAAGGCCCAGGTGACGGCCCGCGAGGCCGATGAAAAGCGCGCGGCCGCGCAGCTGCTGGCGGCCGAGGCTGATATGGAGCGTGCCACCATCGATTTGCAGCGCCGCCAGGCCCTGGCCAGGAGCGGTTCGGTCTCGGGCGAGGAACTGACGCAGGCGCAGAACGCGTTTGCCGCAGCCAAGGCGCAGCTGGCATCGGCCGTGGCTGCGCAGGCCCAGGCCAGGGCCAACCGCGAAGCCGCCATTGGCGCCAAGCAGGTCAACGCCACCTTGATCGAGGGCGCGGATGCCGAGACCAACCCCGAGGTGCAGCTGGCGCAGGCGCGTCGCGATCAGGCCCAGGTCGATCTGGATCGCAGCACGGTGCGCGCTCCCGTCGATGGCGTGGTGGCCAGGCGCAGCGTGCAGATCGGGCAGCGCGTGCAGGCCGGCGCGCCCTTGATGACGGTGGTGCCGGTGCAGCAGATCTATGTGGATGCCAACTTCAAGGAAGGCCAGCTGGGCAAGGTGCGCGTGGGCCAGCGCGTGCAGCTGCAGTCCGATCTGTACGGCAGCGATGTGAAGTACAGCGGCACTGTGGTGGGCTTCAGCGGCGGCTCCGGCTCGGCGTTTGCGGCCATTCCCGCGCAGAACGCCACGGGCAACTGGATCAAGGTGGTGCAGCGCCTGCCAGTGCGCATTCAGCTCGATGCCGCCGAGCTGGCCAAGAACCCGCTGCGCGTGGGCCTGTCCATGCAGGTGACGGTGGACACCCGCAGCGGCCCTGCCGACGCAGCCGGCGTGGCGACCACGGCCGCGCAGTGAGCGTCTCATGAGCGATCACAACGCAATTGCGGCCACGGCGGCCGATGCGCCTGCCGTGCCCATGGCTGCCGGCATGGTGCCGCTGACGGGGGGCACGCTGTGGCTGGCGGCCCTGGTGCTGGCCGCGGCCAATTTCATGGCCGTGCTGGACATGACGGTGGCCAATGTCTCCGTGCCCAGCATTGCCGGCAACCTGGGCGCGACCACCAGCCAGGGCACCTGGGTCATCACCAGCTATGCGGTGGCCGAGGCCATCACCGTGCCGCTGACCGGCTGGCTGGCGGCGCGCTTCGGTGCGGTGCGCGTGTTTGCCACGGCCATGGGCTTGTTCGGTCTGGCATCGCTGCTGTGCGGCCTGGCCAATTCGCTGGGCATGCTGGTGTTTGCGCGCATCTTGCAGGGCCTGGCCGGCGGCCCGCTGATGCCGCTGTCCCAGTCGCTGCTGTTGCGCATCTTCCCGCCGCGCATGGCGCCTGCGGCCATCGGTCTGTGGTCCATGACCACGCTGATAGCTCCCGTGCTGGGCCCCATCGTGGGCGGCTGGATCTGCGACGAGTACACCTGGCACTGGATCTTTCTGATCAACATCCCGGTGGCCCTGGTCTGCGCGTTCGCGGTCTGGCATCTGGTCAGGCGCTACGAGCAGCCGCTGCTCAAGAACCCCATAGACACTGTGGGCCTGGTGTTGCTCATCGTCTGGGTGGGTTCGCTGCAGCTGATGCTGGACGAAGGCAAGAACCTGGACTGGTTTGCCTCGCCCATGATCGTGGCGCTGGCCGTGGTCGCCGTGGTGGGCTTTGCGGCCTTCATGATCTGGGAGCTGCATGCCGAGCACCCGATCGTTGATCTGCGCGTCTTCAGGCACCGCGGCTTTTCCATGGCCGTGCTGACCATCAGTCTGGCCTTTGCGGCCTTCTTCGCCGTCAATGTGCTCACGCCGCTGTGGCTGCAGAGCTTTATGGGCTACACGGCCACGCTCGCGGGTCTGGTCACGGCCTGGACGGGGCTGTTCGCGCTCTTCGTGGCACCGGCCGCCGCGGGGCTGGCGGCCCGGGTGGACCCGCGCCGGCTGATCTTTGGCGGCGTGTTCTGGATGGGGGTGATCACCTTCTGGCGCGCGTTTGCGACCACGGACATGGGTTATTGGGACATCGCCCTGCCGCTGATGTTCATGGGGCTGGGTCTGCCGTTCTTCTTCATACCGACCACCGGGCTGGCGCTGGCCAGCGTGGAGCCGCAGGAGATGGACAACGCCGCCGGCCTGATGAACTTTCTGCGCACCCTGTCGGGCGCGGCTGCGGTCTCGGTGGTCAACACGGCCTGGGAGAACGGCACGACGCGCAAGCATGCGGATCTGGTGGGTTTGAGCGATGCCAGCGGCGAGGTGTTGCACGGGCTGCAGCAGTCGGGCATGAGTCCCGATGCGGCGCTGTCGGCGCTCGATCAGCTCATCACCAGCCAGAGCGTGATGCTGGCCACCAACCAGATCATGTTCATCATCGCGGGCGGCTTTGTGCTGGCAGCCTGCGCGATCTGGTTGGCACCGAGGCCGAGCCGCACGGTCGAGCCCGGTGCGGGTGGACACTGAGTGTGAGCGCCGTGGCTTGAATGATTTGATAGCTGCTTGCGTTTGATATTCATGCTTTTCAGATATGAAAATATCTGAAATCCATATTTATCAAGCGCTGGTTGCTTTTCTTTCAGGAGCATGAAGCCGCGAAAGCAGCAGCAAGTCGCAGGGAGTCGCCAGCATTTCTACAATGGGGGCTATGTTCCCGATCGACCTGCTTGACTCCGCGCCAGACGGTGCAAATTCCGGCGCCAATCCCGCCTCTCACTCGCCCCTGCTGACCGGCCTCAACGATGAGCAGTTGGCTGCGGTGACCCTGCCTGCGGGCCATGCGCTGATTCTGGCGGGTGCCGGCTCGGGCAAGACGCGTGTGCTGACCACGCGCATCGCCTGGCTGCTGCAGACCGGTCAGGCCACGCCCGGCTCCATCATGGCCGTGACCTTCACCAACAAGGCCGCCAAGGAGATGCTCACGCGCCTGTCGGCCATGCTGCCCTACAACGTGCGCGGCATGTGGATAGGCACGTTCCACGGCTTGTGCAACCGACTGCTGCGCGCCCACTATCAGGCCGCGAAGTTGCCCCAGGCGTTCCAGATTCTGGATACGCAAGACCAGCTCTCGGCCATCAAGCGCCTGTGCAAGCAGTTCAATGTGGATGACGAGCGCTTTCCGCCCAAGCAGCTGATGTACTTCATCGCGGGCTGCAAGGAAGAGGGCATGCGCCCTGGCGATGTGGTGGCGACCGACCCCGACACTCGCAAGAAAGTGGAGCTGTACCAGCTCTACGAAGAGCAATGCCAGCGCGAAGGCGTGGTCGATTTCGGCGAGCTGATGCTGCGCAGCTACGAACTGCTGCGTGACGATGCCCATCTGCGCCACCACTACCAGCGCCGCTTTCAGCATATCCTGGTGGACGAGTTCCAGGACACCAACAAGCTGCAGTACCAGTGGCTCAAGCAACTGGCGGGCGACGATGTGGGCGGGCGCTACGAGTCGGCCGCCAGCGTGATTGCCGTGGGCGACGACGACCAGAGCATCTATGCCTTTCGCGGAGCGCGCGTGGGCAATATGGCGGACTTCATCCGCGAGTTCGACGTCAAAAACCAGATCAAGCTGGAGCAGAACTATCGCTCCTTCAGCAACATCCTCGACTGCGCCAATGCGCTGATCAGCCACAACAGCAACCGCCTGGGCAAGAACCTGCGCACCAGCCAGGGCCCGGGCGAGCCGGTGCGTATCTACGAAGCGCCCAGCGATTTGGCCGAGGCTGCGTGGATGGTCGACGAGATCAAGCAGCTGGTCAGAAACGATGGCTTCACGCGCCAGGAAATTGCTGTGCTCTACCGCAGCAATGCGCAAAGCCGGGTGATCGAGTCGGCGCTGTTCAATTCCAAGATTCCCTACCGTGTGTACGGCGGCCTGCGCTTTTTCGAGCGCGCCGAAATCAAGCACGCCCTGGCCTATCTGCGCCTGCTGGAAAATCCGCATGACGACACCAGTTTCCTGCGCGTGGTGAACTTCCCCGCACGCGGTATCGGCGCGCGCACGATCGAAGTCCTGCAGGACACGGCACGCAGCAGCGGCACTTCGCTGAGCGACGCTGTCACTGCCGTGGGCGGCGCGGCCGGCACCAAGCTGCAGGGCTTTGTGGCACAGATCGATGTGCTGCGCGAGCAGACGCAGGGGCGCACGCTGCGTGAAATCATCGAGACCGTGGAAGAGCAAAGCGGGCTGATCGAGCATTACCGCAACGAGAAGGAAGGCGCGGACCGCATCGAGAACTTGCAGGAACTGGTCACGGCTGCCGAGAGCTTTGTGACCCAGGAAGGCTTTGGCCGCGATGCCGTGGCCATGCCGCTGGACGAGCAGCAGAATGCGCCGCAGCTGAGCCAGTCGCCCGTCAGCCAGGGGCTGGACCCGAATCAGCCGCTGCTGGACGAGGCGCTCAAGGCACCGGCAGGTACTGCGGCCTCCATGGTCAATGCCGATACCGGCGAGACGCTGTCGCCGCTGCAGGCCTTTCTCGTGCATGCGGCACTGGAAGCGGGCGATAACCAGGCCCAGGCCGGCCAGGATGCCGTGCAGCTGATGACGGTGCATGCCTCCAAGGGCCTGGAGTTCGATGCCGTGTTCATCGGCGGTGTGGAGGAAGGCTTGTTCCCGCACGAGAACGCCATGATGGATCGCGGTGGTCTGGAGGAGGAGCGGCGCCTGGCCTATGTGGCCATCACGCGTGCGCGCAAGCGTCTGTATCTGAGCCATTCGCAGACGCGCATGCTGCATGGTCAGACGCGTTACAACGTCAAGAGCCGCTTCTTTGACGAGCTGCCTGAGGAAGCGCTCAAGTGGATCACGCCTAGGCAGAGCGGCTTTGGCAGTTTCGCCCCTTCATCGGGCGCTGGCGGCGCCTGGGGATCCAGGGGCGCAAGCCAGTTCGGCTCCGGCTCGGGCTGGGGTGGCAAGCAGACCGAAGTCTTTGCCAGCCCGCCCGTGCCGCAGCAAAAGGCCGAGCCCGCGCACGGCATCAAGGCCGGTATCGCGGTGTTCCACAACAAGTTTGGCGAGGGCAAGGTGCTGGCGGTGGAAGGCTCGGGTGACGATGCGCGCGCACAGGTCAGCTTTGGCCGCCATGGCACCAAGTGGCTGGCGCTGGCGATTGCCAAGCTGACGATTGTGGACTGAGGCATAGCGCCTTTGCCCAGCAAAAAGCCGCCTTGTAGAAGGCGGCTTTTTTATGAGGCGTTGGGGCTTATTTGGCGCTGAGCTTCATCTGGGCGGGCGAGGCCGTGATGTAGCCCACGGCGGAGCCGAACTTGTCCTTGTAGTTGGCCTTGATCAGCGGATCCAGCTGGGTCTTGACGTTGGCGTGGATGCCGCCCCAGTCGCCAGCGTGCTGGAAGTTGCTCATGATGTAGGTCCAGCCGTTGATCTCGTCCACGGCATGCAGGCCCGTGGATTCACCACCTGCGGGCACGGACAGCACGCGCGACAGCTGCTTGGTGTCCACGTTGTAGGCCCACATGAAGTTGTTGACGTGCTGGCTGCTGTCCTCGCCGATGAACAGGGTGCGCATTTTCTCCGAGAACTTGAGGTTGTCGGGGTTGGCAATCTTGTTGGGGTTGGCGGTGTTACCCAGGGCGTCGCCCTTGAGGGTCTTGCCGTCGCTGTCCAGCAGATCCTCGCCAGCCAGCAGGGGAGCCGTGTCCACGGGCATCCATTCGCTGCTGATGGCTGCGCCGTCGGTATCCTTCTGGCCGCCCTTGAGGTTCAGCGCCATCACCACGCCTGCCACCAGCTGCTTGGGCACGGAGACGCCGTTGCTAGGCACGTTGGCGGCATTGCCGGCCACCATGGAGGACTGCACGTTCTGCAGGGCGGAGTAGGCGATCTTGTCCTTGGCGTTGACGGTCGTGCCTTCCATCTTGGTGAAGCCCAGGCTGGCACCCTTGAAGGCGGCATAGCGATGGGTTTCGAGGAAGGCGGCGGCCTTGTCCTGTCCTATCTTGAGTGCAATCCATTCTTTGCGACCATTGGTAATCACCAATCGATGATCGGGTGATGGCTGTGCCACAGGAGTGGCGGGATAGGTGGAAGCATCTTCAGCCAAGCGAACATCCATGATGTCGGATGGTTTGATGCCACTGTCCACCAGACTGCTGATTTCGGCGCTGCTGGCGGAACCAAGCTTGATCCAAGTCAGTGCAGCTGAGCTGTTCGCTGTCGGGTCAATAGAGAAGCCGGCACCAACCTTTGCCGCATACAGCGTTCCGGAAGAGAGGTCTTTTTCCTTGTCGGCAACGAAGACGAAGTAGGCACTGTTGGTGGCGTCATCACCCATGAGTACGGTGCGCTGGTCTGGCATTACCTGCACAAGTTCGTGTGAGATGCGGCCCATGCAGAAATGCTTCTTGATGCTTGCCGTACCGTCGACGTTGACGATTACTTCGGGCATATGGCCGTAGTGGTAGGGGTTGGCCTTGGTCGCATCGCCAAAGAGGTTTTGGCTGTAAGCATTTAGCTGTTTTACTGCTTTGCCTGCGGATGAGTCGACGACTTTGCTATTTTTGTCGAGTTCGGTGGCAGGTAGCGAGGCTGCGAAGGCATCAGGCTCGTACTCTTCCGACGACAGATGGGTGCCCCAGGGCGACAGACTGGCACCGCAGGTGATCCACAGACCGTGGACCTTGGAGGTGTCCACATTGTGGTATTTCACCAGGCTCAGCTTGCCGGTGCTCTGATCCTGGTCCAGCGTCAGCACGGCGATGGGCGAGGGCAGCTTGCCGTACATATCGGTCTTGCCGTCCTGAGCCCAGGTGGTGTACTCGAACTGCACCACGGCAAAGACGGGCTTGCCCTTGACGCCGTCCACCTTGGCATTGGGCACGGTCAGCAGCGAGGTGCCGTCGGGCGAATCGGAGAAGAAGTGGCGCTCTTTGCCTGCGACCGTCTTGTCGATGATCTTGTTGTTGTAGATGTCGTAGTAACCACCGGCCAGCACCTGGTCGCCCTTGCCGTTGGAGACCATGTCGCCGGTCACGAAGAAAGGCTGATAGCCCAGGTCGTAGACCTGCTCGCTCTTGTCGTCGAACGCCACCTTGAGCTGCGAAGCCACATACATGGTGGCCATATTGGCGGGCGTGGTCAGCGTGGGCGCCGCCATGCTGGTGAAGGTGGCGGAAACATAATTCTTGGTGACAGGAGGCGTTGTCGGCGTTGTGTTGTCATCGTCACCACCACCACATGCGGCCAGCAGGCTGGATGCGGACACGACCGAACCCAGTGGGAGCAGAGGAGCGCCGGAAAAGAGTTGCAGGGCCTTACGACGGCTGAGCAGATTTTGTGCCATGAGAGTTTCGCAGTGTGGGGTGAAGCGCAGACTTGGGGCCGCGCTGAATTGGATGAATGCCAGGACATGAGATGCATGCCTTGGTCAGTCCTGCGAATCCTAGGAAACGAATATGACAGTGCCGTGGCGGCTTGATGACGCCGGGATGAATGATCTGCTGGCGCGGGCCTGTGTTCAGCCCATAAAAAAGCCCCGACCTGGGGGCGGGGCTGGTGCGGGGTAGTGCTCGAGCTTAGGAATCCGATGATGGCGGCGCTGTGCCCGACGAGGAGTCGATCAGAGTCTGGTCGTCATCGGGCGGGCTGAAGCTGTCACGGAAGGTAAACACAATCGAGGTAAAAAAGATGGCTGCCAGCATCAGTGCCGTTGCCACCATCAGGCCACCGGCAATGCTGCCGATGAGCATGGCCAGTATGCCGGTCACGATGGCCAGGGCCATGCCTGAGACGATGAACACGCCGATCCAGCAGACACCGAACACCAGATAGGCACTGATATTGCGAATGCAGCCGACAAAGCTGAAGAACAGCGATTTGACGGGGCTGATGCCATGCCAGTGGATGAGCGCCGGAGCATGCCAGAAGGCCAGCGACAGCGGCAGGTAGAGAAACATGCTCAGCCACATGGCGGACTGGAACTCGGGCTCTTCGGCCAGTTCTCGGGTCATGGGAGTCTGACCCAGGTAGACGCTGGCAAACGTGCCGCCGTCCACAAGGCTGGAGGCACCGATGATGAGCAAAAAGCCTGCGGCATAGAGGCCGCCCAGCATCAGCATGGAGTGCAGATGCTGGCTGCCGGAGCGGAAAGCCACCAGCAGCAGCGCCGGTGTGGGCTTGCGGCCGTGGGCGGCTTCGGATGCCGCGACCATCATGGTCAGCGAGATGCATGGCAGCAGTGCCAGTGCAATGACGGGGCCGATCAGCGGCAGGGCCGAGATCAGCGACATGCTGGCCATGCCCAGAAAGAACAGGGCGGCCAGGGCCAGAGGCTGGCTTTTGAAGGTGCGCAGACCCTGCAGCACCCATTGCAGACCGGTGCCGGGTGGAACGATTTGAAGTTTCATGGAAGAGGCTGAAATACTTTTGCGAGAGCGTGCAAAAGTCGCTTCTTGCACTGTACCCGAGACGGCTGAACGGGGCCATCAAAAGCCCCGGAGCAATCAGCTTGCCTGGTACTCAGTCCAGCGTCAGCGGATGTGCGATGCGCTGGCTCAGCACGCGCTCGAAGTGGGTGGGGTCGTGAGGCTGCAGCAGTGCGGCTTCACGCGGCAGATGGAAGTCCCAGAGGCGGGAGATCCAGAAACGCAGGGCGCCGGCACGCAACTGGGCGTTGAGCAACTCGCGCTCGGGCCCGGTCAGAGGACGCACGGACTGGTAGGCCGCAAGCATGGCTTTGGCGCGCTCGGCATCATGTGCACCTGTTGCGTGATCGATACACCAATCGTTGAGGCAGACCGCCAGATCGAAGAGCCAGGTGTCCACGCCCGCGAAATAGAAGTCGAAAAAGCCGGTCAGCCGGTCGCCGTCGAACATCACGTTGTCGCGGAACAGGTCGGCATGGATGGGGCCGCGCGGCAGGGCTGCATAGCTGGCCGAGGCGGCGATATGGTTCTGATAGGCCAACTCGGCGCGCAGCATGGCGGCGGTTTCCTCGCCCAGATGGGGCAGGACCACGGGCACGGTTTCATTCCACCAGGGTAGGCCGCGCAGATTGGGCTGCTGGCGGTTGTAGTCCTGACCGGCCAGATGCATGCGCGCCAGCATCTCGCCCACGGCAGCGCAGTGCACGGCAGCCGGGGTCAGCTGGCTCTTGCCGGCCAGTCGGTTGACGATGGATGCGGGCTTGCCGCAGACCTTGAGCAGAATGTCACCGCTGCGTGTCTCGCCCTGCGGGTCCGGCACGGGAATCCCGGCTTGTGCCAGGTGCTTCATCAGGTAGAGGTAAAAAGGCAGCTGCTCGGCACTCAGGCGCTCGAACAGTGTCAGCACCCACTCTCCCTGGTCGGTTGTCAGAAAATAGTTGGTGTTTTCAATGCCGCCTTGAATGCCACGCAATTCCTTGAACGCGCCTAGGGACATGCGGCGCAGCAGCTCGCGCGCATCTTTATCGGAAACTTCGGTGAAAACAGCCATGGTGAATACGCCGGTCTGGGGTGACCGACCGAACTAGCGGGGAGAAGGTGTCTATATGCAACAGGGCAGTGAAGCACTGCCCTGTCATGAATGGGGAAAAGCGCGCCGCGCTTCAGAATTTGATGAAATTCCAGACGCGAGTGCCCGTGGTGTCGCCGCTGTTGTTGTCGCGGTTGCGGGCTGCGCGGGCGCCGTCGTTGGACTGTACCTCGTACTCGGGCATGGAGCCGACCTTGGGTTGCACGGTGATGCTCTGGGTCTGACCGCCCACACGGGTTTCATCCACACGGCTGCCAGCATCTTCCACGCGGATATGTTCGATCCGCTGGTTGTGCCTGCCGGTCGCCGCCGCGTTGTCCTGCTGGCCCTGGGGCGCAGGAGCGACCACGGCATTGGCCGGAGCAGGAGTGGGGGACTGGGCCAGAACGGATCCGGCAGCCAGGCTCAGGATGATGAAAAGTGGTGCAGCGCGCATGATGCATAGATTGTAGGGCGACTTCGAATTGTCCCACCAGGCGCAGCCTGTCTTTGGGCTGCAGCTCGGAGGAGCCGGGCACGCGTGCACAATCCGGGGTATGAGCAATTCCAAGACCCTGGTGCTGGTGGACGGCTCCAGCTACCTCTACCGCGCCTACCATGCCATGCCCGACCTGCGGGCGATTCCAGGCGACCCGGCCAGCCCGGCCACGGGCGCCATCCGCGGCATGGTGAACATGATGCAGGCGCTGAGGAAGGATGTGCAGGCCGATTACGCCGTCTGCGTGTTCGACGCCTCGGGCCCGACCTTCCGCGACGAGATGTACACCGAGTACAAGGCCACGCGCTCGCCCATGCCCGATGACTTGCGCAGCCAGATCGAGCCCATCCACGAGGTGGTTCAGCTGCTGGGCTGGAAGGTGGTGGCCGTGCCCGGCGTGGAAGCCGATGACGTGATCGCCACGCTGGCGCAGACCGCGGCGGCCCAGGGCATACAGGTCATCGTCTCCAGCGGCGACAAGGACTTGAGTCAGCTGGTGGGCGAGCATGTGACCATCATCGACACCATGAACGGCAAGAAGCGCGACGTGGCGGGAGTGACGGCCGAGTTCGGCGTGCCGCCGGCGCTGATGATCGACTACCAGGCCCTGGTGGGCGACACCGTGGACAACGTGCCCGGCGTGACCAAGGTCGGACCCAAGACCGCCGCCAAGTGGCTGGAGGAGCATGGTTCGCTGGACAATCTGATCGCCCGCGCCGCAGATATCAAGGGCGTTGCCGGTCAGAACCTGCGCGATGCGATTGCCAGCGGTCAGCTGGCGCTGAGCCGCCAGTTGGTGACCATGAAGACCGATTGCGATCTGTCCTCCTATATCAGCGGCCTGCCGCAGCTCGATGCCATCACGCTGGCCGAGCCCGATAGCGCAGCGCTTGCGCCCTTCTACGAGAAATACGGCTTCAAGGGCCTGGTGCGGACGCTGGGCGCCGCAGCAGCCGAAGCCAAGGCGGCCAAGCCAGGCAAGGCTGCCAAGGTCGACAGTGCCCAAGGCGGCCTGTTCGATGCCGATGACGCGGCGGCGACCGAGGTCGCCGTGACTGCCCAGCAGCGCGATGTGCTCTACACCACCATTCTGAGCGAGGCTCAGCTCGATGAGTGGCTGGCCAAGATCAGCGCCGCCGAGCTGACGGCGCTGGATACCGAGACCGATTCGCTGGACGAGATGGTGGCCCGCATCGTCGGCATCTCCTTCAGCGTGGCCGTGGGGGAGGCCGCCTATATTCCGCTGCGCCACGAAGGCATGGACGTGCCCGAGCAGCTCGATATGGACATGGTGCTTGCCAGGCTCAAGCCCTGGCTGGAGGATGCCGGCAAGAAGAAGCTGGGCCAGCATGTCAAATACGACCAGCATGTGTTTGCCAACCACAGCATCACCGTGCGCGGCTATGCGCACGACACCATGCTGCAGTCCTATGTGCTCGAAGCCGACCGCCCGCACAATCTGACCAGCCTGGCGCTGCGCCATGTGAGTCGCAGCGGCATCAGCTACGAGGACCTGTGCGGCAAGGGCAAGAACCAGATTCCGTTTGCCCAGGTGAGCGTGAACAAGGCCGCGGCGTACAGCTGCGAGGACTCCGACCAGACCCTGGATGTGCACAACACCTTGTGGCCGCGCATCCAGGCCCATGCCGGTCTGCTGCATATCTACGAGCTGGAAATGCAGACCAGCGAAGCGCTGTTTCGCATCGAGCGCAATGGCGTGAGCATCGACGCTGGCGAGCTGGCACGCCAGAGCAACGATCTGGGCGCGCGCATCCTCAAGCTCGAGGAAGAGGCTTACGAGATTGCGGGCCAGCCCTTCAATCTGTCCTCCCCCAAGCAGCTGGGCGAGATCTTTTTCGACAAGCTGGGCATGCCCGTCGTGAAGAAGACCGCCACCGGCGCGCGCAGCACGGACGAGGAAGTGCTGGAAAAGCTGGCCGAGGACTATCCGCTGCCCGCCAAGCTGCTCGAACACCGTTCGCTGTCCAAGCTCAAGGGCACCTACACCGACAAGCTGGCGCAGATGGCCTTGCCCAGCGACGGCCGCGTGCACACCCACTATGCCCAGGCCGTGGCGGTGACGGGGCGCCTGTCCAGCAACGACCCCAATCTGCAGAACATTCCGGTGCGCACGCCCGAAGGCCGCCGCGTGCGCGAAGCCTTTGTGGCACCCGAGGGCA
Organism: Comamonas sp. HJ-2; assembly: GCF_053615495.1. NCBI lineage: Bacteria > Pseudomonadati > Pseudomonadota > Betaproteobacteria > Burkholderiales > Comamonadaceae > Comamonas > Comamonas sp. HJ-2. The sequence goes on along the minus strand of NZ_JBSIFD010000001.1, from coordinate 318,875 downwards.
AGCTGATTGCCAGCGCCGATTATTCACAGATCGAGCTGCGCATCATGGCCCATCTGTCGGGCGACGAGGCCCTGTTGAGCGCCTTCAAGAACGGCCTGGACGTGCACCGTGCGACGGCGGCCGAAGTCTTTGGCGTGAGTGTGGACGAGGTCAGCAGCGAGCAGCGCCGCTATGCCAAGGTGATCAACTTCGGCCTGATCTACGGCATGAGTAGCTTCGGCCTGGCCAAGAACCTGGGCATTGAAACCAAGGCGGCGGCCGCCTATATCGACAAATACTTCCAGCGCTATCCCGGCGTGAAGCGCTATATGGACCAGACCGTGGAGCTGGCCCATGCCCAGGGCTATGTGGAGACCGTGTTCGGTCGCCGTCTGGTGCTGCCCGAGATCAACGGCGGCAACGGCCCGCGCAAGAAAGCGGCCGAGCGCGCCGCCATCAACGCCCCCATGCAGGGCACGGCGGCCGATCTGATCAAGAAGGCCATGGTGGCCGTGCAGGCCAGGCTGGATACCGAAAAGCCCGAGGTGCTGGTCATCATGCAGGTGCATGACGAACTGGTGTTCGAGCTGCCCGAGTCCGCCAGGGACTGGGTGCAGGCCGAGATCCCGGCCATCATGGCCGGCGTGGCCGACCTGTCCGTGCCGCTGCTGGCCGAGATCGGCTTTGGCAGCAGCTGGGAAAAGGCGCATTGAGCTTTTCACCCAAAGGCGCACTGATACGCGTTCGTTCCGGGGCGACTAGGTCTTGCCGAGACGAATCCTTAAAAAAGAGAGCTGCTTGCGCTTTCTAATAAAGAACTTCAGCTTGTTTTTGACCTGAAGTGCTTTGTTCACATGCGCTGTCAGCTCCTGAATTGTTCTAGCTTGTTGCGGGAAATATCTTGTTCAAAGGCTTTGCAATGACGCCCGCCGTGCGCATGGGGTTGTCGATTTCGGTGGCGACGGGGCTGTACGGCATCTCCTTCGGTGCACTTTCCGTGGCGGCCGGCCTCAATCTCTGGCAGACCATGGCGCTGAGCGCGTTGATGTTCACGGGCGGGTCGCAGTTCGCCTTCATCGGCGTGGTTGCCGGTGGCGGCAGCGGCATGGCGGCCGTGAGCGCGGCCTCGCTGCTGGGCGTGCGCAATGCCATCTACGGCATGCAGATGAGCCGTCTGCTGGGTGTCAAAGGGCTGCAGCGCTGGCTGGCCGCGCACTGGACCATCGACGAATCTGCGGCCACGGCATCGGGGCAGGAAGATTTGGCCGAGCAGCGGCGCGGCTTCTGGGTTGCCGGGGCGGGCGTGTTTGTGCTCTGGAATCTGTTCACCCTGCTGGGCGCGCTGATGGGCAATGCGCTGGGCGACACGCGCCGCTTCGGTCTTGACGGTGCCGCCGTGGCGGCCTTTCTCGGCCTGCTCTGGCCGCGCCTCAATGCGCGCGAGCCGGTGGCGCTGGCACTGGCCTGTGGCCTGGTCACGGCCCTGGCCATACCCTGGGTGCCCGCAGGCGTGCCGATTCTGCTGGCCGCGGCCCTGGGCGCCTTCTGGGGCTGGGTGCGCCCTTCGGAGGCCGAGCAATGACGCTGTCCCTGTGGCAATGGATTCTGCTGGCCTGTGCGCTGGCCTTTGTGACCAAGCTGCTGGGCTACAGCCTGCCCGAGCGCTGGATGCGCAGCCCGCGCATGGCCCAGATCGCGGCCTGTCTGACGGTGGCGCTGCTGGCATCGCTGACGGTGATGAACACCCTGGCCAGCGGCACGCGCATCAGCCTGGATGCGCGCCTGGGCGCCTTGCTGGTGGCGGCGCTGGCCCTGTGGCTGCGGGCACCGTTCCTGCTGGTGGTGATTCTGGGGGCAGCTGCTGCGGCGCTGCTGCGCTGGCTGGTCTGAGCTGACGGCAAGGCACTGGCTTTAGACTGCATGGCCAGCCCGGCTTGCTGCGCGAGCCGGGCTGGCTTGAGATTCCATCAACCCAAGGAGGATCCATGAAGTACGAAGACATCGCTCAGGATATGCAGGGGCTGCTTGGCGGTCGCGCCGATGCCCGGCCCAGCCGCCGCGCGGCCTTGCGCACAGCCCTGGGCGCCGGCCTGGGCGTGGGCTATGCCTGCGCTGCCGGACCGGTCATGGCACAGACGGCCATCAAGACTCCGGTCGACGGCCTGACGGCAGGTGAGGTCAGCATCGATGTCAAAGGCTTCAAGCTACCGGTCTACAGGGCCATGCCTGCGGGCAGGCAGAATCTGCCCGTGGTGCTGGTGATCTCCGAAATCTTCGGCGTGCACGAATACATTGCCGACACCTGCCGCCGCCTGGCTCGTGCCGGCTATCTGGCGATAGCGCCCGACCTGTTTGTGCGCCAGGGCGACCCCATGGCCTATGCCGAGATGGCCAAGCTCATGAGCGAGGTGATCTCCAAGGTACCCGATGCCCAGGTCATGGGCGATCTGGACGCGGCCGTGCAATGGGCGGGTACGCAGGGCGGCGATGTGAAGAAGCTGGCCATCACCGGCTTTTGCTGGGGCGGGCGCATCACCTGGCTCTATGCGGCGCATGCCCCGCTCAAGGCCGGCGTGGCCTGGTACGGGCGGCTGCAGGGCAACAAGAACGATTTGCAGCCCAGCTATCCGCTGGAACTGGTGGGGCAGCTCAAGGCGCCGGTGCTGGGCCTGTACGGTGGCAAGGACACCGGCATTCCGCTTGAGTCGGTCGAAGCCATGAAGGCTGCGCTCAAGACCGGCTCTGCCGCAGCCAGAGCCTCGGAGTTCGTGATCTTCCCCGATGCACCCCATGCCTTCCATGCCGACTACCGCCCCAGCTACCGCGAGCAGGCTGCGCAGGACGGCTGGACGCGCATGCTGACCTGGTTCAACCGGCATGGCGTGGCCTGATGCCCCATGCGCCGAAATTTTCGGCACGGGGGGCTTGACAGCTTTGCTAAGGTGAAAGAAGTCCCGGCATGCCATGCACATCATGCGCATCCGGGGCTGACGGTATGGGGATAGTCGCAAGCGGGCAGCCTTGGGCCGCGCATTCTGCGAAAATCCTCAAGATTCGCCTGTAAAAGGTTGCGGTTAAGCCATATAAAGCTATGACATTGGTAGCAATTATTCTGGCCACCCTGGCTGCTGGTATCGGCAGCGTCTGGGTGGCCGCCTTGTTGATGAGTCTGGGAGGGGGGCGCACGCCAGGGCTGATGCCCCAGCGTCTGCTGAGCCTGGCGGCGGGAGCCTTGCTCGCCACGGCCTTTATGCATTTGCTGCCCGAGGCGTTCGAGAGCCACGGCAAGTCCCATGATCTGTTCGTGGTGCTGCTGATCGGGCTGGTGTTTTTCTTTCTGTTGTCCAAGGCCGAGCTCTGGCACCACGGCCATGAGCATTCGCATGGCGACGCCCACCAGCATCTTCCCGTGCACCATGCTCACGGTCATGGCCACGATCACCAGCATGGTCACGCCCGCCATGAGCATGGCGAGCATACGCACGTCCACAGCCATGGCAAGGGCGGCTGGGCCATTCTGACGGGCGACAGCGTGCATTGCTTTGGCGATGGCGTGCTGATTGCATCGGCTTTCGTGGCCGACATCCGTCTGGGCCTGATCGCCGCCCTGTCGGTGCTGGCGCACGAGGTGCCTCACCACATGGGCGATATCGTGGTGCTGCGCCAATCCAGCAGCAATCGCCGCGTGGCGCTGATCAAGGTGTCCATGGCAGGAGCCGTGACCACGCTGGGCGGGGTGGCCGGCTATTTCCTCATCGGACAGCTGCATGAGCTGCTGCCATATTTCCTGGTCATTGCGTCGAGCAGCTTTATCTATGTGGCGCTGGCCGACCTGATTCCCCAGCTGCAAAAGCGCCTGAGCGCCAAGGAAACCGCAGCCCAGGTCTTCTGGCTGCTGCTGGGCATCGTCATCGTGACGGTGATGAGCGGCGCGGCGCACAACCATGGACACGAGCATGAGCACGATCATGGCGCCGAGGTCGGGCATTCGCACGAGCCCGCCTCCGCGCCCGCGGCTGCCCATGAAGCGGCGCACAAGCACGAACATTGATTGCAACTGCAGTCGATAAAAAAACCGGCTTCCAGCCGGTTTTTTCATTCAGGAAATATCTTTGAGTTCGGTCTTGACCGCCGCCAGCTGGCGGCGCGAGACCGGCAGCAGCTCGCTCACGCCCTGCAGGCGCAGACCCCAGCCTTCGCCTTCCTGCGGGTCGTCATATTTTTCGAGGCCGCGCAGGGCCGCGCGCAGCACCAGGGCGTTGCGGTGTATGCGCAGCAGGTGCTCGCCATGGCGGGTTTCGAGATCGGCCAGTGCTCCGTCGAGGATGTAGTTGCGCTGCACGGTGCGCACGGTGATGTATTTCTGCTCGGCCTTGAGAAAACGTACTTCGGACAGCGGCAGCCGCAGCGTGCCGCCGCGCTCCTGGATCAGCAGCACGGGGCCGCTGTCCACGACGCTGCGCGTGCTCAGCGCACGTTCGGCCTTTTGCAGCGATTGCTGCAGGCGTTCCAGGCGTACGGGCTTGGTCAGATAGTCCACGGCATCGAGCTCGAAAGCCTGTAGCGCATGGCTGGCATGCGCTGTCACGAACACGATGGCGGGCGGGTTGGGCAGCTCGGCCAGAGCCGCTGCCAGTCGCAGCCCGTTGTGGCCCGGCATGTGGATGTCCAGCAGCACCAGTTGCACCGGGGCCGGCTGTGCGGCCTGCAGCATCTGCAGGGCTTGTTCGCCGTCGGCGGCTTCCTGGATATGGTGGGGGCCATGTGCGCAGTCGCCGAGCAGAGTGCGCAGTCTGGCGCGAGCCAGAGCTTCGTCATCAACGATCAGAATGTGCATGGCGGGATTGTCCCGGTTTTGGCGCGCTCTGCTGCAAAGGCACGCTCAGGCGCACCACATACAGCCCGTCGCGCACCTTGGCGCTGAAACTGCCTTGCAGATCGTGCAGCAGCGACAGCCTGGCCTTGACATTGTCCAGGGCCATGCCATGGCCCGTGCTTTGATGCTCGGCGCTGGCTGGCGGCAAGGTGTTGATGATCTGGATCAGCGCCTCGTTGCCGCGCCTTTCGGTGCGGACCTGCAGCTTGCCGCCGCGCGCATTGGGCTCCACGCCGTGACGGATGGCGTTCTCCACCAGCGGCTGCAGCAGCAGCGGCGGCAGCAGCGCGCCATGCACGCTTTCATCGAGCTGCCACTGCATCTGCAGCCGCTCGCCAAAGCGAACCTGCTCTATGGACAGATAGCGCTGGGCCAGCTCTATCTCCTGGGCCAGCGTGGTGGTTAGATGGGGTTCGGCCAGCGCATAGCGAAACAGGTCGCTGAGGTCCTCGAGCAAGGCCTCGGCCTTGGCGGGTTCGGCACGCACCAGCGTAATCGCGCTGTTGAGGGTGTTGAACAGAAAATGCGGTCTGATGCGTGACTGCAGCTCGGTGAGACGGGCCTGGGTCTGCGCCGGCGTGTTGCCGCGCGCGCGCAGCACCAGCGCCGTCACCAGCAGCGCGGCCAGCAGGCCTCCCGTGACGGCACTGGCCAGCCAGGGGACTTTGGCTATGCCTATGAAGAGCAGCATGCCGCAGGCGTAAAGCCCCGCGAGGGCACCCAGCAGCACGCCGGCCAGATACTGGCCGCGCGTGCCCAGGCGCTGCAACTGGTGCTTGAGGCTGCAGGCTGCTATCAGCCAGACCAGGGTGCCGGGCAGGCAAGCCCCGGTGAGCAGGGCGGCGCTGGAAAACCACTCCCAGAGCGAGTCCGCGCCATAGATGGCGGCCGTGCTCACCACCACCTGTACAAACAGCACGGCACGCAGGACCACACCGGCATTGCAGGCGTCGAACACCAGGACCGTGCGGGCCGATGCGGGAGTGGCGGCGATGAGCGGTGAGATGGGCACTGGCGGTCTGGAGCAGGACGGTGTTTGGGATGCAGACTGGAGCGGGCTGAAAATGCACCAAGGGCATTCCTGTCGACAGGGCAGCATGCCCGGTCCGAATTGGCGCAAGTCCTGTGATTATTGGCCAGCAGCCGCTGTGCAACTGCAATTCGCGCGGCATCTGTCGGTTCGATGCATCAGCTTTGTGCTGACTCAAAACTAGGCCGCCGCCCGGCTGGCGGCCTGATAGCGTCTGAGCGACCAGGCCAGGCCCGCAAGAATCAGCAGCATGGGGGCCAGTTCCGCGAGCAGGGGCAGGCGCTGCTCGTAGAGGAAGTGGTAGGCCAGGGCGAACAGGGTCTCGAATACCAGCAGCTGGCCCACGAAGGTGATGGGCAGGCGCTGGCTGGCGGCATTCCACATCCAGTTGCCCAGCCAGGACGAGAGCACGGCCACGGCCAGGTTCAACAGCCAGAACAGCTGCCAGCGCTGGGCTGGAATGTCGGGGTTGTTGGCGCCGCTGGCCTCCGGCGATACCAGCCAGAGCAGCGCCCAGAGCAAGGCGCTGATCAGCCCTACGACCAGACCCCAGAGCGTGGACCATTCCGTGCCGTTGAAGCGGCTCTGCGCCAGATAGCGGGTGTTGTCCAGCGCGTAGCGGCTCCAGCAGAGCATGGCCAGCCCGGCCATCAGCACGCCCAGCAGATAGCGCCCCTGGCTGCCTTCGGGCCCTGTGGTCAGCGCATGGGCGTTGACGAGCACGATGCCGGTCAGGATCAGTGCCATCGGCGCCAGCATGCGGCGCAGCGGAAGCGCGCCATGGGTGTTGCGGCCCAGCAGCGGCACGGTGACGGGAACCAGGCCCACGATCAGCGAGGTCACGGCCATGCCTATCCATTGCACGGCCGTGGCAACCAGGGCAAAGTACACCACATTGCCCGTCAGGGCCAGCCAGACCAGATGCCGGATATCGGCCGCTTGCAGCCTGGGCAGCAGCCTGGTGGCCCGAGGCAGAAAAACGCATAAGGCCACCACGCCATAGAGCACGAAGCGGCCAAAGGTGATCTGCAGCGGCGAGAACTCCGGCAGCATGGCCGGCACGAGAAAAATCGCGCCCCAGAGCGCGCAGGCGGCCAGCGCAAAACCGAGGCCGGAAATCAGGGAAGAGCGGGAATGCATGCCGGGAGGCGCGTCAGCCGCTTGGGCAGCGGCCTGGGAGGGAAGTGAGCGGGGACGATGTGATTGTCCGCGCAAGCCAGAAACCGGGTGGCTGCAGCCGGATTTGTCGGCTCGGGGAAATAAGACTTGCAGGCCTTATCCATCAAGTACATGGTGCTATTGATTAGTGAGTTTTTTGGGCGCGAATGCCGCTTTGTCGCAGTGGCCGGCAATGGCTCTGGGGTGCTCTGGCGCCGGCGCCGGGTCAGGCCGATAAAATCCCTGTTTCTGCTTTGCACAGCCGTCACGCCAAACTTCTGCATTGGGCGGCCTGTGGTTTTACGGGATTGTTGCCCTCACATGTCTACATCTGCTCCTTCGCACAACCAGCTCGATTCCAAGGCCGAAGCCTGGTCTGCCCTGTTCTCCGAACCCATGAGCGACCTGGTCAAGCGCTACACCTCCAGCGTGTTCTTTGACAAGCGCATGTGGCAGGCCGACATCCAGGGCTCTCTGGCACACGCCGAAATGCTGTCGGCCCAGAAGATCATTGCAGCCGAAGATTTCGCCTCCATCCAGAAGGGCATGGCGCAGATCACGGCCGAGATCGAGGCCGGCACTTTCGAGTGGAAGCTGGATCTGGAGGACGTGCACCTGAACATCGAGGCGCGCCTGACCCAACTGGTCGGCGATGCCGGCAAGCGTCTGCACACCGGCCGCAGCCGCAACGACCAGGTGGCCACCGACGTGCGCCTGTGGCTGCGCAGCGAGATCGACCTGATCGAAGGCCTGCTCAAGGAACTGCAGCGCTCGCTGGTCGACGTGGCTGCCAAGAACGTGGACGTGATCCTGCCCGGTTTCACCCATCTGCAAGTGGCCCAGCCCGTGAGCTTCGGCCACCATATGCTGGCCTATGTGGAAATGTTCAAGCGCGACGCCGAGCGCATGCTGGACGTGCGCAAGCGCGTCAACGTGCTGCCTCTGGGCTCTGCCGCCCTGGCCGGCACCACCTACCCGCTGGACCGCGAGCGCGTGGCCAAGACCCTGGGCATGGAAGGCGTGAGCCAGAACTCGCTGGACGGCGTGTCCGACCGCGACTTCGCCATCGAGTTCACCGCTGCTGCCTCGCTGTGCATGGTGCACGTGAGCCGCCTGTCGGAAGAGCTGATCATCTGGATGAGCCAGAACTTCGGTTTCATCAAGATCGCCGACCGCTTCACCACCGGCTCGTCCATCATGCCCCAGAAGAAGAACCCCGACGTGCCCGAGCTGGCACGCGGCAAGACCGGCCGCGTGGTCGGTCATCTGATGGGCCTGATCACGCTGATGAAGGGCCAGCCCCTGGCCTACAACAAGGACAACCAGGAAGACAAGGAGCCGCTGTTCGACACGGTGGACACCCTCAAGGACACGCTGCGCATCTTCGCCGAGATGATCGGCGGCCAGCTCAACCCCGCCAGCGGCGTCAAGGAAGGCGGCATCACCGTGAATGCCGAGAACATGCGCGCTGCAGCTCTGAAGGGCTATGCCACGGCCACCGACCTGGCCGACTATCTGGTCAAGAAGGGTCTGCCCTTCCGTGACGCCCACGAAACCGTGGCTCACGCCGTGAAGCTGGCCACCATGAAGGGCGTGGACCTGACCGAGCTGCCGCTGGCCGAGCTGCAGGCCTTCAACCCCAATATCGAGGCCGATGTGTTCGAGGCCCTGAGTCTGGAAGGCTCGCTCAATGCCCGCAACACGCTGGGCGGTACGGCTCCGGCGCAGGTGCGTGCGCAACTGGCCAAGCACCACGCTCGTCTGGCCTGATGGACTCAAGCACTGTGGCGTAACGTTCACGCCTTGAAAGCGCCCTTTGCCGGGCGCTTTTGTTTTGGTTAGTCTGGAAAAAGCATAAGGAGAAAACACATGACGCAATCTCGTCGTCAATTGCTGAGAGCCGGTGCGGGAGCGGTGGCAGCATCGGCCCTGGGCCCGCTGGCCTGGGCCTCGTCGGGCCAGCCCATCCGCATTCTGGTGGGCTTTCCGCCCGGCGGTGGCTCGGATGCGATTGCGCGCCTGCTGGCCGACAAGCTCAAGGACGAACTGAGCGGTGCGACGGTGCTGGTGGAGAATCGTCCCGGCGCCGGCGGCCAGATTGCCGCGCAACTGCTCAAGGCCTCGCCTGCCGATGGGCATACGCTGTTTCTCACGCATGACCACACCATCTCCATCCTGCCCAAGGTCGTGAAAAAGCCGGGCTTCGATCCGCAACAGGACTTCATTCCCGTGGCCGGGGTCGCCACTTTCGTGAATGCGCTGGCCGTGTCCAGCAACACGCCGGTGAGGAATCTGGCCGAGTACGCGGCCTGGGCCAGAGGCAGTGCCAAGAACGGAACCATCGGCATTCCGGCTCCGGCATCGACGCCCGAATTTCTGGTCAAGATCCTGGCCGACCACTACAAGCTCGATCTGGTGGCGGCACCGTATCGCGGCAGCGCTCCCTTGCTGGCCGATATGCTGGGCAATCAGATTCCTGCCGGCATTGCCTCGGTGCCCGACTTCATGGAGAACCAGAAGGCGGGCAAGCTGCGCGTGATCGGCGTGCTGGGCGCCAAGCGCCAAGCCTCCATGCCCGAAGTGCCGACCTTGCTGGAGCAGGGCATCAAGGGCTTCGAGGACATGCCTTACTACGGCATCTTTGCGCCCAAGGGCGTGCCCCAGGCCTTTGTCGAGCGCTTTTCTGCAGCCGTGGGCAATGTGCTCAAGCAGCGTGACGTCTACGCGCAGCTGACGGCATTGGGGCTTACAGTTGGATACATGAATCCCCGCCAGTTGGGGGAGCGTGAGGCCGCCTATTCCAAGGTTTGGGCCGGTATCATTCAGCGCAGCGGTTTCCAGCCGCAGTAGTTTCGCGCGTGCGGCACCTGCTCAAGGCCCTGCTTCACTTGCGAGGCAGGGCTTTTTGCATTCTGCCGTCCCGCACTGCTGCGTCGCTGATTCCAGACTTCAGATTCAAACAGCCAGGGCCGGCCACGCCGGCCCCAAAAGGAAGTGACTGTATGACTGTGCCTTATGCAGAGGGAAGGAAGAGGAAGCAGATCGCGCCGCACTGGCGCGTGCTGCTCAAGGCAGGCCTGTTATGGGGCCTGGCGGCCACGGCGGCCCATGCCGTGGGGGTGCGCCAGTTCAGCCCGCAGGGCGATGTAAGCAAGGTGGGCCAGGTGGTGGTGCAGTTCGATGGGGCAGCCGTGCGCTTTGGCGACCCCAAGGCCGAGGCGCCGGTCAATCTGCAGTGCAGCAATGCGCAGGCCGCCAAGGGTACGGGGCGCTGGAACAGCGAAAAGGAATGGGTCTTCGACTTTGCCCAGAACCTGCCCGCCGGCGTGCGTTGCACGGCCCAGCTCAACCCGCAGTTCAAGAGCGTCGCGGGTACGGCCCTGACGGGCGCAGCCAGCTATCAGTTCCAGACCGGCGGACCGCAGGTGGCCAGCATTGCGCCCGACACCTATGAAGAGGTGGACGAGCAGCAGTACTTTGCTCTGCGCCTGACGGGCGCGGCATCCGTCGACAGCCTCAAGCAGCGCGTCTGGTGTACCTCCGAAGGTGTGGGCGAGCGCATTCCCGTGCAACTGATAGAGGGCAAGGACCGCGAGGCCGTGCTCGAGCAGCGCCACTGGGACAAGGACGCTGCCAAGAACCCGCAGAACTATGCGGTGCTGGCCTGTAACCGCCGTCTGACCTCGGGCAGCAAGATGACCCTGGTCTATGGCAAGGGCGTGGCCATGGCCAACGGCCTGGTCAGCAAGGACGAGCAGCGCTACGAGTACCAGGTGCGCCAGCCCTTCAGCGCCGACTTCAGCTGCGAGCGCGAGAACGCCAACGCCGCCTGTCTGCCGATCCGCCCCATGCGGCTGTCATTCAGCGCGCCGGTGCCGCGCAAGCTGATCGAAGGCATACGCCTCAAGAGCGGTGCCTCGGCCGTGGCCCCCATCATCGAGCAGAACGGCGACAAGCTGGCCGAGGATTCGCTGGTGGACAGCGTGAGCTTTCCCGCCACCATGCAGCCGAACTCCAAGTATGTGGTGGAGCTGCCGCCGCAGTTCAAGGATGCTGCGGGCCGCACGCTGAGCAATGCCAATCTGTTCCCGCTGGCCACGGCCACGGGCAATATGCCGCCGCTGGTGAAGTTTGCCGCCGCGCCCTTCGGCATCGTCGAGCGCTTTGCCGAAGGCCCCAAGGGCCCGGCGCTGCTGCCCGTGACGCTGCGCAATGTGGAGCCGCAGCTTCTGGGCAAGTCGCTGGACGCCAGCGTGGTGCGTACCAAGAAGGGTGGCTCGGATGCCGACATCATCGCCTGGCTCAAGAAAGTCGAGCGCTATGACAGCTACAGCGTGGAGCGCAAGCGCGCTGCGCGTGATGTCAAGGTCTTGCCTCCTGTCATCAACGACGACAAGCACTGGGTGCAGACCCGCATGCTGTCGCTGCTGGACGGCCAGAGCCAGACCCAGACGCTGGAGCTGCCCAAGGCGGCCAAGAGCGACCCGCGCCCCTTCGAGGTCGTCGGCATTCCGCTGAACCCGGGCTTCCAGGTAGTGGAGATCGCCTCGCCCATGCTGGGCCAGTCTCTGCTCGACGAAGGCTATGGAGCGGGCCGTACCATGTATGTGCGCACCTCGGTGCTGGTGACCAATCTGGCCGTGCACTTCAAGCTGGGGCGCGAGAACTCCGTGGCCTGGGTGACGACGCTGGACAAGGGCAAGGTGGTGCCGGGCGCCACGGTGCAGGTCTCGGACTGCAACGGTCAGGCGATTGCTTCGGCTGTCAGTGATGCCCAGGGTCTGGTGACCTTCAACGGCCTCAATCCCAATCCGCCTTCGTGCAGCAACGAAGACGGCTACTACCGCAGCAACTCCTATTTCGTGAGTGCGCGTGCCAAGACCGAGGCTGGCGAGGAACTGGCGTTTGTCTGGAGCAACTGGAACAAGGGCATAGAGTCCTGGCGCTTCAATGTGCCGACCAGCTCCAGCAACAAGCGCGACGAAGTCGCGCATACGGTGTTTGACCGCATGCTGTTCCGTGCCGGCGAAACCGTGTCCATGAAGCACTTTCTGCGTGCCCTGACAGGCCCCGGCAAGAACTCCACGGGCTTTGAGCAGACCCAGGACAAGCCTGACCGCCTGACCATCACCCATCTGGGCAGTGGCCAGCGCTTTACCCAGGCCCTGAGCTGGAATGTCAATGGCAGCGCGAGCAGCGAGTTCCCCATCTCCAAGGCCGCCAAGCTCGGCGAATATGCGGTGGAGCTGGGCTACACCAATGGCAGCGGCCGTCGCTCCAGTTTCAGCACCGGCATCTTCCGTGTCGAGGAGTTCCGCCTTCCGGTGATGGAGGGGCGTGTGGGCCCGGCCGGCAAGGAGCAGCTCTACGCTGTCAGCAGCGTGCCTGCCGAAGTGCAGATCAACTATGTCTCGGGTGGTGCCGCCGCCAATCTGCCGGTCAAGGTGTCGGCTCTGCTGCGCTCCAAATCGCTGGATTTCGCGGGCTGGGACGGCTTCAGCTTCAACCCGCCGCGCAGTGCCCAGGACGTGGGCAGCAGCGACGACGAGGAAAGCACGGCGGCTGACGACACCAAGGTCGTGGCCGACAAGCTTCCCGTGACGCTGGACAAGAACGGTCTGGGCAAGGTCAGCATCGACAAGCTGCCCAAGTCGGGCGAGCCGCGCGAGCTGCTGATGGAAGCGACCTACGCCGACCCGAACGGCGAGGTGCAGACCCTGCGCAGCACGCGCACCATCTGGCCGGCTGCCGTGGTGGCAGGCGTGCGCTCCGAGAACTGGATCTCGGTGGACCGCAAGCTGCGCTTTCAGGCGCTGACGCTGGATACGGCAGGCAAGGCCCAGGCCGGCGTGCCCGTCAAGGTCGAGGCCGTGGCGCGCATCACCACCTCCAGCCGCAAGCGACTGGTGGGTGGCTTCTACAGCTACGACAACCAGACCACGCTCAAGAATCTGGGCACCGTGTGCTCGGGCACCAGCGACAGCCATGGCCTTGTGCAATGCGAGGCCCAGCTGTCCCAGCCGGGCGAGGTGGAGCTGATCGTCAAGGCCGCCGACAAGGAAGGCCGCAGCAGCCTGGCCGCGACCTCGGTGTGGGTCACGGGCCAGGGCGAGCTCTGGTTCGGTGGCGAAGACCATGACCGCATGGACGTGCTGTCCGAGCGCAAGAGCTATGAGCCCGGCGAGACCGCGCGCTTCCAGGTGCGCATGCCTTTCCGTCGCGCCACGGCGCTGGTGGCCGTGGAGCGCGAAGGCATCGTCAGCACCCAGGTGGTGGAGCTGGCGGGTGACAACCCCACGGTGGACGTCAAGATCGAAGACAACTGGGGGCCCAACGCCTATGTCAGCGTGCTGGCGCTGCGCGGCCGCCTGATGGAAGTGCCCTGGTACAGCTTCTTCACCTGGGGCTTCAAGTCGCCGCTGGAGTGGTGGCGTGCCTTCTGGAATGACGGCAAGGAATTCATCGCGCCGACTTCCATGGTGGACCTCTCCAAGCCTGCCTTCCGTTTCGGCATGTCCGAAATTCGCGTGGGCCTGAAGAGCAATACCCTGGACGTCAAGGTTTCCTCGGACAAGTCCAGCTACAAGGTGCGCGGCACGGCCAAGGTCACCATCAAGGCCACGCTGCCCGATGGCAAGCCCGCTGCAGGTGCCCATGTGGCGCTGGCGGCCGTGGACCAGGCTCTGCTGGAACTGATGCCCAACAGCAGCTGGAATCTGCTCGATGCCATGCTGACACGCCGCGATTGGGGCGTACAGACGGCAACGGCCCAGATGGAGGTGATCGGCCGACGCCACTACGGCAAGAAGGCCGTGCCTGCGGGCGGTGGCGGTGGCCGCAGCCCCACGCGCGAACTGCTCGACACCCTGCTGCTGTGGAAGCCCGATGTGGTGCTGGACGGCAACGGCATGGCGCTGATCGAGGTGCCGCTCAACGACGCCCTGACCACCTTCCAGGTGGTGGCCGTGGCCGATGCGGGCGTGAGCCTGTTCGGTACCGGCCAGGCGGCGATCCGTACCACGCAGGATCTGCAGATCATCAGCGGCCTGCCGCCCCTGGTACGCGAGGACGATCAGTTCCGCGCCCAGGTCACGCTGCGCAACACCTCGGCCAAGGCCATGAAGGTGGAGGTCACGCCGCGTGCCACGCTGCTGGAACTCAAGGCCCAGACCGTGGAGATTCCCGCCGGCGAGGCGCGTGAAGTGGCCTGGGATGTGAAGGCTCCGGCCCAGCTCTCCGGCACGCGTGCCGAGGCGCTGATCTGGGAGATTTCCGCGCGCGATACTGCTGGCGGCGCCGACGCGGCGCAGGATGCGCTCAAGGTCAGCCAGCGCATCGTGCCCGCCGTGCCGCTGTCGGTGCAGCAGGCCACGCTGGTGCAGGTCAACGGCAGCTATAGCGTGCCCGTGAATCCGCCCGCCGATGCCCTGCCCGGTCGCGGCGGTCTGCAGATGTCGCTGGTGCCCAAGCTGACCGAAGGTCTGCCCGGCGTGCGCGACTGGTGGGCCCGCTACCCCTACTCCTGCCTGGAGCAGACCACCAGCAAGGCCGTCGGCATGAACAACGCCGAGCTCTGGGGCAGCACCATGGCCCAGCTGCCCAACTATCTGGACGGTGACGGCCTGGCCAACTACTTCCCGCCCCAGGACGGCTCGGTCAGCCGCGGCAGCGATACGCTGACCGCGCATCTGCTTAATCTGTCGGCCATGGCGCAGGGCGTTGACAAGCGCTTCGTGATTCCGGCGGCCGAGCGTGCGCGCATGGAGGACGGCCTGATCGCGTTTGTGGAAGGCCGCATCCAGCGCAACTTCTGGAGCCCGCGCAAGGATCTGGAAATGCGCAAGCTGGCGGCGATTGCCGCGCTGGCGCTGACTGGCAAGGCCACGCCGCGCATGCTCGACAGCATCAATGCCACGCCCAACCAGTGGCCCACGCACACGGTCATCGACTGGGTGCTGCTGCTGCAGCGCATGAGCGATGCGCCCCAGCGCGACGAGCGCCTGGCCCAGGCCATGCAGATTCTGCGTGCCCGCCTGACCTACAACGGCACGCGTGCCGGCTTCTCGACCGATCAGGACGATGGCTGGTGGTGGCTGATGCAGGGCCCTGACGTGAATCTGGCGCGTCTGATCCTGGCGACCATCAACGACCCGGCATGGGCCGAAGACATGCCGCGCCTGGTCAGCGGCTTTATCGCGCGCCAGCAGGGCGGTGCTTGGAACACGACCACGGCCAACCTCTGGGGAGCTCTGGCGCTGCGCCGCTTCTCGCAGAAGTTCGAGTCCGAGCCCGTGGCCGGCAGCACCGTGGCCAGCATGAACGGTAACGAGGCCAAGGTGAACTGGGCCGAGGTCAGGCGCGCCACGTCCGAGGATGCGCAGGGCACGGCCCATGCCAACAGCGTCTTCGGTGAGCCCGTGCGCGCCGGCGGCCTGATGAACAACACCATGTTCATGCCCTGGGCCAAGGCCGGCAAGGGCCAGCTGAGCGTGACGCAGCAAGGGACGGGCAAGCCCTGGCTGACCGTGCAGTCCGTGGCGGCCGTGGCCCTGAAGGCACCGTTCAGCGCCGGCTACACCATCAAGAAGACCGTCACGCCCGTGGAGCAGGCCGACAAGGGCCTGTTCGGTGGCGGTCAGTACACGCGCGGCGATGTGCTGCGCGTGACGCTGGAGGTGCAGGCCAAGACCGATATGACCTGGGTGGCCATCACCGATCCCGTCCCCACGGGGGCGACCATTCTGGGTGGCGGCCTGGGCCGTGATTCGGAGATCGCGTCCAAGGGCGAGAAGCAGGAGGGGGCCGGCTGGCTGGCCTACGAAGAGCGCAGCTTCGAGTCCTACCGTGCCTACTACCAGTACCTGCCCGCAGGGACGACCAAGGTCGAATACACGGTGCGCCTGAACAACGCCGGTGAATTTGCCCTGCCGCCCACGCGTGCCGAAGCGCTGTATGCGCCCGAGATGTTTGGCGAGATTCCCAACGCCAAGATCAAGGTGGTGATGCCCAAGTAAGCCTTCAGCGGTTTCCCGGCCGTACGACAAGCCCCGGTCTGCGCAAGCAGTCGGGGCTTTTTTCATGCGCTGATGCTATGAATATTGAAGCTGCTTTCGTATTTAAAAAGGATGATTCAAGATCATTTCTATCTGAGATCCATAAATGGCAGGCGCAAGAAGCTCCTGTTTTTATTTGGTTGGATCTGGGTTGACACGCGGCTGTCATCCAGTCTTCCTAGACTGGCGCGATGTCTTTGATCGAGCTGGAGAACGTCGCCAAATCCTGGGGTGACGCCACGGCCCTGCATGCCGTGAATCTGCGCATTGAACCAGGCTCGTTTTGCGTCTTGCTCGGCCCTTCGGGCTGCGGCAAATCCACCACCTTGCGCATGATTGCCGGGCTGGACATTCCCACCTCGGGGTCGGTGCGCATCGATGGTCGCGATGTCACCCATCTGCCGCCCGCAGAGCGCGGCATTGCCATGGTGTTTCAGAACTATGCGCTGTTCCCGCATCTGAGCGTGGCCGACAACATCCAGTTCGGTCTGCGGGTACGCAAGCTTGGCAAGGCCGAGCGCGAGCAGCGTCTTGAGCAAACGGCCGAGCTGCTGGGGCTGACGGCACTTCTGGAGCGCCGGCCCGGGCAACTCTCGGGCGGCCAGCAGCAACGCGTGGCGCTGGGCCGTGCGCTGGTGGCGCAGGCCAGGGTCTGCCTGATGGACGAGCCGCTATTCAATCTCGATGCCCAGCTGCGCCAGGAAATGCGCGCCGAGCTGCGCGAGCTGCAGCAGCGTCTGGGCCTCACGGTGGTCTATGTGACCCACGATCAGGCCGAGGCCATGAGCATGGCCGATCAGGTGGTGCTGCTCAACAAGGGCCGGGTGGAACAGGCGGCCGGGCCGCGCGAGATCTATGCCAAGCCCGCAACCACGTTTGCCGCGCGCTTTATCGGCACGCCCGCCATGAACATCGTGGCCCTGCAGGGCCACCGGATTGCAGGCAGCGATGTGGTCGTGGCCCCGGATCTGGTGGCTGGCAGCGCCTATCCGCAAACGCTGGGCGTGCGGCCCGAGGTGATTGCCGTGGCAGGTGATGCCGACGGCGGCAACGAGGGTCTGGGCAACCGCATTCCGGCCACCGTGCAGGGCTTTGAATATCTGGGTGCTGATCTGGTGCTGCGCTGCCGGGTGGGCAGCGAGCTGCTGACGGCGCGTGTGCCCGGCCATGCCCATGCCGATCTGCGGCCTGGACAAGGCGTGATCCTGTACTGGCCGCAGCAGGCTTCGCATTGGTTCGATGCCCAGGGCGGGCGCATTCATTTTTGTGGGCAGGCGGTGGAATCCGCCCGCTCCTTGCTGGCCGCAGCCTGAGCCGCCGGCGTTTTCCATTGTCTGCAAATCCCGAGGAGAGATTCCCATGCGTCGTCAAACCTTTGTTCACGGCCTGCTCGCCGCTGCCGCCGGCCTTGGCCTGGCGGGCACTGCTCTTGCGCAGTCCCCGCTGGAAGTGCCTTTCTATTACCCCGTGGCCGTGGGCGGCCCCATCACCAAGGTGATAGACGGTTATGCGGCGGACTTCAACAAGGCGCATCCGCAATACAAGATCACGCCCATCTATGCGGGGACCTATCAGGAAACCATCGTCAAGGCGCTGACGGCGCACAAGGCCGGCAAGGCGCCTGCGACTTCGGTGCTGCTGTCCACCGATATGTTCACGCTGATGGACGAGGGCGCGATTGCGCCCATTGACGACTTCGTGAAGACCGATGCCGACAAGGCCTGGCTCAAGGGCTTTTATCCGGCCTTCATGGCCAACAGCCAGACCGGTGGCAAGACATGGGGCGTGCCCTTTCAGCGCTCCACCGTGGTGATGTACTACAACAAGGAAGCTTTCAAGGAGGCCGGCCTGAACCCCGACAAGGCGCCCCAGAACTGGAAGGAACTCAAGGAGGCCGCCCACAAGCTGACCAAGAAGGACGCCAGCGGCAAGGTCGTGCAATACGGCATCCAGATTCCGTCCACAGGCTTTGGCTACTGGATGCTGCAGACCCTGACCACGCCCAATGATGTGCTGCTGGCCAACGAGTCCGGCACCCGCGTCATGCTCAACCACCCCAAGGTGGTGGAAGCGCTGAACTTCTGGGTCAGCCTGGTCAAGGACGGCGTGCACCCGGCAGGTGTGGTGGAGTGGGGCACGACGCCCAGGGACTTCATGGAAAAGAAGGCCGCCATCATCGTGACGACTACGGGCAATCTCACCAATATCCGCGCCAATGCCAAGTTCGACTTCGGCGTGGGCCAGATCGCCGGCAATGTCCGCAAGGGCTCGCCCACGGGCGGGGGCAATTTCTACATCTTCAAGAATGCGCCCAGGGAGCAGCAGCAGGCTGCGTTCGAGTTTGCCAAATGGGTGACCCAGCCAGAGCGTGCCGCGCAGTGGAGCATGGACAGCGGCTATGTGGCTGTCTCGCCTGCAGCCTACGAGACTCCCGCACTCAAGAAGTACGGCCAGGAATTTCCCCAGGCACTGGTGGCGCGCGATCAACTTCCCGTGTCGGTGGCCGAGTATTCCACCCATGAGAACCAGCGTGTGACCAAGGTGCTCAACGATGCGATTCAGGCGGCCCTGAACGGCACCAAGACCGCAGCCCAGGCCATGGACGATGCGCAGAAGGAATCCGAGCGCATTCTGCGTCGCTACAAGTAATGAGCAGTCCGGCGCTTGAAACCGGCAAGGGCGCCATGGCGGCGCCCTTGTCATCCAGGGCCGCCCGCAGGCTGGCGCAGGCCGCGGCACGCCGGCAGGCCGTGCATGCCTGGCTGCTGCTCATGCCGGCGCTGGTGCTGCTGCTGGGCTTTACGCATTGGCCGGCCTTGTCCACGTTGATCGACAGCCTGCATGCCACGGGTCGTGGCGGCCAGCCCGGCGAATGGGTGGGGCTGGAAAACTATGCGCTCATGGTCGATGATCCCGTGTTCTGGCAGGCCGTGCGCAACAACCTCTGGTTTGCCGCTGCCACCATTCCGCTGTCCATGGGACTGGCCTTGCTGATGGCGCTGTGGGTCAACGAGAAGCTCGCGGGGCGGGCCTTGCTGCGCATGGCCTATTTCACGCCCACGGTGCTGCCCATGATTGCCGTGGCCAATATCTGGCTGTTCTTCTACACGCCTCAGTACGGGCTGCTGGAGCAGCTGCGCGGCGCACTGGGCCTGGACGCGCACAACTGGCTGGGCGATCCATCCACGGCCCTGGCCTGCATCACGCTGGTGGCCGTGTGGAAGGAGGCCGGCTTTTTCATGATCTTCTATCTGGCCGCGCTGCAAACGTTGAACCCCAGCCTCAAGGAGGCAGCGGTCATCGAAGGCGCATCGCGCTGGTATTTCCTGCGCCGCGTGCAGTGGCCGCTGCTCATGCCGACCACGCTGTTCATCCTGGTCAACGCCGTGATCAATGCCTTCCGGCTCGTGGACCATGTGTTCATCCTCACACGTGGCGGACCGGACAATGCCTCCACGCTGCTGCTCTATCACCTCTACGAAGTGGGCTTCAAGTTCTGGGATACCGGCTATGCCGCGGCCATCACCGTGGTGCTGGTCGTGGTGCTGGCTGCCGTGGCGCTGTTCCAGTTCTTCGTGCTGGACAAAAAGGTGCACTATCAATGACAGCTGCTTCATTTCTGCCAGGGCGCAGGAGCGCCCGGGCAAGTCAGGGCGTGAGCTTTTATGGCGCTTCATGGCTGGACACCCTGGCCGCCTGGACGCTGGCCCTGCTGTGGCTGCTGCCGCTGGTCTATGCGGTCTGGACGGCGTTTCACCCCTCCGATGCGTCCACGCGCCTGGATCTGTCCGCGCCCTGGACGCTGCAGAACTTCCGCCATGCCTGGGAAGCCGCGCCGTTTGCGCGCTATTTTCTCAACACCATCTTGCTGGTGGCCATGATTCTGGCGGTGCAGCTGCTGCTGTCCACGCTGGCTGCATTTGCCTTTGCACGCTTGCGCTTTCGCGGCAGCAATGTAGCGTTTGCGCTGGTGCTGATACAGCTGATGATCATGCCGGACATTCTGCTGGTGGCGAACTATCAGACCATGTCCGGGCTGGGAGTGGTCGATACTCTGGCGGGCATAGGTCTGCCGTATTTCGCCTCGGCCTTTGCCATCTTTTTGCTGCGCCAGACCTTTATGGGCATACCCCGCGAGCTGGACGAAGCCGCGCGCGTGGAAGGTGCCAGCACGCTGCAGATTCTCTGGCGTGTCTACGTACCGCTGGCCAGGCCGGTCTACACGGCATTTGCGCTGGTTTCGGTGAGCTTTCACTGGAATAATTTTCTCTGGCCTCTGATCATCACCAACAGCGTGCAGTCGCGTCCGCTCACCGTGGGCCTGCAGGTTTTCTCCAGCGTGGAATCGGGCGTGGAATGGTCGACCATCTGCGCCGCCACACTGATGACTTCAGGGCCGCTGCTTATTGCATTCCTGCTGTTCCAGCGCCAGTTCGTGCAAAGCTTCATGCGTGCGGGCATCAAGTGACTGGGATACAGTCAAACCATTTGAGGAGTTGACGATGCCCGGTCCCGCTGCTGCTGGTGTGCTGATTTATGCCAAGGATTTCCAGAGTCTGGCAGGCTTCTATGAGCAGGTTCTGGGCATGCGGCGACTGCATGAAGATGCGCACGTCATCGTGCTGGAGTCCGCCGTGTTGCAACTGGTGATTCACGCCCTGCCTGCCGAGATTGCGGCGCGGGTCAAGATCGGCACGCCACCGCAGCGCCGCGCCGATGTGGCACTCAAGTTCTTTGTCACCGTGCCGGCGATTGCCGACGCCGAAAGCGCAGCACAGGCGCTGGGCGGACAAGTGTTTGACGAGCGTTGGCAAGGTCCTGGCTTTGCGGCCTGCAATGCCATGGACAAGGAAGGCAATGTGTTCCAGTTGCGCGAGAACTTGGCCTGATCAGCTGCTGTAAAAATAGTGGCTGCCGGGGCTTCAGCCACTTTCAATCTGGAAAGACGCGACAAGATGAATATCCTGACCTGGAATGTGCAATGGTGCTGCGGCATGGATGGACTGGTCAGTGTGGAACGCATCGTGCGTCACGCGCTGCAAATGGGCGAGCAGTCCGGCGGTCTGGATGTGCTGTGCATGCAGGAAATCGCCGTCAACTACCCCGATCTGCAAGGAAGGCCCGGCGACCAGTTGGCCGAGCTGAAGGCGCTGTTGCCGGGCTGGCAGATTTTCTTTGGCGCATCGGTCGATGAGTTCACGCCCCGGGGCCATCAGCGTTTTGGCAATCTGATTGTCACGCGGCTGCCGGTGCTGCTGGTTCAGCACTATCTGCTGCCCATGCCGGCAGAAGCCGATATGCGCTGCATGCAGCGCATGTGTTCCGTGGTCACGGTCGATGACGCGGCGCTGGGACCGGTACGCATCATGACCACGCATCTCGAATATTTCTCGGCGCGTCAGCGCATGGCGCAGGCCGGCGCACTGCGTGCCCTGCAGATGCAGGCCTGTGCGTTGGTCGATGCCCCGCCCCAGCCGGCCAGCGATGGCTCGCCCTATCAAACCAAGCCGCATACCCGCCATGCCGTGCTTTGCGGGGATTTCAACTTCGAGCCGCACGAGCCCGAATATGCCGTTCTGTCCGCACCTTGGGTTGCCGGCGAGGAAGGCTGTCTGCAGGCCGGGCAGTGGCGCAATAGCTGGGATGTGCTGTATCCCGGGCAACCGCAGCCTCCGACCTTCAGACTGGTGGATCGAACCTGGGGGGCAGAGCCCGGGGCATGCGACTTGATATGGGTCAGCGATAGCTTGTGTCAGAGAGTGCACACTTGGAGCGTTGACAGCGCCACACAGGCGTCTGACCACCAGCCTGTGATGTTGACGCTGGGCTGAGCTTGTTTTGGAACGTGTTTATGATCTCTACGCGGCCGCGTTGGAGCGCAATCGGGATGAGTTCGAAGCGATGGCTCGCCGCTTGCACCGGGGTGCAAGCAAGAGACAGCGTGCAGAAATCGTCCGATTGCGCTCCAACCCTTCGGGACAGTGTCTTTGCGGGCGCCCGGTCAGGGGCGGTCTGCGGCGTTGCCTCGCCGGCCGCGCGAATCCTCGCAATAGCAGGGCTATTGCTGCGGTATCGCGCGCGGGGGGCCGCCCCCTTGCATCCCATCCCGCAAAGCCCTCTGTCGCGGCGCGAGGAGATCGTAAACACGTTCTAAGGGTCGAAGCTGGATTCGAGAGACGAGTGGCTGCACAAGTCGCACTGTTGTGAAACCCTGAGAACGTAAACACGTTCTAAAAGAGAGGAGTCTTCATGCCTGTAGAAATTCCTTCCATGTCCATCATGTTGCACCGTAGCTGGTGGGTGCTGTTGTTGCGCGGCGCCGCAGCCATCATCTTCGGCGTGCTGACCTGGATGCAGCCTGCGGCGTCCGCCGCCGCGCTGGTGCTGGTGTTTGGCGCCTATGTGTTTGTCGACGGCCTGCTAGGCATCTACACCGCCATCAAGAGCCGTCAGCAGTCGCGCCACTGGTGGGTGGTTTTGCTGTGGGGGCTGACGGGTGTGGTGGTGGGGGTGCTCACGGTCATCAACCCTGCGATTACGGCGCTGGTTCTGACCATCTATATCGGCGTCTGGGCCTTGATGACCGGTGTGCTGCAGATCGTCGCGGCGCTGCGTCTGCGCAAGGAAATTCAAGGCGAATGGGTGCTGGTGCTCGGGGGGCTGCTGTCGGTGCTGTTCGGCATCTTCGTGCTGATGCAACCCGGCGCGGGCATGATGGCCATGCTGTGGGTGCTGGCGACCTATGCCGTCATCTTTGGCGTGCTGATGGTGATACTGGCGTTCAAGATCAAGAAGTTCACGGCCTGAGGAAAAGGCGGTGGTTCCGGAAAAAAGCGGCTCGCTGGAGCCGCTTTTTTATTGCCGCTTGCCTGAGCGGACAGTTTGCCATGCCATCTTTGGGACAATGCCTGCTGACTTCCAACAGCGCACAAAGACATGAAACAAGGCATGCAGCGGTATTTCCAGCCCCAGAGAATGAAGCCGTTCTGGCGAGCCGTTGGCATGACGGCCGCCTTGTGGCTGGGTCTTGCCGCCAGCAGCCAAGCCGTGCCCAGCTATGACGAGGTGCGCAGCGACCATCGCTCGTCGGAGACCCTTCTGCTTTCGCGCGAAGGCGAGGTGCTGCAGCGCTTGCGCACCGACAGCACGGTGCGCCGCGGTCCCTGGGTGGCATTGGCCGATGTTTCGCCGGCATTGCGCACGGCCCTGGTGCTCAGCGAGGACAAGCGTTTCTACGAGCACAGCGGCGTGGACTGGGCTGCCGTCACCGCAGCTGCATGGGGCAACCTCTGGAACACACGCACGCGCGGCGCGAGCACCATCACCATGCAGCTCGCCGGTCTGCTGGATGGAGACTGGCGTCAGGGACCGGGTGGGCGCAGCGTGGTGCAGAAGGTGGGGCAGGCCGTGGCGGCCCAGGTGCTGGACAGGCGCTGGCGCAAGGACCAGATTCTCGAGGCCTATCTGAACTTGGTGCCGTTCCGCGGCGAGATCGTGGGTATCGCTGCGCTGTCGCAAAGCCTGTACGGCAAGGCCGCACACGGGCTGGATGCGCGCGAGGCCGCCATTGCCGCAGCCCTGGTGCGGGCACCCAATGCCTCGGTGGAGCGGGTGGCCCAGCGTGCCTGTGGCGTGCTGCAGGTGATGGTGCCCGATGATGTGGCGGCCAGGGATTGCTCGGCCATGCAGCTCTACACCTCCAGCGTGCTGCAGCGGCGTCAATGGCTGGCCAGCGAGGGTGTGGCCCCGCATTTCGCGCGGCGCTGGCTGGCGCTGCCTCAGAACAGGGGGCAGGAGCAGGTGCGATCAACCTTGAGCGCACCCTTGCAGCGCTTTGCCGTGGCCAGCCTGCAGCAGCATCTGCGCGAGTTGCAGGGCCGCAATGTGGAAGATGGTGCGACCGTGGTGCTGGACAACCGAACAGGCGAGATTCTGGCCTGGGTGGGCTCCTCGGGCACGCTGAGCCAGGCATCCGAGGTCGATGGCGTCACTGCGCTGCGTCAGCCCGGCTCCACGCTCAAGCCGTTTCTCTACGCCCAGGCGATTGCCGAAAAGCGCATCACGGCCGCCTCGCTGATCGAGGATTCATCGGCCCATATTCCCACGCAGAACGGCCTCTATATTCCGCAGAATTACGACCGGCGCTTCAAGGGCTGGGTATCGGCGCGCACGGCGCTGGCTTCCTCGCTCAATGTGCCTGCGGTGCGCACGCTGGTCATGGTCACGCCCGACGCCTTCTTCGAGCAGCTCAAAAAACTGGGTCTGCCGCTGCGCGAAAGCGGAGGCTATTACGGCTTCAGCCTGGCGCTGGGCAGCAGCGAGGTCGCGCTGCTCAATCTGACCAATGCCTATCGGGCACTGGGCAATAGCGGTCAATATCGTCCCGTGAGCTGGGCCTTGCCTCAGACTGAAAGCCGCAAGGCCGGCGGCAAAACCGGCGACGACGCGGTGCAGGCACTGGATGCGCGGGCAGCTTTTATCGTGGGCGACATTCTCTCCGACAATATGGCGCGGGCCCCGACGTTCGGCACGGACAGCGTGCTGGCCACGCGCTTCTGGACGGCCGTGAAAACCGGCACCAGCAAGGATATGCGCGACAACTGGGCCGTGGGCTGGTCCGAGCGCTACACCGTGGGCGTCTGGGTGGGCAATGCGGGTGGCGCGGCCATGCATTCGGTCAGCGGCACCAGCGGCGCAGCGCCCATCTGGGCCGATATCATGGGCTTTTTGCATCGCAACCTGTCCAGCCGCGCGCCCAGGGCTCCGATCGGCGTGCTGCAGCAGCAAGTGCAGTTTGGCGCGCTGGCCAGTGGCGGAACGCCCATCGAAAGCGCCCGTGGCGAATGGTTTGTGGAAGGCACGCAGCAGTCGCTGTTTGCCATGGATCACGTGGCGGGCAGTGCAGAGCAGAAAAGCCTAGCCAGGCAAAAAGGCAGCAAGTCCGGCAGCGCTGCGGCTGCGGCCGCTGTGCGTATCTCGCGTCCGGCCAATGGCACCATTTTGGCGCTGGACCCCGATATTCCGCCCGATAGCCAGCGCGTGCAGTTGGTGGCGCGCCAGGCCGGCATGGCGGCCGAGCAGGACTGGCGCGACAGCAGCTTGCGCTGGCGGCTGGTGACCCGGCAATATGGAGCGCCCGTCATAGCAGACAAGAACGCCCAACCCGTGATGCGGGAAGTGCAGCGCGAGCTGGGGCGCGGCAGTCAGCTGGGCTGGCTGCCCTGGCCGGGGCGCCACAGGCTGGAGCTGCTTGATGCCTCCGGCAAGGTGCTGGACAGCATCGCGCTGGAAGTGCGCGGCGCCGGTGCCCTGGTGGCCGGGCCGGAGCAGATCCAGAGCCAGCGCCGGCGCTGAAGGCTGGCCAATGGCCCGGAGGCTCAGTTGCCAGAATCGAACTGTGCGACCAGAAAGTCCAGCAGCGCGCGCAGCTTGGGCGTCACATGCTGGCGCGACGGATAAATCGCATAGAGCGTGGTCTTCACCGTGCTCCAGTCCTCCAGGACGGCCTGCAGCCGGCCCGTGCGCAGGTCTTCCTCGACATAGGGCTGCGGGATCAGGCTGACGCCAAAGCCCGCGCGCAGTGCGTCGCGCACTGCCAGGCTTGAGGACACCGAATAGCGCGCGTTGACTGCCACGCTCTCCATGCGTCCGCCTTGCTCGAATTCCCAGGCATCCGCATGGCCCGAGAGACTGAAGCGTATGTGCTCCAGGCCGTTGAGATCGGCAGGCGTGTGCGGGCGGCCGCGCTTTTCGAAATAGCCGGGAGCGGCGCACAGCACATGCGACATGCTTGTCAGCGGACGCGCGATCAGCGAGGAGTCCTCGAGCCGGTCACTGCCGCGTATGGCCAGATCGAAGCCTTCGCGCACGATGTCGACGCGTCTGTCGTCCAGGTGCAGGTCCAGTTGCAGCTCGGGGTAGAGCTCCAGGAAGGCGGGAATGGCGGAAGAGATCTGCGTCAGCGTGAATGTCATGGGTGCGCTGACCTTGAGCAGGCCGCTGGGCGCGGCCTTGAAGGGGCATAGCGCCGAGTCGGCATCGGCCAGCGCATCCAGCGCCCGCGTGACATGCTCGAGATACAGGCGGCCTTCCTCCGTCAGCGCCATGCGCCGTGTGGTGCGCTGGATCAGGCGCGTGCCCACATGGGCCTCCAGCTCGGCGATGTTCTTGCTGATCGCGGCTGGCGACAGGCCCAGGCTGCGGCCCGCCTCGGCAAAGCTGCCGCGCTGCGCGACGCGATGAAAGACTTGCAAGGCGGTCAGTCGGTCCATGTGATTCTTCTCTGTTGGTGAATGGTTTATTTTGATAAAAGCCAATTATCAATTCAGGGTGAATTATCTACAGTCATGCCATGACTACCACTCACCCCACACTCGCTCTCATCGAGCAGCGCATCTCGGCCAACCGCTTCGATGACTCCCACCGCCTGGCCGATGCCGAGATAGCGCGGCTGGTACAACTGGCCACGCGTGCGCCCACGGCCTACAACCTTCAGAACTGGCGCTTCATCGCCGTGCGCACGCCCGCAGCCAAAGCCAGGCTGCGCGCTCTGGCCCAGGATCAGGCCAAGGTGCAGGAGGCGGCCGTCTGCTTCATCGTCTGCGGCGTGCTGGCCGACCCCGAGGCGCTGGCCGAACGGCTGCAGCCCTTTGTGGACGGAGGCTTCATGCCTGCCGCCATTGCACAGGGATGGCTGCAGGCCGCGCAGCAGCAGTACGCCAGCGCGCAGGCGGTGCGCGACGAGGCCCTGCGCTCGGCCAGCTTCGGCGCCATGACGCTGATGCATGCGGCGCAGGCCATGGGTCTGGCGTCCTGTGCGATGACGGGCTTCGACGCCGAAGGCGTGACATCGAGCTTCGGTCTGGCGCGCGAGGAGGTTCCGGTGATGCTTGTCACCGTGGGCCGTGCAGCAGCCGGCAACTGGCCGCAGAAGCCGCGCCGGCCGCTGGAGCAGGTGCTGGAGTTCGCATGAGCGCCCGGCAAGCGGTGCGAACACCGGGGCAGACCCGGGCATGGGATCTGTTGCTGACAGGGCTGGCGCCCGCCATCTGGGGCAGCAGCTATATCGTCTCCACGCAGCTGCTGCCGCAGGTACCCGCGATGACCGTGGCCCTGCTGCGCGCGCTGCCCGCAGGCCTGTTGTTGCTGGCATTTGCACGGCGCCTGCCGCAGGGCGTGTGGTGGTTGCGGGTGTTCATCCTGGGAGCGCTCAATTTCTCGGTGTTCTGGAGCATGCTGTTCGTCTCGGCCTACCGTCTGCCGGGCGGGGCGGCCGCCACTGTGGGGGCCGTGCAGCCGCTGGTGGTGGTGTTTCTCGCGGCCTGGGTGCTGGGCAGTGCGCTGCGACCGGCCTCGGTGCTCGCAGCCCTGGCCGGACTGGCGGGCGTGGCCCTGCTGGTGCTCACGCCCGGCGTGGCGCTGGATGCGACAGGTATTGCGGCAGGCCTGGCAGCAGCGCTTTCCATGGCCTGCGGCACGGTGCTCACGCGCAAGTGGCGCCCGCCCGTGCCACTGCTGACCTTTACCGCCTGGCAGCTCACGGCCGGCGGCCTGTTGCTGCTGCCGGTGGCGCTGTGGGCCGGACCGGATTTTCCGGCGCCCACGCCCGGCCATCTGATCGGACTGGCCTGGCTGGGTCTGGTGGGCGCGGCGCTGACCTATGTGCTGTGGTTTCGCGGCATTGCCCGGCTGGAGCCGAACATGGTGGCGCCGCTGGGTTTTCTCAGCCCGCTGACGGCGATTTTGCTGGGCTGGGCATTCCTGGACCAGACGCTGACGGCCGTGCAGATGGCGGGCGTGGCCCTGGTCCTGGGCGGCATCTGGCTGGGGCAGAAGGGTGCGGCGCGCTGATGCCTGCCAGGCCCCGGCCCTGGGCCGGAGCCTGTGCGGGATCAGTCCCGTACCAGCAGATCGCCAGTGATCTCCGAGACCTTCTTGACGCTGGTCAGCGTCATGGCCACCCGCATTTCCTTTTCGAGCAGGTTCAGCAGGTTGCTCACACCGGCTTCGCCTTCAGCGGCCAGCGCGTAGACGAAGGCGCGGCCTATCATGGTGCAGTCTGCGCCCAGGGCCAGCAGGCGCACGATGTCCAGGCCGTTGCGCACGCCCGAGTCGGCCAGGATCTTGATCTGGCCCTTGACGGCATCGGCAATGGCAGGCAGGGCGCGTGCCGAGGAGAGCACGCCGTCGAGCTGGCGCCCGCCGTGGTTGGAGACGATGATGCCGTCGGCCCCGAAGCGCACGGCATCCCTGGCGTCCTCGGGATCGAGAATGCCCTTGATGAGCATGGGACCCTTCCAGAAGTCGCGGATCCACTCCAGGTCCGACCATGAGATCGAGGGGTCGAAGTTCGCGCCCAGATAGCCCATATAGTCTTCAAGCGAGACGTTCTGGCCCTTGTAGGTGGAGATATTGCCCAGCGTGTGCGGGCGCCCCATCAAGCCCACGTCCACGGCCCAGTGCGGATGGGTCACGGCCTGCAGGTAGCGGCGCATGGCGGCGTTGGGGCCGCTCATGCCCGAATGCGCATCGCGGTAGCGGGCGCCAGGCACGGGCATGTCCACGGTGAAGACCAGGGTGGAGACGCCGGCGGCCTGGGCGCGCTCCAGCGCGTTCTTCATGAAGCCCCGGTCCTTGAGCACATAGAGCTGGAACCACATCGGGCGGCCCAGCCTGGGCGCGACTTCCTCGATGGGGCAGACCGAGACGCTTGACATGGTGAAGGGGATGCCCTTTTTATCAGCGGCCATGGCGGCCTGCACTTCGCCGCGGCGGGCGAACATTCCGGTCAGCCCCACGGGAGCCAGCGCCACGGGAATCGAGAACTTCTCGCCGAACAGCTCGATGCTGGTGTCCAGCTGGCTCATGTCCTTGAGCACGCGCTGGCGCAGGGCCACGTCGGCCAGGTCATCGACATTGCGGGCCAGCGTCTTCTCGGCATAGGCACCGCCGTCGAGGTAGTGGAACAGAAAGGGCGGCAGGCGCTTTTGCGCAGCCGCGCGGTAGTCGGTGGTGGAGGAGATGATCATGAAAAAATGGCGGAGGAAGAGGAGAAACGATCCAGCCGCTTGCGTCGGGCCGCTTCGGCATCCGACTCGGACAGCTTTTCGTGAACATAGGCCAGGTGCTGGCCGATGGCGCTTCTGGCCTGCTCCGGCTCGCCGTCGACAATGGCCTGCATGAGGTTGTGGTGCTGCGCAGTCAGATGCTCCAGCGTCGAAAGATCATCATGCACGAACATCAGGCGCCGGTTCTGGGCCACGGTACCCAGCACCAGCTCGAAGAGGCTGCCCATGAGCTGCACCAGCACGGCGTTGTGCGAAGCCTCGGCAATTGCCAGATGGAACTGTGCGTCGGAGCGGGCCGCGCTGGCGGCATCGCGCGCCTGCTGGTGGCGCAGCATGTCGTCGAAGCAGCGGCGGATGCGGTCCCTGTCCTTGTCGGTGGCACGCTGGGCCGCATACCAGGCGGTACTGAGCTCCAGCGCCTGGCGTGCTTCCAGCACGTCGTAGCGATACTGGGGGTCGTCGCGCAGCAAGGATTCCAGCGGTGCGACGGCCTGCTCGTGCCACAGCGGAACGCGCGAGCCGACAAAGGTGCCGGCGCCCACGCGGCTTTCGAGCACGCCGCGGCTGGCCAGCTTCTGTATGGCCTCGCGCAGCGCCGTGCGCGAGACCCCCAGCTGTTCGGCCAGCGCCCGCTCGGTCGGCAGCTTGGCGCCGCTCTGGAGCTGGGTGCTCTGGATCAGCTCCAGCAACTGCTGGGCAACGCGGTCGGACAGGCGGATGGCGGGCATGGGGTCGGGCAGGAGTTTCAGGTGGTGGGAATCATCCACGGAAACACATAAGCCTGCAGCGTGCAGATGATGCCGATCAGCACCAGGAAGGCCAGACTGTGCTTGACGGTGAAGCGGAACAGGTCCGATTCCTTGCCGGCCAGGCCCACGGCCGCGCAGGCAATGGCGATGGACTGGGGCGAGATCATCTTGCCGGTCACACCGCCGGTGGTGTTGGCCGTCACGGCCAGAACCTCGGGCAGCCCCAGCTGGGCGGCCGTCGTGGCCTGCAGGGCGCCGAACAGCGCATTGGCCGAGGTGTCCGAGCCTGTGAGGAATACGCCGACCCAGCCCAGGAAGGGCGAGAAGAACGCAAAGGCCTTGCCCGTATGGGCCAGCGCCATGGCCAGCGTGGTGGACAGGCCGGAGTAGTTGGCGATGAAGGCAAAGGCCAGCACCATGCCGATGGAGTAGATGGGCAGGGCCAGTTCCTTGAAGGTCTCGCCCAGGGTCTGGACTGCCACGGCTGGCTTGAGGCGCAGCAAAAGAATGGCGAGCACGGCGGCGATCAGGATCGCGGTTCCAGTGGCCGACAGCCAGTTGAAGGAATAGACCGCGCCATAGGGCGTGGGCGCGGCGACGACGGGAGCCATTTTCTGCACCAGATTGTGCAGCAGGGGCACGGGAATGCTGAAGACCGTGCCGGACAGTGCACCGCCCGAGGCGAACAGCGCCTTGAAGGGCTTGAGGCTCCAGATGGTCACCATGGCCGTGAGGATGATGAAGGGCGACCAGGCCTTGATCACCATGCCGGTCGTCAGTTTGGCAGGGGCTGCCGTCTGGATCTTTGCTGCGCCCGGCTCGGTGTCGAAGCGGAAGATGCGCTTGGGCTGCCAGAACTTGAGGAAAGTGGTCAGTGTCACCAGGGCGAAGATGGCCGAGGTGATGTCCGGCAGTTCGGGGCCGATGTAGTTGGCCGTCAGAAACTGTCCGAGTGCAAAGCTGCCGCCGCCCACCAGCACTGCAGGCCAGGTTTCCTTCACGCCGCGCCAGCCGTCCATGATGGCCATGAGCCAGAACAGCACGATGATGGTCATGAACGGCAGCTGGCGGCCGGCCATCTGGCTGATGGCCATGACATCGACGCCCGAGACCTGACCGGCCACGATGACGGGAATGCCCATGGCGCCGAAGGCCACGGGGGCGGTATTGCCGATCAGGCACAGGCCGGCTGCATACAGAGGCCTGAAACCCAGGCCCACCAGCAGTGCTGCCGTGATGGCCACGGGGGCGCCGAAGCCGGCGGCTCCCTCAAGGAAGGCACCGAAGCAAAAGCCCACCAGGATCAGCTGCAGGCGCTGGTCTTCTGTGACCGAGAGAATCGACGAGCGGATGATGTCGAACTGTCCGGTCTTGACCGAGATCTTGTAGAGAAACACCGCCGCGACAATGATCCAGGCAATCGGCCACAGGCCGTAGAAGAAGCCGTAGACGCCTGCTGCCAGCGCATTGGCCACGGGCATGCGATAGAAGAGCAGCGCCACGGCCAGGGACAGCGCCACCGTGATGGTGCCCGCCACATAGCCCTTGAGGCGCAGCTTGGTCAGAGCGAGAAAGAAAAAGATGATGGGTATCAGCGCCACCAGCGCCGACACCCACACATTGCCTGCGGGGTCGTAGTTTTGCGACCAGATTTCTTGCATTGCCTTGATCTCCTGGATTTATGCGGGGAGGGCAACCCTCCTGAGCGTCCAGAAGCTTCCCCGTCAATTCTTTAAACAACCGTGTCACCCTGTGCCGGACGCTGTCACGCAGTCTTGTTCGGCTTCGTTTGTTAAATTGGTATGACCAATGTGTGGCGATTTCGGGTAAAGCGGATTATAGAAATGAGGTTTTGCACATGAATTAGTGGTTTTCCCTTGTTTTTAATAATTGATTGGTAATACCAATTTGCGAATTGGTATTACGCATGATTCCATGAAAACGGCGCAAAAAAGCCGCAGGCCCGAAGGCGCTGCGGCTGCTGGAATGCCCATCTGGTGGGTTGAGAAAAGGGACATGCGCGGCGGAAAACCGCTGCGGCCCAGGCCAGAGATACCGAGCAAGGGCCAGTGTGGCTCTTTGGGGTGTCTCGTCAGGGCAAGCCGCAAAGCGGCTCGGGGCTCAGTTCACCATCAGCTTGAACGGCCAGACATAGGCCTGCATGGTGACGAACAGGCCCATCAGGCAGGCCAGGGCGATGGAGTGGAAGAATACGTAGCGCAGGATGTCGCCTTCGCGGTTGAACCAGCGTGTGGCGGTCGAAGCCACGACGATGGATTGCGCATCGATCATCTTGCCCATCACGCCGCCCGAGCTGTTGGCGGCGCCCATGAGGTTGGGGGACAGGCCCAGTTGGTCGGCGGCGACCTTCTGCATGCCGCCGAACAGCACGTTGGACGCCGTGTCCGAGCCTGTAAGTGCCACGCCCAGCCAGCCCATCAGCGTGCCGAAGAAGGGGTAGAACACACCTGTGTTGGCAAAGGCCAGGCCCAGGGTGGTGTCTGTGCCCGAGTAGCGTGTCAGCGTGCCCAGGGCCAGCATCAGCACGATGGTCAGCAGCGAGTAGCGCACCAGCCAGGTGGTCTTGAAGAAGGTGCGCACTATGGTCACCGGGTTGTACTTCATGACGAAGGCACTGACGATGGCCGAGAACAGAATGGCTGTTCCGGTGGCAGACAGCAGGTTCAGCGTGTAGACCGCACCCTCCTTGGTCGGCTGGGGCACCACGGGCGGCATTTTCTCGATCAGATTGTGCAGGCCCGTCATGGGGAAGGCGGGGGCAAACAGGCTGTTGAGCCAGGCCTTGACCGGCGGCAGGCCCCAGATGAACACAAACACCGAGAGAATGATCCAGGGTGTCCAGGCGGCGATCAGCGCGCTCTTGCTGTGCTTGGCCACGGGCTGTGGCGGCTTGACTTCGGATGCGCTGATATCCTTGCCGCGCAGCGAGGCCGAGGTCCAGATCTTCTTGGGCTGCCAGACGCGCAGGAACAGGATCAGGCTGGCCATGGAAACAATGGCCGCGATGATGTCCACCAGCTCTGGGCCGATGAAGTTGGAGACCAGGTACTGGGGAATGGCAAACGACAGGCCGGTGACCAGAATCGCGGGCCAGATTTCCATCATGCCCTTGCGACCGGCAAAGGCCCAGATCAGCCAGAACGGCACCAGCACCGAGAAGAAAGGCAGCTGGCGGCCGATCATGGCGGTCACTTCCATCAGATCGTAGCCATGGACCTTGGCCAGCGTGATGACGGGCGTGCCCAGGGCGCCAAAGGCCACGGGTGCGGTATTGGCGATCAGCGACAGACCGGATGCCGCCAGCGGAGAAAAGCCCAGGCCGATCAGGATGGCTGCCGTCACGGCCACGGGTGTCCCGAAGCCGGCAGCGCCCTCGAAAAAGGCACCGAAGGAAAAGGCAATCAGCAGCAGCTGGATGCGGCGGTCTTCGGTGATCCCGGAAAGTGAATCCTGCAGCACCTTGAAGCTGCCGTTCTGCTCGGTCAGCTGATGCAGGAAGATGATGTTCAGCACAATCCAGCCAATGGGCAGCAGGCCGGTGAAGCCGCCGAACAAGGCTGCGCGCCCCGCCATTTCGCCGGGCATGTTGTAGACAAAGACTGCAATCAGCAGCGCTGCAATCAGCCCCGCTCCTGCGGCCAGGTGGGCCTTCATGTGCAGAAAACCAAGGCCCACCAGCATCACCACGACCGGAATGGCCGCCAGCAATGTGGATAGCCACATATTCGATAGAGGGTCATAGACCTGTTGCCAAACCATCTCTGTTGTCTCCTGTTTGTTGTGGTGACAAGGATGGTGGCTGTGCGAATAGGCTTGCATACCTAGCATTAGCCCTTGATTTTCCCTCGCTGAAGAAAATTTCAAAACCGGCATAAATCACTTCAAACCATAGTGAACTGCCGATGACGGCGATGAGGGCTACCATCGGGTTCAACTCCAATTACAAGGCTAGAAGTCGTGAGCGATCTTTCCAAAATCACCTGTATCGAAGACCTGCGTGTGGTGGCCAAGCGTCGTGTGCCGCGCATGTTCTATGACTACGCCGATTCGGGCTCTTACACCCAGGGCACGTATCGGGCCAACGAAGACGAGTTCCAGTCAATCAAGCTGCGTCAGCGTGTGGCCGTGAACATGGAAGGGCGCAGCACGCGCACCACCATGATCGGCGAGGAGGTCGCCATGCCGGTGGCGATTGCACCCACGGGCCTGACCGGCATGCAGCATGCCGATGGCGAGATTCTTGGAGCCAAGGCCGCCAAGGCCTTTGGCGTGCCGTTCACGCTGTCCACCATGAGCATCTGCTCGCTGGAGGACATAGCCGAGCACACCGATCGCCATCCGTTCTGGTTCCAGCTCTATGTGATGCGCGACAAGGCCTTCATGGAGCGCCTGATCAATCGCGCCAAGGCGGCCAACTGCTCGGCGTTGGTGGTGACGCTGGACCTGCAGATCCTGGGTCAGCGCCACAAGGACATCAAGAACGGTCTGTCCACCCCGCCCAAGCCCACGCTGGCAAACCTCATCAATCTGGCGACCAAGCCGCACTGGTGCCTTGGAATGCTGGGTACCAAGCGCCGCAGCTTCGGCAATATCGTCGGCCATGTGGATGGTGTGGGCGATGTGTCCTCGCTGTCGTCCTGGACGGCAGATCAGTTCGATCCGTCACTGAACTGGAGCGATGTGGAATGGATCAAGAAGCTCTGGGGCGGCAAGATCATTCTCAAGGGCGTGATGGATGCCGAAGATGCGCGTCTGGCCGCGCAAAGCGGTGCTGACGCGCTGGTGGTCAGCAACCATGGCGGCCGTCAGCTCGATGGTGCGCCTTCTTCGATTGCAGCCTTGCCATCGATTGCAGAGGCTGCGGGCAAGGATATCGAGGTCTGGATGGATGGCGGCATTCGCAGCGGTCAGGACGTGCTCAAGGCCCGCGCACTGGGTGCGCAAGGCACGATGATAGGTCGCAGCTTCCTCTACGGTCTGGGCGCTTATGGTCAGGCCGGCGTGAGCAAGGCGCTGCAGATCATCCACAAGGAGCTGGACACCACCATGGCCTTCTGCGGGCACACCAATATCAACCAGGTCGGCAAAGAAATTCTGTTGCCCGGCACTTACCCGAAACCTTTCGATCAGAGCTGATTGTTCTGCGGCATGAAAAAAGGTCAGTCCTTTGCAGGGCTGACCTTTTTGATTTTCCGGCGGTGTGTCGTGGCGTTCAGGGCTGCTCGAAACGCTTGCGCATGGCAAAGCCATAGCCCAGCCCCAGCAAGGCTGCCATGGCCGAGCCGGCCAGAATGCCCAGCTTGGCCGCGCCCAGCAGGGAAGCATCCGTAAAGGCCAGGCCGCCGACAAAGATGGACATGGTAAAGCCTATGCCGGCCAGCAGACCCACCAGCAGCACGCCGCGCCAGTTCAGGCCCTCGGGCAGGCTGCACAGCCCGCTCTTGACAGCCAGCCAGGTGCAGATGAAGACCCCCAGGGGCTTGCCCAGCACCAGGGCCACCAGCACGGCCATGGCCGTGGTCTGCGGTGCGGCAGCGCTCAGGTCTATGCCCGAGAACTGCACGCCGGCATTGGCCAGTGCAAAAATGGGCATGATGCAAAAAGCCACCCATGGATGAAGAATCATGGGCAGGCGCAGAGCAGGCGGCAGCAGGTCGCGCTGTGCGAGCTGGGCAATGCGCAACTCCTGCAGCAGGTGCTGCGGATCGGGCCGGCCGCTCTGCATCTGCTCGCCGGCCTTGCGCATGGCCGTCTGTGCCGTGATCAGCAGCGGCATGGAGGCGGGACGTACAAACACAGGCGTCATCAGACCCAGCACCACACCTGCCAGAGTGGGATGAGCGCCGGTCTTGAGCAGACCGAACCAGAGAATGGCTCCGGGCAGCACATACAGGGGCGCGGCGGCAATGCCCATGCGGTTGAACAGCAGCACCAGCAGCACGCCGGCTGCGGCAACCACAAAGCCCATGGCCTGCAGGCCGCCGGAGTAGAAGAAGGCGATGATGAGCACGGCCACGATGTCGTCGATGATGGCCAGGGCCAGCAGGAAGATACGCAGTGCACCCGGGATATTGCGGCCCAGCAAGGCCAGCACGCCCACGGCAAACGCGATGTCGGTCGCCGTCGGAATTGCCCAGCCGTTGAGCAGCGTCCTGTCGTTGCCCGCCAGGGCCACGTAGATGAGTGCGGGCACGGCCACGCCGCCGATGGCAGCGATCAGCGGCAGACTGGCCTGGCGCAGGCTGGCCAGCGCGCCGTTGTGCAGCTCGCGCCGGATCTCCATGCCCACGACCAGAAAGAACACCGTCATCAGCACATCGTTGACGATGAAATGCAGATCGGTGCTGAAGCTCCATGGGCCAAGCGTCAGCGCGACGGGGACATGCCACAGTGCAAAGTAGCTTGGCGCCGCAGCGGAGTTGGCCCAGATCAGGGCTGCCGCAGCGGCCAGCATGAGCACCATGCCGGCAAAGGATTCGATATGCAGCAGGTGCGAGATTTGTGCCTGCACGCGCTCGGTCGCTGATTGCAGCGCGGGAACACGGGGTGAATTTTGGGATGCAAAAGGCGCAGGGGCCTGCACAAGTGTTTGTGGGTCCATGTGTCGGTAGGTGTCTGAAGTCGTACGCTGAAGGCGTGCGGCACCTGAGGCAATGCCTGCTGGTGCCGTCTGCACTGCAAACGACTGGCGCGCTGGCGGCCCGACCTGCGCATGAACATTCACCTGCCATCGCCACCTCGTGCGGCGGGCACCCAGCTGAAATTGTAGCTAAAGACGCAGAAATGGTCTGGATTTGAGGTTATTTTTCCGGGGTGGAGGCTTCGTCATCAGAACGGAAGCCGTTCGCGCTTCACGTCGCCTTGGCTTGAGCGGGTGGACTGCACGAATCGCGTCAGCACCGTCCGGCAGCCGGCGCTATGCTGGCGCGCTAACAGAAAAGAAAGCGTCTCATGCCGGGCATAGGAATGGAATATTTGTGGGTGGGGGTGGTGCTGTTTGCGGCGGCTGCGCAGACGGTGCGCAACACGGCCCAGCGCTCGCTGACGGCGCAGGTCGGCACCTTGCCCGCCACGCTGGTGCGCTTTCTCTATGGCCTGCCGTTTGCTGCGATCTATCTGCTGGCGCTGTACAGTCTGGGCGATCCGTCCCAGGTGCTGCCGAAGTTCAGTGCCGCGTATCTGGGCTGGATCGCGCTTGGTGCCTTCTTTCAGGTTGCGGCCACGGCTGCTTTGCTCATGGCCATGAAGGAGCGCAATTTTGCCGTGGCGGTCACGCTGTCCAAGACCGAGGTGCTGCAGGTGGCCCTGTTTGCCGCCATGTTCCTGCATGAGCTGCCGAGCCGGCTGGCGCTGCTGGCCATGGTGCTTGCTACCGTGGGCGTGCTGATGCTGTCGCTGCCGCCGCGCGGGCAGCTGTTCACGCTCTCGGCCTGGACCAGCAAATCTTCGGTCTACGGGCTGATCTGCGGCGCCTGTTTTGCGCTGGCCACCGTGGGCTTTCGCGGCGGCGCGGTCGAGATCGCAACACTGGGCGTGAGCTCGCCCTGGTTGTCGGGGGCCTGGGGCGTGCTGATCGCGCAGACCATGCAGTCCGTCGTCATGAGCGCCTGGATTGCCAGAACCCATGAACAGGGCCTACGCCCCATCTTCAAGGCCTGGCGCATCTCGCTGCTGGCCGGCAGCATGGGCGCTGCGGCCTCGCTGGCCTGGTTCACCGCCTATGCCATGCAGGGGGCGGCCGCCGTGCGCACCCTGGGCATGGTGGAGGTGGTGTTCAGCTATATCGTCTCGCGCAAGGTGTTCAGCGAGAAGCTCTCATTGACGGAAAAGCTGGGCATGGCGCTGATGATGCTGGGCCTGGTGCTGATCTGTCTGCAGCTCTGATTTCAAGAGCTTCCTGCGCTTGTCTAGTCTCATTTTCAAAGCTATAAGTCCTTGAAATGAAATATGAAAAAGCGCAAGAAGCTTCTGAATCAATAGCGTGCTGCCGCGGCTGTCGCTGTCTCAGCTGCAGCCAGGGCATCGACAGCGCGGCTGTGCTGCGCCTCAGGCGGCTTGCTGTTGCGCTTGCGCCAGGCGTTGGCGCTGCTCGGGCTTGACCGCATAGAGCCGGTAGCCGATCGTCAGCAGCGCAAACCACAGGGGCGCGATATATAGCGCCACGCGGGTGCTGGCATCCAGCGACAGGCAGACCAGCACCACGGCCAGAAAGGCCAGCACAAACCAGTTGGTGAACGGCGCGCCGGGCATGCGGTAGGCCACGGCTGCGGCATGACCCAGGCTGACGGCGCGGCGATAGCGCAGATGGGAGAAGACGATGATGCCCCAGGTCCAGACGGCGCCTATGGTGGCAATGCTGGTCACGTAGATGAAGGCTTCCTCGGGCACCAGATAGTTCAGCACCACGCCGACCAGCATGAAGGCTGCAGAGATCAAAATGCCGGCGGCCGGCACATGGCGTGAATTGACCCGGCCCAGCCTGGCGGGCGCCTGTTTGAATTGCGCCAGCGTATAGAGCATGCGGCCCGTGCTGAAGATGCCGCTGTTGCACGAAGAGGCTGCGGCGGTGATGACCACGAAGTTGATGATGCCGGCGGCCGCAGGAATGCCCAGCTTGTCGAAGACATGGACGAAGGGGCTCATGTCGGGGCTGAGCTCGTTCCAGGGCACCAGCGACATGATGACGATCAGGGCACCGATATAGAAGATCAGAATGCGGTAGACGATGCTGTTGGTGGCGCGAGGCAGCACTTTCTCGGGCGACTCGGCCTCGCCGGCCGTCACGCCGATCAGCTCCACGCCGGTATAGGCAAAGCAGGCTATCTGCAAGGTGAAGACCACGCCCACCATGCCCACGGGCGCAAAGCCGCCGTGCGACCAGAGATTGGCGAAGCTTGCCGTCTGGCCCAGCGGTCCCCAGCCCGTGGTGATGATGGCCACACCCAGCACCAGCGTGGCAACAATGGTCACGACCTTGATCAGCGCGAACCAGAATTCCAGCTCGCCGAAGACCTTGACCGCAATCAGATTCACGCCCAGCAGCACGGCCAGGGTGGCGAGCGCCGGAACCCATTGCGGAATGGCCGGAAACCAGTAGTGGGTGTAGATGCCTATGGCCGTGAGCTCGGCCATGCCCGTCACCACCCAGGTGAACCAGTAGGTCCAGCCGGTGACGAATCCGGCCCAGGGGCTGACATAGGTTTCGGCATAGGTGGCAAAAGAGCCGGCCACCGGGCGGTGCACCAGCAACTCGCCCAGTGCCCGCATGATGAAGAAGATGGCCAGCCCCGCGATGGCGTAGCTGACCAGCAGCAGCGGCCCGGCCTTGTGGATCGCCTTGGCCGAGCCCAGGAACAGGCCCACGCCAATGGCGCCGCCCAGGGCGATCAGCTGGATGTGCCGGTCCTTGAGGCCGCGCTCCAGCTCCCCTGTCTGCTGCAGCGACTCCCCGGCTGCGCTTGGATGATTTCGACTCATGTTGTATGTCTCCGTTTTGCCATTCACACGGCAACAGCTGTCCCTCACGGGGCGCTGCGGCTGCCGTGTCTGGCTTGTTGATGAGGTTTTCAGGTCGTGGTCAGGCGCTGGCGGTGCTCAGCGTGGCCGGTCGGGGCTGTCTGCTGGCGCTGCCCATGGACTGCAGCACGAGGTCGCCGACCATGTCGGCGGTGACGGCCGACAAGGTCCAGCCCAGATGGCCGTGGCCGGTGTTGTAGAACACGCAGGGCTTGTTGCCAGGGCCCACGCGCGGCAGCATGTCCGGCATCATGGGGCGCAGGCCCGCCCAGGGCACGACGCTGCGCGTGCTGACGCCAGGGAAGCACTGCTGAACCCATTCGATGAGCGGGCGGATGCGGTCGGCGCGGATGTCCTTGTTGAAGCCGTTGAACTCCGCCGTACCGGCAACTCGGAAGCGATCGTCGCCGAGGCGGCTGGTGACCAGCTTGGTCTCGTCGTCCAGCAGACTCACCACGGGGGCTGCGGCGCGGCTGGCTTCGTCCGGCAGATTCACCGTGATGGAATAGCCCTTGACCGGATAGATGTTGACGCTGTCGCCGAGTTGGGCGGCCAGGGCGCGGCTGGCCGTGCCTGCGCAGACCACCATGGCGTCGAAAGTCGAGGTCTCGGTTTCCAGGCCCTGGCGCACGGTCACGCTGGCCTGCTTGCCATTGCTGTTCACCGACACGATTTCCTGGCCGTAGCGGCATTGCACGCCCAGTCGCTCGCAGGCGGCGGCAAGGCCGCTGGTGAACTTGTGGATGTCGCCCGTGGAGTCGCTCTCGGTGAAGTAGCCGCCATAGAAGGTTCCGGACAGGGTCGGCTCTATGGAGCGCATCTCCTGCGGTGTCACGGCGCGGCGCTCCAGACCGCCTTTGGCCAGCAACCGGGAAACCTTGCCCGCATGTTCAAAGCCTGCTCGGTCGCGATAGATATGCAAGATGCCTTTTTGCTTCAGGTCGAAGTCAATGCCTTCGCTGGCCGCCCAGTCAAACAGGTGCTCGCGTGCCGCAATCGCCAGCCTGGCGGTCTCCACGGTGTTTTTCTCGTAATGGGGGATGGCAGCGAGAAACTGGCAGAACCAGGACATCTTGTGCCAGCTGGGCTTGGGGTTGAGCAGTAGCGGTGCATCGCTCTTGAGCATCCATTTGAGGCCCTTGACGATGGTGGACCAATGGGTCCAGACCTCGGCGTTCGAGGCCGAGAGCTGGCCTCCATTGGCGAACGAGGTTTCCATGGCGGCATAGCGCTGCTTCTCGAACAGGGTGACGGAAAATCCGCGGCGAGCGAGGGCGTAGGCGGTGGTCACGCCCGTGATGCCACCGCCGATGACGGCGATTGTCTTCATGATTCAGATTCCAGAAACGTCAAGGGTGGAGCCCGTGCGCAACATGCGCAGCGAACGCCCCCTCTGTTCTGGACCTGAGAGATTCACGAGGCAGGGCCTTGCGGCGCTGCTCGCTTGCTCCTTCGGTATGCCCGGCGGACGATGACGTCCGGACATTCTTCAGAGTGTGTGAAAGCGATGCCGATCCTTTGGCCTGAGAGTTTCCGGGGCGGTTGCTCCTTC
Organism: Comamonas sp. HJ-2; assembly: GCF_053615495.1. NCBI lineage: Bacteria > Pseudomonadati > Pseudomonadota > Betaproteobacteria > Burkholderiales > Comamonadaceae > Comamonas > Comamonas sp. HJ-2. Next base: position 277,874 of record NZ_JBSIFD010000001.1, on the reverse strand, counting down.
GGCGCTGCATGCGCCAAGTTTGCGCTGCAGTCTCTCTCGGCATCACCGGGCTGAGAGCCTGTGGGCAAATGTAGGAAGAATGGCGGCGCCTGGATATACGGGTTTTCTAGACTTCTGCGCCAGGGCCCAGCCATGGCTGCTCATGTCTAGTCCATGCTATTTGATAGCGCCTGCCGCTTATCCTTCAAGGGAATATTGATTATTTGTCCATGAAAATGAATTTATTAAAGCGCAGTGTGCTTCTAAATTCATAGCGATAGACGCTGTCAAGTGCCGCCGAGCAGCCCCAGAGTCAGCCCCTGCATTGGCATGGCGGGTCATGGTCGGCGGTGGATTTGGGCAAAATATCGTCTTTGCCTGTCAATGGGCCCGGCGATATCACCGCTTTGCCATTGAAGCACCCGACTGGGGTGGCTGCCGATTCAGGATGCAACTGGCCTATCCGCCATGGCGTTCTGCTGTCATGGCTTCGTTCCTTTGTCCTTGTTGCCCGCGACCGTCATGGTCGCCTTTTTGCGTTGCCTGTCGCAGCGCCTGCGGGATGGTTGGGTGTTTTGTCCGGATGGGCGCAAACCATTACAACAAGACATTTATGTCCCAACCCAACTCAAGCCAGCAGCTCGCGCCGACTGGTGATGGTGACGATAACCAGCCCCGCTTGCACCGGGTGCTCAAGCAGCGCCACCTGAGCATGATCGCCATTGGCGGCGCCATCGGAACGGGCCTGTTCGTGGCCTCCGGCTCGGCCATCGCCCAGATCGGCCCCGGCGGTGCCGTGCTCACCTATCTGCTCATCGGCATCATGGTGTACTACATCATGACCAGCCTGGGCGAGCTGGCTGCCTTCATGCCGGTGGCCGGTTCCTTCTCGACCTATGCCTCGCGCTATGTGGATCGCGGCTTCGGCTTTGCGCTGGGCTGGAACTTCTGGTTCAGCTGGGCCGTGGTGGTGGCGGTGGATCTGGTGGCCTCGCAACTGGTCATGGCCTACTGGTTTCCCGATGTGCCGGGCATCCTCTGGAGCGGCCTGTTCCTGCTGCTGATGGTGGGGCTGAACGCGTTTTCCGCGCGCGGTTTTGCCGAGGCCGAATACTGGTTCGCGCTGATCAAGGTGCTGGCCGTGGTGGCCTTTCTGATTACCGGCGTGCTGATTCTGTTCGGCATCATCAGCAACGGCCATGTACCGGGCTTCGAGAACTGGACCACGGGCGATGCGCCATTCGTCGGCAATTTCGCGACCTTTGTGGGCGTGGCCATGATCGTGGCCTATTCCTTCCAGGGCACGGAGCTGGTGGGCGTGGCGGCGGGCGAATCCGAGAATCCGCGCGAGAACGTGCCGCGTGCGATTCGCCAGGTGTTCTGGCGCATTCTGCTGTTCTATGTGCTGGCCATTGTCGTCATCGGCTTTCTGATTCCCTATACCGATCCGCAGCTGCTGCGCACCGATGTGGCCGATATCGCCGTGAGCCCGTTCACGCTGGTGTTCCAGCACGCGGGCCTGCTGTCGGCGGCCACGGTGATGAATGCGGTGATCCTGACCTCGGTGCTGTCGGCCGGCAACTCCGGCATGTATGCGGCCACGCGCATGCTCTACAACATGGCGACCGAGGGCAATGCGCCGCGCATCTTCTCCCGGCTGACCCAGAACGGCGTGCCGCTGGTGGCCTTGATCGGCAGCACGCTGGTCGCCAGCCTGTGTCTGTTTTCCTCGCTCTACAGCCCGCAGGCCGTCTATATCTGGCTGCTGAACCTGGCCGGCATGACGGAGTTCATCGTCTGGCTGGGCATTGCCGTCAGCCACTACCGCTTCCGTCGCGGCTATGTTATGCATGGTCATGATGTGGGCCTGCTGCCCTACAAGGCCGGCGCCTTCCCCTTCGGACCCATCTTTGCCTTTGTGCTGTGTCTGGTGGTGACGCTGGGCCAGAACTACCAGGCCTTCCTGGAAGATCGCATCGATTGGGGCGGCGTGGTGTCGACCTATCTGGGCATTCCGCTGTTCCTGCTGTTCTGGCTGGGTTACTGGCTGGTCAAGCGCAAGACCTGGGTCAGCTATGCCGATATGCGTTTTGACGAGCTCGAAGACATCAAGCAGGGCAAGGTTTCGTCCTGAGGCTGTTTGAGCCTTCCCCTTCTCTGTTCGGAAGGGGATGGCAGCAGGTCCGGGGGCTGGCGCTGCTTGCCGTTTCCCTGTGTCTGTGTGCCTGTTTGGCGCATGGCTGCCGTCTCTTGCCAGCCCAGGCAAAATCGGTGCTGTGAGCGATCTTCCCACCAGCCCCGATTCCAGGCCCAGGCGCATCGCGCATCTGGACATGGATGCGTTCTACGCCTCCGTGGAGCTGCTGCGCTACCCGCAGCTCAAGGGGCTGCCAGTGGTGATCGGTGGCGGGCGGCGCAGCTTTGACGAAGAGCTGCTGGCGCGCCATGCGGGGCGGCCGCTGTCCGAGATCCCGGTGGCGGACTTTCCGCTGCTGCGCGATTACACGGGGCGCGGCGTGATCACCACGGCTACCTATCCGGCACGGCAGTTCGGTGTGGGCTCGGCCATGGGCATGATGAAGGCCGCCAGGCTGTGCCCGCAGGCGATTCTTCTGCCCGTGGACTTTGCCGAGTACAGGCGCTTTTCCCGGGCCTTCAAAGAGATCATCGTGTCGATTGCTCCGCTGATGGAGAACCGCGGCGTGGACGAGGTCTACATCGACTTTACCGACGTGCCCGGCGGCCAGCGCGAAGGCGGGCGCGTGCTGGCCCGGCTGATCCAGAAATCCATCTTCGATGCCACGGGCCTGACCTGCTCGGTCGGTGTGGCTCCCAACAAGCTGCTGGCCAAGATGGCCAGCGAGTTCAACAAGCCCAACGGCATCTCCATCGTCCAGCCCGAAGACCTGCAAAGCCGGATCTGGCCGCTGGCCTGCCGCAAGGTCAACGGCATAGGGCCCAAGGCCGATGCCAAGCTCAAGAGCCTGGGCATAGAAACCATTGGTCACCTGGCCGCGCAAAGCCTGCCGCAGCTGCTGCACTGGTTTGGCAAAAGCTATGGCCATTGGCTGCACGAGTCTGCCTGGGGGCGGGACGAACGCGCCGTGGTGACCGAGAGCGAGCCGGTTTCCATGAGTCGCGAGACCACCTTCGAGCGCGATCTGCATGCCGTGCGCGACAAGGCCGAACTGGGCGCGATCTTCACGGACCTGTGCGAGCGTCTGGCCGAGGATCTGCAGCGCAAGGGCTATGTGGGGCGCACCGTGGGCATCAAGCTGCGCTATGACGATTTCAGGATCGCCACGCGGGACCAGACCCTGAACCTGCCGATACAGGATGCGGCAGCCATCCGCCTGGCCGCAGGCCAATGCCTCAAGCGCGTGCCGCTTGGCAAGCGCATCAGGCTGCTGGGGGTCAAGGTCTCGGGCCTGATTGCCGAGCAGCTCTGGCAGGCCAGCGCCCACGATCCGGTGGCAAGAGAGCTGCTGCTCAGACCTCATGGTTTGACCTCGGTCAAGCATTCGGATCCCTATACCGCATCTCTGTTCTGAGCCTGGGGGCTCGGGAATCATCACTGTGCGATGATCCAAGTGTGAATTTGTGTATCTGGTTAACCAGCTGTCGACGGGATGCCTGATCGCTCACTCTCGAACAAAAACTAAACAGGCTTATTGGAGGAGTGCAAAGCATGCGCCTGAACCTGCCGGTATCTCAACAAAACTACGACTTTCCAGGTGACGAGCTGCTGGTATCCAGCACCAACACCAAGGGCGAGATCACGCATTGCAACCCGGCCTTTGTGCGCGTCAGCGGTTATGGCTATGAAGAGCTGATCGGCCAGCCGCACAATCTGATCCGCCACCCTGACATGCCGGCCGCCGCCTTCAAGGACATGTGGCGCACCATCGCCCATGGCTACCCCTGGACGGCACTGGTCAAGAACCGCCGCAAGAACGGCGACCATTACTGGGTGCGCGCCAATGTCACGCCCATCATGGAGGGCGGCAAGCCAAGCGGCTATCTGTCGGTGCGTACCAAGCCTTCGGCCAAGGAAGTGGCCGAAGCCGAAGCGCTGTACGCGCGCATGCGCAACGAGGAAAAGCAGGCCCAGGCCAGCTTCCGCCTGCGTGCGGGCGCGGTGCGCCGTCTGGGGCTGATGGGCTGGTGGGACGGTCGCAAGGATGTGGGCCTGGTGGCGCGCATGGCCTGGCTGCTGGCCATCATGGCCTTGATCGCCATGCTGCCCGATATGCTGGGCTGGCAGGGTGCGGCGGCCTGGGGCTGGCGTGCTGCAAGCCTGGTGGCAGGCGGCGCATTCGTGCTGTGGCGCTTTCAACGGCGCTGCGTGGCGGGACTGGAGGAAGCCAGCCGCTTTGCGGCCGATGTGGCAGCCTGCAATCTGAGCACCGAATGCAGCCAGAGCTACAGCGGTGCCGTGGGGGCGCTGATGCTGAGGTTGCAGCAGATTCAGATCAATCTGCGCGCCGTGGTGGGCGATGTGCGTACCGAGGTGCAGGGCTTTGCCCAGACCGCCCATGAAATCGCCCAGAGCAGTTTCGATCTGGCAGGGCGTACCGAGTCGCAGGCCACCAGCCTGCAGCAGACTGCGGCCTCGATGGAGGAAATTTCGGGCACCGTGTCGCAGACGGCCGATACGGCACAGTTCATGGCCGGTGCCAGCGACGAGAGCAGCAAGGTGGCCAGCCGCAGCGGCGCGGCCATCAGCGAAGTGGGACTGGCCATGGAGCATATCCGCGGCTCCTCCACCCGCATGAGCGAGATCATTGGCGTGATCGAGAGCATTGCCTTCCAGACCAATCTGCTGGCGCTGAACGCGGCCGTGGAAGCGGCGCGGGCCGGCGAGCAGGGTCGCGGCTTTGCCGTGGTGGCTGGCGAGGTGCGGGCACTGGCCCAGCGCAGCGCCGAAGCGGCCAAGGAGATCAGCGTGCTCATCAACCGCACGGTCGATGGCATCAATGACGGAAATGCGCGCATGCGTGCCGCTGGTCAGACCATAGACGGCATGGTGCAGGCCGTGGACAAGGTCGGCTCCCTGGTGCACCAGATCAGCATTGCCACGCGCGAACAATCGATAGGCATCTCCCAGGTCAACGAGGCCGTGGCCCAGCTCGACTCCGTGACCCAGCAGAATGCGGCGCTGGTGGAGCAGTCGACCAGTGCAGCGCAATCGCTGCGCCAGAGTGCCAGGACACTGGAGCGTTCGGTGGACGTGTTCCATCTCTAGGCTTTTGTGGTCTTGCTCTGAAAAGGCAGCCTTGGAGCTGCCTTTTTCACATCGGCTTTCGGTAGGATTGCACCATGAGTGTTGTGCTGACCCTGATCGCCATTGCGGCGCTGGCCCTGTGTTTGCTGATCTGGCTGATATCGCGTTTGCGCGCTGACGCCAGACCCGCGTCGTCTGCAACTGCCCAGCAGGAGGCCGAGCCGTCCGTGGCCCAGGCCGGAACGGCGTCGGAGGTTGCGGCGCAGACACTCTCCGACCAAGAGCTTGCGGCGCAGGCGGATACGGCGTCAGAGGCCAGCAGGGATGTGAATTTTCGCCCCCAGGGCGAGCGCGGCATGGGCGGTCCCATCTATGGCGATGTGCTGTGTGCGGACGGCGTCTACCTGCCCCATGTCTGGGAGATGGACATGCACACCTCCTATGACGGGCGCTGGCTGCGCACGGGCTTTTATGACAGCGAGGCCGCCCATCTGGTCGATCGCAAATCACGTCGCAGCTGGGTGATCAGCAAGCCGGAAGGCGAGCTGCTGGATGCCATCCACTGGCGCATGCCGCGCTGGAGTGGCGAGAGCATCAACGAAAGCGGCATTGCCGACGATGCGCATGTGATCATGTCCGATGCCAGCTTCGAGGCCTGGCTGGGCGAGCATATGGCTGCGCAGCCGCAGCCCCTGCTGCAGGTGGTGGATCTCTGGGTGCCGGCCGACTGCCTGCCTGCCGAAGTCGCCCGGCCCATGCCGACTCTGCCACAACCGGCTCAGCCCACCTCGGTGCCGCCAGTGGCGCTGCAGCGCCACTGGCCGGCTTCGCTGCGCAAGCTGCGCTATCCCATGGCTCCGCTGCAGAATCCGCACTGGCAGCTGATGCTGGGTGAGGCCGCCCAGCCCTGGGTGCTGGACGAGAGCCACAGCATGGTCTGGCGTGCCGATGCCCAGGCCTTTGCGCTCTATGCCTACCCCACCCAGGGCGATGCCAGCCAGGCCAGCCTGCGGCTGGCTGTCTGGACCATGGAGCGAGGCTGGCAGCAATGGCCGGAGTTGATGCCCGAGGATCGCAAGCCCTGGGCCCTGGGCCTGCCGGATCTTGAGCCGCCGAGCGAGCCGCAAGCGCCAGCGGTTTTGCCGCTGAGCTGGCTCAATGAACTGCTGCTGCAGAAAGTGCAACTAGATACGCCCGAGACCGAGCGCCTGCACGATGGCACCAGCATCAGTTGCGCCATGAGCGAGGTGGATGTCTGCGCTGCCCATCAGCGCGATGGTCTGCCCATCCTCAAACCCTCGCTTCCCTTGTGTTTCGACTGGCTGCGTGATCCGGCGCAGCCCGCGCTGTGGCGCGCGCAGAGCGAGCCGCTCAAGGGGCAGCGCCTGATCTGGACCCTGTCCAAGCCCGCCCGGGAGGAGCTGGGCGAAACGGCGGCTTACAACCTGCAGTGGGGCGAACGCCATCTGCCCGGCACCTGGGCTCTGGAACACGTGATCGTGCAGGGACGCTGGGCGATTCTCATGCCGCATGGGCGTGCACCGATTCGCGGTGGCAGCGGCAGCCTGCAGGTCTGGGACGGGGAGCGCCTGCAAAGCGTGGACCTGCCCTGGCCCGTGGTGCGGCTGGCCGCTGTGCCTTCGGTCAAGGGCGGCATGGCTGCCCGCATGCGTGTGCTGGCGCTGACGGCCAGTCTGGCGGACAAGGACTGGGACCCCTCCACCGCATCCTGGCGCTGGCCTTTGCAGTCCGTATCGGCCAGCCATCTGGCCCGACCCGACTGGCGCCCGCTCTACTCCGAGCGCGAACTGGCGCCCGATGCGCAAGGGCGCTGGCAATTGCTGCCGCGCTGGCGCGAGGTGAGACAGATCCAGCATCCCTGCTCCGACGGCGACTATGTCTGGCGCGACGATGTGCGCGGCGACACCGTCTGGTGGTGGGGCGGAGTGAACGAGCGCGTCAATCACTATTGGCAGCATGATGAACCTCGCAAGGACGGCGTGATCATGACGCGCAGCGGTCTGGCGTTCTGCGGTGTTGGGCCTTGCGCCTGTCCTCATCCTTCAGGCGAAGGCTGGGCCTTGCTGGAGCCCGTGGAGACACGCTATGGCGAACTGGGTCAATGGCAGCTGCACTGGCTCAACCCCGTGGAAAAGGAAGTGCGCACGCTGACGCTCAAGGCGCGCATGCCGGTGCTACAGGGCTGGGATGCCCAGGGCCTGCATTGGCAGGATCTGCCCTTGCCTGACGAAGCGGCGCTGCAGGGCGAGGCCAGCGCGGTTCACAAGCCCCAGTCGGAGCCCGCAGCGGCGCGTCAGCTCGTGGTGGCGCAGACCTGGCAGCGTGCTGCCGTTGAGCCTCTGCGCCAGGGCATGAACGGGCTGTGGCTGCGCATTCAGGATCTGCGCTATGCCGAGGCTTTGCTGGGACAGGATGACTGCCCATGGAAGAGTTGATTCCCTTGAGCCACTCTGCGGCTTCCCTCCGGGGGGGACGGCAGCTTTGCTGCGGGGCGGCCCTTGTTTGCTGCCCCTGATTGAGTCGGTGCTGCTGTTACTGGCGGGCGGTGCGCACATTGGCGGGCAGTGCACCCGGGTGGCTGGTACGGAAAGGGTTGATGTCCAGGCCGCCGCGGCGTGTGTAGCGGGCGTAGACGGCCAGCTTGATGGGTTTGCAGCGGGTCCAGATGTCCATGAAGATGCGCTCCACGCACTGCTCGTGGAATTCGTTGTGGTTGCGAAAGCTCACCAGGTACTGCAGCAGACCTTCCTGCTCGATCTGCGCACCGCTGTATTGAATCTGCACGCTGCCCCAGTCGGGCTGGCCGGTGACCAGGCAGTTGCTCTTGAGCAGATTGCTGACCAGGGTTTCGTTGACGGGGGCTTCGTCGTGGTTGGCGCGCAGCAGCTCGGGAGCCGGGGTGTACCGGGTGCACTCCACATCGAGGCGGTCCAGCAGCAGACCGTCCAGCTCATGCACTTGCTGGGCATCGAACTGATCTGCCTGCAACAGCCGCACGCCCACGCTGCCCTGGGTTTGGCTGCCGCGCCAGGTTGCTTCGGACAGATCGGTGCGCAGGCGCGCCAGCACCTCGCTGGCATCGGCAAAGCGGGTGTTGTTGAAGCTGTTCAGATACAGCTTGAAGGACTTGCTCTCGATCAGATTGGGCGTTTCGCAGGGGATGGTGAAATGCGCCAGCGCGACCTGGGGCTTGCCGCGCAGATTGAGCCAGGAAACTTCGAATGAGGTCCACAGATCGGCGCCAAAGAACGGCGGGTTGATGGCGGCGCCGATTTCCTCGCGCTTGGTCAGGCGTGGCAGGGGGAAGAGCAGGGACGCGTCGTACTGGTCCACATAGGCCGAGCTTTTGCCCAGCTGCGATTGTTCAGGGGTGTGCATGATTCAAAAACAAAATAGCCAGCAGTAAAAAAGATAGCTGCTGGCGCTTTGTGAGTAAGGGTTGGAGCCTGTTTTTACTTGAACTCTCGTTCGCGCAGCCACTTGGTGGCAATCCATTTTTCGCCTTCCAGCACGGGAGCGCCGCCGTGCAGGGTCTTGGTGGCCGGGTCGGGCCGGTTATAGCTGAAGAATACGGCATTGCCACGGCGCGGAACGACCTGCAGCCCTACATCGGGAAAGGTGGTTGCGCCGCCGCGCGCGGGCTCGTTGAGATACATGACCAGGGTTCCCACACGCTGGCCGCCACGCTTGAGTATGGTCGGCGTGCCGGGCTCGTTGGGGGCGAAGTAATCGTAATGCGGCTTGTATTCGGCGCCTGGGCGGTAGTGCAGCACCTGCATGCCCTCGCCGTTTTCCAGCGGCCAGTTCAGCAGACGCGCAATGCGCTGCTCGACAAGGCTGATGAGCTCGTTCTCGCCGCGCTGGAAGAACATGCCATTGCTGGTGCGGTCGTCGTTGACGGCCTCGCCACCGCTCTGGTTGTCCACGGTCAGCGAGCGCTGCATGCGCGGGCGGGCAGCTGCGATGATGGCATCGCACTCCTCGTCGGAGAGCAGATTGCCGAACACCACCACGCGCGGGTGGCGCACGCTCATCAGGACATGGACATCGCGATCGCCGGCATGGACGCAGCAGGGATCGGTCAGCAGATCGGGCTCGGGAACGCCTGACTCATGGACCTGCACTGCCACTTCGGTGTCGGGCCGGGCTGCTGCGAAAGGCAGGGGCAGTTCACCCTCTTCGGGCAGGGCCAGCGCGCGGCGCGCCAGATGCTCGGCCCAGCCAGCCTTGCGCATGGACTGCAGCAGCGATGGCAGCGGCACGCCGGAGGCGCTTTGCGCGCGCACCCATTGCATCAGCTCGGGTGTCAGGCCGGGAGGTGTGACGAACTCGTCTTGGGTGGAGGTGCTCATGTCGACAATGCTAGTGTGCACTGATGCCGATTTCAATGCGCAGCGTCAGTCTTGCAGCTTGCGGCGGAACACCAGCTTGCCGGGCGTGCTGGCCTGCTCGGCCAGCGCATAGCCTTCCAGGTCGAACTTGCGCAGGTCGGCCACCTTCCTGGCCTTGTGCTGTACGGCCCAGCGCACCATCAGTCCGCGTGCGCGCTTGGCATGGAAGCTGATGATCTTGTACTTGCCGCCCTTGAAGTCCTCGAAAACGCATTCGACCACGGGGGCCTTGAGCGCCTTGAGATCCACGGCCTTGAAGTATTCCTGAGACGCCAGGTTGACGACAATGCGCTCGGCCTGGGCGTCACCGTGCTCGGCTTGCGCAGCACTGCGTTCGTTCAGGTAGTCGGCAATCTGGGTTCCCCAGAACTGATAGAGGTTGCTGCCCTTGGCGTTTTCCAGCCGGGTGCCCATCTCCAGGCGGTAGGGCTGCAGCAGATCCAGCGGGCGCAGCACGCCGTAGAGGCCGCTAAGGATCACGACATGCTCCTGGGCCCAGTCCAGCTCCCTGGGCTTGAGGCTGGCGGCATCCAGGCCTTCGTAGACATCGCCATTGAAGGCCAGCACGGCCTGGCGCGAGTTCCTGGTGGTGAACTTGGAACTGAACGCTTCGTAGCGGCCCACATTGAGTACGGCCAGCTTGTCGCTGATGCTCATGAGCTCGGAAATCTGCTGGGGCGATTTCTCGCGCAGCACTTCGATCAGTTCCAGGGGCTGCTTTTTGAAAACCGGCAGCGTGTGCGGCAACTCGGCGGAAACAGGGCTTTCATAGTCCAGCGATTTGGCCGGAGAGATCAGAAACAACATGGCTTGACGTTCACTCAATCAAAGAAAGGGCGCATGAAAAAGGGCCAAGGCCCCATCCACCGAAGTGGACAGTCCCCTTGGCCCTGTGATGCCGGAAGGCAGTCTGCTTAGGCGTTGACGCCTGCAGCCTGTTCTTCCTTCTCGAACGGCAGCTGCATCAGGCTCAGATCCTTGCGGGTCTCGACCAGAATCAGCGGGCCTTCGTCGAGCACCACCACGGGCGGGCGCTCGCGCGGAATGCGCACGGGCTTGGGCTCGGCGGCAATCGCAGCCTGGACGGCGGCGATCTTTTCGGCATCGGAGTTGATCCATTCCAGACCCGATGCGGTTGCCAGGGCCTGCAGCTCGGCAATCGGCAGCGCATAGCTCTGAGCTTTGGGCGTTGCGACTGCTGGAGCAGGAGCCTCGGTTTCAGCCACAGGCTCCACGGCGGCAGCCTGAGGCTCTGCGGTAGCAGCAGGTTCTGCTTGCACGGGCTGAGAGAGTTCTGCCACAGGGGCGACCGCTGCCACCACGGCTTCTGCAACCACGGGTGCCTGCACTTCTGCAGCAACAGGCGCTTGCTCTGCCTGAGCCTGAGGCGCAACAGCATCAAAGTAGCTGCGGCGTGCCGGCTGCTCGCCAGCGTCTGCGGCAGGCACTTCGACCGGGGCCTGGGCTTCGGCAGCCTGCTCTGCAGCCTGGCCTTCTGCCTGGGCATCGCGCGGTGCACGGTCGCGGCGGTCACGGCCGTAGCGGTCACGCGAACGGCGCTGACGGGGCTCGCGTGCGGGATCGCCTTGCGCTCCATCCTGTGCCTGCGCATCCGCAGCGTCGACCTGGGCGGTGTTCAGCACCACTTCGTCGGCCACGGCCTGCATGGCGGGCTGGGCATCGGCGTTGCGATTCTGACGCTCGCGGCGGCCTTCACCGCGTTCACCGCGCTCATTGCGTTCTGTACGCTCACCGCGTTCCTGGCGGTTGCGCTCGGGCTTGGGAGCTGCGTTGAACTCTTCGCCGTTCAGAGCAGCTTCTGCCACCTGGGGCTGGCGCTCGTCGCGACGCTCGTTGCGTTCGCCGCCGCGGCGGTTGCCGCGCTCGGGACGGTCCTGACGCTGTTGCTGTTCGGGACGCTCGTTGCGTTGCTGCTCGTCACGACCCTGGGCATTGCGGCGGTTGTTGCGGTCGCCGCGTTCGCTGCCATTGCGCTCTGCGCTGTTGCGGTCGCTGCGCTCATTGCGGTCACCGCCACGGCGGTTGCGGTCGCCGCCACGGCCTTCGCTTCGGCGGCCGTCGCGGCTGCCTTCACGGGCGGCAGGAGCGGGAGCCTCGGCCACGGGAGCGGGCGCTGCCACGGGAGCCGGTGCGCCAAAGCCGAACAGATTCTTGAGCCAGGCAAAGAAGCCTTGCTCGCGCACCACGGGGCGGGCCGCAGCGGGAGCGGGCGTCGCAGCGGCAGCGCGAGGCTGGCGCGGTGGGCGAGGCTCGGCAATCGGCGCGGGAGCATCGGGCAGCACTCCCTTGATGACGGGAGTCTGCTTGTTGGTGGGCTCCTGCGAGCGGCGTGTGACCGTGGTCACCTCTTCGGGCTCGTCGGCCAGCTTGTAGCTGGCTTCCATGGATTCCAGGCGCGAGTCGTCGTGCTTGAGACGCTCGAGCTTGTAGTGCGGCGTGTCCATGGACTTGTTGGGCACCATGATCACGTTGACGCGCTGCTTGAGCTCGATCTTGGTGATTTCGCTACGCTTCTCGTTGAGCAGGAAGGACGCCACTTCCACGGGCACCTGGCAGTGCACGGCGGCCGTGTTGTCCTTCATGGACTCTTCCTGGATGATGCGCAGAATCTGCAGCGCCGAGCTTTCCGTGTCGCGGATGTGGCCGGAGCCGCCGCAGCGTGGGCAGTTGATGTGGGCGCCCTCGGACAAAGCGGGCTTGAGGCGCTGGCGGCTCATTTCCATCAGGCCGAACTTGCTGATGGTGCCGAACTGCACGCGGGCGCGGTCCTGGCGCAGGGCATCGCGCAGGCGGTTTTCCACTTCGCGGCGGTTCTTGGCCTCTTCCATGTCGATGAAGTCGATCACGATCAGGCCGCCCAGGTCGCGCAGGCGCATCTGGCGCGCCACTTCGTCGGCTGCCTCGAGGTTGGTGCGGGTCGCGGTTTCCTCGATATCGCCGCCCTTGATGGCGCGGGCCGAGTTCACGTCCACGGAGACCAGGGCTTCGGTATGGTCGATCACGATGGCGCCGCCCGAGGGCAGGGTCACGGTGCGCGAATAGGCGGACTCGATCTGGTGCTCGATCTGGAAGCGCGAGAACAGGGGGGCGTCGTCGCGGTAGCGCTTGACGCGGGCAGCGTGCTCGGGCATCACATGTGCCATGAACTGCTGGGCCTGTTCGTAGATGTCATCGGTGTCGATCAGGATGTCGCCGATGTCATTGTTGAAATAGTCGCGGATGGCGCGGATCACCAGGCTGGATTCCTGATAGATCAGGAAGGCGCCCTTGGAGGCCTTGGCGGCGCCGTCGATGGCGCTCCACAGCTTGAGCAGGTAGTTCAGGTCCCACTGCAGCTCGGGGGCCGAACGGCCGATGCCGGCAGTGCGTGCAATGATGGACATGCCCTTGGGGTACTCGAGCTGGTCCATGGCCTCCTTGAGCTCGGCGCGGTCCTCGCCCTCGATGCGGCGCGAAACGCCACCGCCACGGGGGTTGTTGGGCATCAGCACCACATAGCGGCCGGCCAGCGAGATGAAGGTGGTCAGGGCTGCACCCTTGTTGCCGCGCTCTTCCTTCTCGACCTGGACGATCAGCTCCTGACCTTCGCGGATCACGTCGTTGATGCGGGCCTGGCTGGGCGAGACGCCTTCGGCAAAGTATTGCTTGGAGATTTCCTTGAAGGGCAGAAAGCCGTGGCGGTCTTCGCCGTAGTCCACAAAGCAGGCTTCTAGAGATGGCTCGACGCGGGTCACGACGGCCTTGTAGATATTGCCCTTGCGTTGTTCGCGACCTTCGATCTCGATCTCGTAGTCCAGCAGCTTCTGGCCGTCCACAATGGCCAGGCGGCGTTCTTCGGACTGCGTCGCGTTAATCAGCATCCGTTTCATGATGCGTTTCCTTTATTCGTTTTATGAGGCACGTTGGTCATAGACCAACGCACCTTTGACTGGTAATCAAAGACAGGCTCAACAGGAGCCGTGATGCCAGACGAACGAGTTGAAACGGATGAGGAATCTGGGGCGGTACAGGACGGCGCTACTGGCCTGATCTCAAGTCAGTAGCGGAGGTACAGGCCGGGGGACGAGCGGGAGAGGACGCGCATGCAGACGGGGTACAAAAGAAGCCGACGCGCGTGCTAGGGAGGTGGGTGGTTTCTTCGAGACATGACTCGTCCCGGGGGCCGGCCGTGCCTTGCCCCAGAGGTTGATCAGCAATGTCCAAAAGATCCACATGCTCGTTGAGAGAACCGACAGTTGCAGGCTGCTTTTGCCTGGACAACTGCACGGTATGAGATTCCGTATCAGTGTTTCAATTCGTCAGCCTTTGCCAGGCTCTCACAGGCTGCTGCAGCTCATCTTGACTGCAATTTGCGTGTGCAAAACTGGCGGGCATCGACCTGCCTGTGCGGTGGGAAATGATTGTTTGGACTAAACTCCATGCGAATCAATCACTTACAACTAAGCTCGGCACAGGTGAAACACATTATAGAGGGCAAACCGGCACAGGACCGGTCCCAGAATACGGCCGCGGCCTCGGTACGGCTGATCGAGGTCGATGAAGACTCCGCCGGACAGCGACTCGACAACTTTCTCATGCGCCACCTCAAGGGGGTGCCCAAGACCCATGTCTACCGCATCATCCGCAGTGGTGAGGTGCGCATCAACAAGGGGCGCGTGAGCGCCGAGACCCGGGTTCAGCCCGGCGACGTGGTGCGCCTTCCCCCGGTCCGGATTTCCGACAAAGTGGCTGAAAAAGCGGAGCGCCCGGCACCGGCTAAGGACTTTCCCGCCCTGTTGGATGACGAACACATGATTGCATTGTCCAAGCCTGCCGGCGTGGCCGTGCATGGAGGCTCGGGCGTGAGCTTTGGCGTCATCGAGCAACTGCGCCAGGCGCGTCCCGATGCCAAGTTTCTTGAGCTGGTGCACCGGCTGGATCGCGAAACCTCGGGCATTTTGCTGGTGGCCAAAAAGCGTTCGGCACTCATCAATCTGCAGGACCAGTTTCGCGAGCGCGAGACCGGCAAGACCTATCTGGCATTGGTGCAAGGTGCCTGGCCGGCCAACAAGAAGGTCATCGATCTGCCGCTGCACAAGTATCTGCAGGCCGATGGCGAGCGCCGTGTGCGCGTGACCACGGCCGATGACCCGGATGGAATGCGTTCCATCACCCTGGTCAAGGTCAGAAAGCTGATCGAGCCGCGTCCCCTGCAGGGGCTGCCTGCGATGAGTCTGCTGGAGGTGACCATCAAGACAGGTCGCACCCACCAGATCCGCGTGCATCTGTCCTCGCAGGGGCATCCCATCGTGGGCGATGACAAATATGGTGATTTTGATCTCAACCGTCGTGTGCAAAAGCAGGGTCTCAAGCGCATGTTTCTGCACGCCTGGCGGCTACAGTTCAATCATCCCGCCAGCGGCGAGCGTGTCGAACTGCGTGCCGAGCTGCCGCCTGAGCTGGCGGACTTTGTGAACTGACTAGGCTTCATGACTACTGAAAACCATAGCGCCCGGCGACCACGCCGCTTCGATCTGATTGCATTCGACTGGGATGGCACGGTGGCGGACTCCACGGCCATCATCAGTCGCAGCATCCAGGAGGCTGTGCGTGATGTGGGCGGCACCGTGCCCAGCGACGAGCAGGCTGCCTATGTGATCGGCATGGCGTTGATGCCGGCCCTGGCCCGCGCGGCACCCGATGTGCCGCCCGAAAAATATCCTGAGCTGGCCAATCGCTATCGCTTTCACTTCTTCAAGCATCAGGACGATATCTGCGTGTTTGACGGCATACTGCCGCTGCTTGCCGAGCTGCGCGAGCGCGGCCACTGGCTGAGCGTGGCCACGGGCAAGAGCCGCATGGGGCTCAACCATGCGCTGCAGGACCCGCAGCTCAAGGGATTGTTCGACGGTTCGCGCACGGCCGACGAGACCGCTGGCAAGCCCAGTCCGCTGATGTTGCACGAGCTGATGGCCGAATTCGGCGTGGAGCCCGAGCGAACGCTGATGATTGGCGACACCACGCACGATTTGCAGATGGCACAGAATGCCGGCTGTGCCTGTGTGGGGGTTTCCTATGGCGCCCATGCTCCCGACGGCTTCGCCCAGTTCAATCCGCTGTTCGTGGCCGATTCCGCGATGCAGCTGCGGGCCTGGCTGCTGGCCAACGCGTGAAGCCAGATATGACAGATGCCGTGGAGCTGTGCGCCAGTGCGGATCTGGTCGACGGCGGCCGGGCGGTGAGCTTTGATGTGCTGTATGCCGGTCAGAGCAGCCGCGCGTTTGCCATCCGCTACCAGGGGCAGGTTCATGCCTATCTGAATCGCTGCAGCCATATCCCCATGGAAATGGACTACCAGGAAGGTCAGTTTTTTGACGATTCCGGTCGCTGGCTGTTGTGTTCTACCCACGGAGCTGCCTACGAACCTGACAGCGGCGCCTGTGCAGGCGGTCCTTGCCGCGGTGGGTTGGTAAAAATCGCCTTGAGCGAAAGCGGCGGCTTGGTGCGCTGGCATACTGGGCCACACCTGAAACCTCTGAAGTTTTGAGATGAGTACTCCTGACAACCATGATTCCCAGTCGCATGTGACGCCGGGCGCGGACCTCTGGTCCAAGGCGTCTGCTGCGTCCGCTGAGGCGCCCGCCGCTGCGGCCAAGGCCTCTGGGAACGGGGGCTGGGAGCGCGATGTGCTGGAAAAGCTGGTGTTCGCCTCCATCAAGGAGCAGCGGGCGGCAAGGCGCTGGCGCTTTTTCAGCCGTCTGCTGTGGTCCGTGGTGGTGCTGCTGGTGATGTGGGCGGTGTTCTTCAAGGATACGGCCACCAAGACCAGCACCTCGCCCCATACCGCGGTGGTGGAGATCAAGGGCGAGATCGCCTCGGGAGCGGACGCCAGTGCCGAATTCGTGGTGGCTGCCATGCGCAGCGCCTTTGAAGATTCGGGCTCGCGCGCCGTGGTGCTGCTGATCAACTCGCCCGGCGGCAGCCCCGTGCAGGCCGGCATCATCAACGACGAGATGACGCGTCTCAAGGCCAAGTACAACAAGCCTTTGTATGCGGTGGTCGAGGAATCCTGCGCCTCGGCGGCCTACTACATTGCGGCGGCGGCCGATGAGATCTTCGTCGACAAGGCCAGCATCGTGGGTAGCATCGGCGTGCTCATGGACGGCTTTGGCTTTACGGGCGTGATGGACAAGGTCGGCGTGGAGCGCCGCCTGCTGACGGCCGGTGAGAACAAGGGCTTTCTCGATCCGTTCAGCCCCATGTCGGCGCAGCAAAAGGAATTTGCGCTGCAGATGCTGGAGCAGATTCACCAGCAGTTCATCGGCGTGGTCAAGGCTGGTCGTGGCGACCGCCTGCATGAGACCCCCGAAATGTTCAGCGGACTGTTCTGGACTGGACAGCAGGCCGTGGAGCTGGGTCTGGCCGACAAGCTGGGCAGCCTCGACTATGTGGCGCGTGAGGTGGTCAAGGCCGAGGAAGTCATAGACTACACCCGCCGCGACAACGTGGCCGAGCGCCTGGCCAAGCGCTTTGGCGCCGCCATCGGCGAGGGCTCGGTCAAAGCCATGCGTGGCCTGGTGCCCAGCATTCGCTGATAAGGCATTAAAAAGCCGCGAACCCTTTGCCAGATAAGCGCTGGTAGCTATCAAAAAAGCCTGCGGCCAATGCCGCAGGCTTTTTTTGATTTCAGGTGCTCAGCGGCCTATGGCGAACACCACCGGTGTTCGGTTGTCGGGCGGGGTATTGCGCTGGCGCCATTCGCGCACCAGATGGCTTTCAATGCGTGCTGTCTCCAGCGTCAATCCGCTGGCCAGGGCCAGCCTGGTATTCGGTTGCAAGGTTTGCAGCAGCGCCTGCCAGAGGGAGGCATTGCGGTAAGGCGTCTCGATGAACTGCTGGGTCTGGCCTTGGCGCAGGGCCAGGCTCTCCAGCTCCTTGATGCGGGCCGTGCGCTCGGCTCCATCCTGAGGCACATAGCCGACAAAGGCGAAGTTCTGGCCATTGAGGCCGCTGGCCGCCAGGCCCAGCAGCAGCGACACCGGTCCCGTCAGCGGCACGACGCGAATGCCCAGATCATGGGCGGCACGCACGATGGAGCTGCCGGGGTCGGCCACGGCGGGCATGCCCGCCTCGCTGATCAAACCCATGTCCTGTCCGGCCAGGGCCGCTGCCAGCAGGGGCTTGGGGTCGAAGACGGCCGCGCCCTTGTTGCCATGGTCGCCTTTTTTGTGGGCTTCGCGGGGCAGCTCGGCAATGTTCTGGGCCTGCAACGGAGCAGTCAGCGGGAACAAGGCGTCGATGCGCTTGAGATAGGCGCGTGCGGTCTTGGCGTTTTCGCTGATCCAGTGAGTCAGAGAGGCGGCGCGGCGCAGCGTGCCCTCGGGCAGCACCTCGGTCAATGCGGTCTGGCTTTCGCAGCCGAAATCGAGTGGAGCGGGTACCAGATAAAGGGTGCCTGCTTTGCTTTTCGGTGTTTCGCTCATGGCAGAACCACTCCTGCGGCACGCAGCAACTGGCAGGTGCGGATCAGCGGCAGGCCTATCAGTGCCGTGGGGTCGTCGCTGACGATGGCATCCAGCAGGGCGATGCCCAGGCCTTCGCTCTTGGCCGAGCCTGCGCAGTCATAGGGTTGCTCGGCGCGCAGATAGCGCTCGATCTCGACATTGCTCAGTTCACGAAAGCGCACTTGCACCGTGACCACGCTGGATTCCGTGAAGCCGGTTTCGGTACAGCTCACGCAGACGCCGGTGTGGAAATTCATCTGGCGGCCGCTCATCTGGCGCAGCTGTTCGGTGGCGCGCTCGTGGGTGCCGGGCTTGGACAGGGGCTGGCCATCGAGCTCGGGCACCTGGTCGGAGCCGATCACGATGGCGCCGGGGTGCAACCGGGCCACGGCCTGTGCCTTGGCTATGGCCAGACGCAAACTCAGGTCGTGGGGTGTTTCGCCGCTGAGCGGGGTTTCATCCACTTCAGGAGACACCGTCTCGAACGGCAGTTGCAGGCGGCTGAGCAGCTCACGGCGGTAGCGCGAGGTGGAGCCAAGAATCAATGGACGCTCAAGTCGTCCGGCAATCAATAAGTCGGGCATTGCGGGATTCTCTTACACTGGCTGCATGAGCAAGGATTTTTCTGCGACCCGGCTGGATGTGCGTGCTTTCGCGCAGGCTGAAGGTCATTTGCATGGTCAGGCACCATTGTCGGACTTCAAGCGTCTGGCGGCCGATGCGTTGGCGATTACCGGCGAGCAGCCTCTGGTGCGCTGGGAAGCCGAAGGCGAGCTGGTGGAGCAAAAAGGTGGCAGCGGCCATGTGTGGCTGCACCTGAGCGCCGAGGTGGCTTTGCCGCTGACCTGCCAGCGCTGCCTGACCGAGGCCGATATTCCCCTTTATGTGGATCGGTCATTTCGCTTCGTTCCGGACGAAGCGACGGCAGAACTGGAAGATGACGACAGCGATGAGGATGTGCTGGCATTGAGCAGCGAGTTCAATCTGCTGGAGTTGGTCGAGGACGAGTTGCTGATGGAAGTGCCTGTAGTGCCTCGCCATGAGGTCTGTCCGGTACCCGTCAAGCTGGAGGTCAGCGATGACGCCTTCGAGCAGGCCAACGAGCAAAAGGAAAACCCTTTTGCCGTGCTGCAATCTCTCAATGTAGGCAAGTCTGCCGACTGATCCATCCCATGGCACGGTGGGGATTTGATTTTGCCTGGGCCGCGAAAAGCGTTTGCGCTATAATCGTGAGCTTCGCGCGAAACCCCCTCGTGTCTTTAATGGGCTGATCGCGTTTTTTTAGGACTTGCACGGACAAGGGCGCACTCTCACTATCGGTGGGGGCGTCGAAAGGCAGAGTTTTTTGCCCGGTCTTGCTGTGTGAGTCGTGTTACCAACCCTTTCAAGATACACAGGAGCCATCATGGCTGTTCAGCAAAACAAGAAGTCTCCCTCCAAGCGCGGCATGCACCGTTCGCACAACGCACTGAATGTGCCTGGCATCGCTGTCGAAGCCACTACCGGCGAGACACACCTGCGCCACCACATCAGCCCCAACGGCGTGTACCGTGGCCGTCAAGTGCTGAAGAACAAGTCCGAAGCCTAAGCGACGACTGCATTCGCAAAGCCTGTTGCTACATTTTTTTGTAGCAACAGGCTTTTGTTTTTATGGGAGATATTTGCAAAGCCTGTCATGACGGGCATGGCTGCAAAATCTCAATGCTGGTTTTGCAAATAGCTTCTGTTGTGGTCCTCGGATCCTTCAATTCATCATCCCAAGCCTAATTGGATTTGTCAGTCGCCCATGATTAATTTGGCTGTTGACTGCATGGGGGGCGATCATGGCCCCCGCGTCACGCTGGCCGCGTGCCGTCAGTTTCTGAATTCACACCCCGATGCGCATCTGCTGCTGGTCGGCAAGGCCGAGGAGTTGGCCGACTTCAAGCATGAACGCGTGACCCTTGTTCCCGCCACGGAGGTGGTGAGCATGGATGATCCCGTGGAAATAGCTCTGCGCAAGAAAAAGGACTCGTCCATGCGCGTGGCCGTGCAGCAGGTCAAGAATGGTGCGGCTCAGGCTGCAGTGTCGGCGGGCAATACCGGGGCGCTGATGGCAATCTCGCGCTATCTGCTCAAGACTCTGGATGGCATCGATCGTCCCGCGATTGCCTTTGGTTTGCCCAACGCCAAGGGCAGTGACACCACCATGCTGGATCTGGGGGCCAATGTGGACTGCACGGCAGAACATCTGCTGCAGTTTGCGGTCATGGGCTCGGCCCTGGTGTCTGCGCTCAAGAATACGGAGGCGCCCAGTGTCGGCCTGCTCAATATCGGTGAAGAGCTGATCAAGGGCAGCGAAGTCATCAAGCGTGCCGGCGAGCTGCTGCGCACTGCAGGCGATGCGGGCAACCTCAATTTCTACGGAAATGTGGAAGGTAATGACACCTTCAAGGGTGTGGTGGACATTGTCGTGTGTGATGGTTTCGTTGGTAACGTTGCACTCAAGACCACCGAGGGGGTTGCCTCGATGATCTCGGGGATTCTCAAGGAAGAGTTCAAGCGCAACATCTTCACCAAGATTGCTGCCATCATTGCCTATCCGGTGCTATCTGCGCTTATGAAGCGTGTTGATCATCGTCGTTACAACGGCGCTGCCTTGCTGGGTCTGCGCGGGCTGGTCTTCAAAAGCCATGGCTCGGCTGATGCAATGGCATTCGAGCATGCTTTGAACCGCGCGTATGATGCGGCACGCAACAACCTGCTTGACCGTGTCCGCAGCCGTATTGCTGCTGCCGCACCTTTGCTGCTGGCAGCACAGACGGAATCTGGAACTTCGGCGCCCTGATAGAAGACATGAGACGCTACGCACGCATCATTGGCACCGGCAGTTACCTGCCGCCCCGCCGCCTGACCAATAACGACCTCGCAGCCGAGCTGGCTCAGCGCGGCCTGGAAACCTCGGACGAGTGGATCGTCGAACGCACCGGCATTCGTGCCCGCCACTTCGCCGAGCCCGATGTGACCAGCAGCGACCTGGCTCTTGAGGCCAGCCGCAAGGCCATCGAGGCCGCAGGCATCGAGGCTTCGGACATCGATCTGATCATTGTCGCCACGTCCACTCCGGACATGGTGTTTCCCTCGACGGCCGCCATCCTGCAGCACAAGCTGGGCATCAGCAATGGCTGCCCGGCCTTCGATGTGCAGGCCGTGTGCAGCGGTTTCGTCTATGCCCTGACGGTGGCCGATTCCATGATCCAGACCGGCGCTGCCAAGCGCGTGCTGGTGGTGGGCTCCGAAGTCTTCAGCCGTATCCTGGATTTCAACGACCGCACGACCTGCGTGCTGTTCGGTGATGGCGCAGGCGCCGTGGTGCTGGAGGCTTCCGACGAGCCTGGCATTCTGGCTACCGAGCTGCATGCCGATGGCAGCCATGTGGGCATTCTCTGCGTACCGGGCAATGTCTCCGGCGGCAATGTGCTGGGCGATCCCTTGCTCAAGATGGACGGTCAGGCTGTCTTCAAGCTGGCAGTGAGCGTGCTGGACAAGGCGGCTCGCTCCGCGCTGGAAAAAGCGGGTCTGACGGATGCCGACATCGATTGGCTGATCCCGCACCAGGCCAATATCCGCATCATGCAAAGCACGGCGCGCAAGCTCAAGCTGTCCATGGACAAGGTGGTGGTGACCGTCGATCAGCATGGCAACACCTCGGCGGCTTCGATTCCTCTGGCACTCGATCATGGCGTGCGCAGCGGACAGGTCAAAAAAGGCCAGACCGTGCTGCTCGAAGGGGTAGGCGGTGGCTTCACCTGGGGTGCGGTGCTCCTCAAGATGTAGCTGTAGACGCTATATAAATAAGCGTTTCAGGCAATTTTTATACTAAGAAATATGAAGAAATTCGCATTTGTATTTCCTGGCCAGGGTTCGCAGTCCGTGGGCATGCTGGATGGCTGGGGGGATCATCCCGTCGTGGCTCAGACCGTGGCCGAAGCCTCCGAGGCTCTGGGCGAGGATGTGGGTCTGCTGATCAAGCAAGGCCCGAAGGAAGCTCTGGCGCTGACCACCAATACCCAGCCCGTGATGCTGGTTGCCGGTGTTGCGGCCTGGCGTGTCTGGCAGGCAGAAGGCGGTGCACTGCCGGATGCGGTGGCCGGTCACTCCCTGGGTGAATACTCGGCGCTGGTCGCTTCCGGCGTGCTGACGCTGGCTCAGGCCGCTCCGCTGGTGCGTCTGCGTGCCGCGGCCATGCAGGATGCCGTGCCCGTTGGCACGGGTGGCATGGCGGCCGTGCTGGCCCTGGATGCCGAAAAGGTCAAGGCGGTCTGCGCCGAAGTGACGGCTCAGCTGGGCGGTGCTGAAGTGGTGGAAGCCGTGAACTTCAACGATCCCGGTCAGACAGTGATCGCCGGCAGCAAGCTGGCCGTGGAGAGGGCCTGTGAAGCGGTCAAGGCGGCCGGTGCCAAGCGCGCCCTGCCTCTGCCGGTCTCCGCACCTTTTCACTCCAGCCTGATGAAGCCTGCTGCAGAAAAGCTCAAGGCCGCGCTGGCCGAGCTGACGCTGGCTACTCCCCTGATTCCCGTCATCAACAATATCGACGTCACCGTCCAGACGGACGCTGATGCGATTCGCGATGCCCTGTATCGTCAGGCCTTTGGTCCGGTGCGCTGGGTGGAGTGCGTGCAGGCCATCAAGGCTCGCGGCGTGACCCATATCGTGGAATGTGGACCCGGCAAGGTGCTGGCCGGCATGGTCAAGCGTATTGACGCCGACCTGACGGGTGTTCCCCTGTTTGATACAGCCACCCTGGCTGACGTGAAAGAATTGCTCGCATGACTGATAACCAGACCAAGCCCCAGGTTGCCCTGGTCACCGGTGCCACCCGTGGCATTGGTGCCGCCATCGCGCAGGAGCTGGCCTCCAAGGGCTATCAAGTGATTGGCACGGCCACATCGGATGCTGGTGCCGAAAAGATCAGCCAGGCGCTGTCCGCCTTCGGCGGCCGTGGTGTCACGCTGAACGTGACCGACGGCGCTGCCGTGGATGCCCTGATCGACTCCATCGTCAAGAACGACGGCGGCCTGCATGTGCTGGTCAACAATGCCGGTATCACGCGCGACACCCTGGCCATGCGCATGAAGGATGACGACTGGGATGCCGTCACCGACACCAATCTGAAGGCTGTTTTCCGAGTCAGCCGTGCGGCTATTCGTCCCATGATGAAGCAGCGTTTCGGTCGCATCATCAGCATCACCAGCGTGGTTGGTGCCTCGGGCAATGCCGGTCAGGCCAATTACGCTGCCGCCAAGGCTGGCGTGGCTGGCATGACCCGTGCTCTGGCCAAGGAGCTGGGCAGTCGCGGCATCACCGTGAACTGTGTAGCTCCGGGCTTCATCGCCACGGACATGACGGCAGATCTGCCAGAGGCGCAAAAGGCTGCGCTCAAGGCACAGATCGCCATGGGTGATCTGGGTCAGCCCAGCGACATCGCGCATGCCGTGGCCTATCTGGCTTCTGCCGGTGCCGGCTATGTGACGGGGCAGGAACTGCACGTCAACGGCGGCATGTACATGTAAGAAATTTCGGCAGTTTGCGCGGTGTTTGCCGCACTTGCTGCCAGAAGCTGAACACTTTTGCAAGTTCAGTGGCCGTTTCCTCGCGACGGCCAGCCGCCAAGGGGGCTTCTCCCGAAACGGCTAGAATCGCGGGTTCATTCACAACCCCCTGAGGGAAACCATGAGCGATATCGAAGCACGTGTCAAAAAAATCATTGCCGAACAACTCGGCGTTGAAGAGTCCCAAGTGACCAACGAAAAGGCCTTCGTGGCTGACCTGGGCGCTGACTCCCTGGACACAGTGGAACTGGTGATGGCCCTGGAAGATGAATTCGGCATCGAGATCCCTGACGAAGACGCAGAGAAGATCACGACGGTGCAAAACGCCATCGACTACGCCAATACCCACCAAAAGGCCTAAGGTCTTTTTTCAGCGATCAGTTAAAGGTTTGAACGCATGAGCCGTCGTCGCGTTGTCGTGACCGGTCTGGGCTGCATCTCCCCCGTGGGTAACACGGTGGGCGAAGCCTGGGCCAATCTTTTGGCCGGCCAGTCCGGTATTGACCTCATCACCAAGTTCGATGCGTCGAACTTCTCCTGCAAGATTGCAGGTGAGGTCAAGGGATTTGATGTGGAGAAATACATGAGCGCCAAGGATGCGCGCTCCATGGATAGCTTCATTCATTACGGCATCGCGGCTGCGGAGCAAGCCGTTCTGGACGCAGGCCTGCCCACAGGTGAAGCCCTGTCCGAAGACCTGGCCACACGCATTGCCTGCGTGATCGGCTCGGGCATTGGCGGCCTGCCGCTGATCGAGAACACTCACGCAGAACTGGCTGCCCGCGGTCCTCGCCGCATCACGCCGTTCTTCGTGCCTGCTTCCATCATCAATATGGTGGCAGGGCATGTGTCCATGCGATTTGGCTTCAAGGGGCCGAATCTGTCGATAGTGACAGCCTGCACCACAGGCCTGCACTGCATCGGCGAAGCCGGACGCATGATCGAATACGGCGATGCAGACATCGTCGTGGCCGGTGGCACGGAAGCCACTGTTTCGCCTCTGGGTGTGGGCGGCTTTGCTGCCATGCGTGCGCTGTCAACGCGCAACGACGACCCCAAGGCTGCATCGCGCCCCTGGGACAAGGACCGTGACGGCTTTGTGCTCGGCGAAGGTGCTGGTGTGCTGGTGCTCGAAGAGTACGAACACGCCAAGGCCCGCGGCGCCAAGATTTACGCGGAGCTGGCAGGCTTTGGCATGAGTGCCGACGCCGGTCACATGACCGCACCCAATATGGACGGCCCTCGCCGTGCCATGCTCAACGCTTTGCGCAATGCCGGTGTGAACCAGGATCAGGTCAACTACCTGAATGCGCACGGCACTTCCACGCCTCTGGGCGATGCGAATGAATCCAATGCCATCAAGGCGGCCATGGGCGAGTTTGCGAAGAAGAATCTGGTGGTCAGCTCGACCAAGTCCATGACGGGTCACCTGCTGGGTGGTGCTGGTGGTATCGAGAGCGTTTTCACCGTGATGGCGCTGCACGACCAGAAGATTCCTCCGACCATCAATCTGATCAACCAGGATCCCGAGTGCGATCTGGACTATTGCGCCAATACGGCGCGTGACGCCAAGCTGGAAGTTGCCGTGAAGAACAACTTCGGTTTCGGTGGCACCAACGGCACGCTGGTCTTCAAGCGCGTCTAAGTCGCTTCGAGCAGCTTCTGCACAGCCCGCACAGGCCCTGGCCTTGCGGGCTTTGTTCTATGTGCGGCTTGATCGTGCTTTCCCTAGCTTTGCTGCAGCCGGGTTTTCGCACATGGTCGGCCCATGAGTGCTCGCTACCATGCTCCAGCAGTTGCCTATGTCTTTGTCCGGCCTGGCTGCGCCGGAGGACTGCTGCTGCTGACCGGGATGGTCTTGCTGATGGCTCTGCTGGTCTGGTGCCTGCAAGTCCAGTCGGGCTGGTTGCAGGTGCTGCTGGCTTTGCCGGCCTTGATCCTGGCCGCAGTGCTGCTTTGCGGACAGTGGCGCAACTGGCCGCAAGGACGTCTGCTCTGGAATGGCGAGCACTGGTTGCTGGAAGCCGAAAACCTGTCAACCGCTCGGTCACTGCCTGTGCGGCTGGCGGTGGGGCTTGATGCTGGCCACTGGCTTTGGCTCAGTGTTTCGGATGTTCTGGTGTTCAGGACCAAGGGCGGCAGGCGCAAGCTGCTATGGATTTTCCTGTCTCAACGACACAGCCCCGAGCAATGGGGAGACTTGCGGCGTGCGGTATATTCCTCCATCGTGCCGCTGGCAGAGCAGGGCTAGGCCCTCGCCGGTTATGGCAGCACGCCGCTTGGCCTTTCATGACACCTCCCGATTTTCCCACTCCCTCTGCCGACAGCGATCTGGCTTTGGTCGAACGAGCCAATGCTGGCGACACACGGGCTTTTGAGCTTCTGGTCATCAAGTACCAGCGTCGCATCGAACGTCTGGTGGGCCGCATGGTGCGCGATGTCGATCTGGTGCCTGACATCACGCAGGAAACCTTCATCCGCGCCTACAAGGCCTTGCACCAGTTCCGCGGCGAGGCCCAGTTCTACACCTGGCTGTACCGCATTGCCGTCAATACGGCCAAGAAGGCCTTGATGGAAATGCATCGCTCGCCGGTGATGACCGAGAGCGCGTTACACACTGGGGACGATGAGGATGAAACTTCTGTTCACAGACAGGAACTAACGACTCAGGAAACCCCGGAAACAGTGTTGGCGGCGCGTGAAATTGCCGAAGCCGTCAACGCCGCCATGGAGGCTTTGCCCGAGGATTTGCGTCAGGCGGTCACGTTGCGCGAAATCGAGGGGCTCAGCTATGAGGAAATCGCGCAGGCGATGGACTGCCCCATAGGCACGGTGCGCTCGCGCATCTTTCGGGCACGCGAGGCGATTTCGGCCAGGGTCAAGCCCTTACTGGAGCGCCAGGGTGGAAAGCGTTGGTAGTACAGGCAAGACGAGCAGGTGAACTTCATGAATGACGATCTGATCAAGCAGGAACAGTTGTCGGCACTGGTGGATGGCGAGGCTTCCTCGGTCCAGATGCAGGCCGTGCTCTCCTATGCGGAAAGCGACGAAGGCCAGCAGTCCTGGGCCATGTACCACCTGATTGGCGATGTGCTGCGTTCTCCGGAGCTGGCCCATCACAGTCAGCACGATATTTTGAGCGGCGTGCGCGCCCATATGGAGCGTGAGCCGATCCGTGGCATTCATCTGCCCGGTGTGACCGCAGATGCGGCCAGTTCATTGAGCTTGGGCGGTTTGGAGCAGATCACAGCTGCCGAGGAACGTGGGCAGGCGCTGGGCAATGGCGCAACCGTGGTCAGCCTGCCTGCCCGTCAGGCGGCCAATGCATCGGTCTTTCGCTGGAAAATGGCAGCCGGCTTTGCCTCGGTTGCTGCCGTGGCCGCCGTTGGCTGGGGGGTCATGCTCGCCGGTTCGGGGGGGCTGTACGGCCGCCAGGGTGGGGCGCAGCTCGCTGCTCTCAGCCCGAATGCCGTGGTGGCCGCCGCGCCTGCCGCATCGCTAGGATTGAGCCAGCCCGTTTCGGGCGGTGAAGAGACGGCCATGCCCCTGGGTTCGGAAGCCCAGTCTTCCACCGTGGTGGCAGTTGCTGGCCCCAACGGCCAGACCGTGATGCTGCGCGATCCGCGTCTGGACGAGTTGTTGGCTTCTCACCCTCAGCAAAGCAGCGCGCCCAATCTGCAGATGCCTGCCAGCTTTTTGCGCAATGCAAGCTTTGCCACGGCTACCCGCCATTGATGCTTCTGCGCACAGCAGTCTTAGGCCTGAAACGCATGGTTTTCAGGTCTAAGCTTTATGCAGCTTGCGTGCGAAGCTATTGATTTAGGATCTGTTGGGTACAGATACTGTTTGATCTGTGCCCGATTTCACGGGCTGGAGCGCTTTCAGTTGATGGCGGCTTTTGCCAGAATGCGCTTCAATGCTCTCACCTGTTTTCTCTCATGGGTCTGATTTGGCGACCCGTTCTGTCCGACGACTCGAACAAGGAATAAAAACGATGCGCACACCATCCTGGATGACGCTCAAATCCCGTGTTTCGGCTACAGCCATTGCCAGTTCGATGGCGATCGCGGCCCTGGCCGCAGGAGGCATGCTGCCGGTTACAGCTGCTCATGCCCAAAGTGCTGCAACGGCGCGCGGGCTGCCGGACTTCACGGATCTTGTCGATCAGGTCGGGCCTTCGGTGGTCAACATCCGTACGCTGGAGAAGGTCTCGAACAACAGCGCCGAAGCTCTGGGCATGGATGAAGACATGCTAGAGTTCTTCCGCCGCTTCGGCCTTCCCGTGCCCAATGTGCCGCGTCAGCGCTCGCCCAAGGGCGGTCAGTCCGAGGAAGAGCAGCCGCGTGGCGTGGGATCGGGCTTCATCCTCACGGCTGACGGCTATGTGATGACCAATGCCCATGTGGTCGATGGTGCCGATGAAGTCATTGTCACGCTGACCGACAAGCGCGAGTTCAAGGCAAAAATAGTCGGCGCGGACAAGCGCACCGATGTGGCTGTGGTCAAGATCGATGCCAAAGGGCTTCCCGCAGTCAAGATCGGCGATGTGAGCAAGCTGCGCGTGGGCGAGTGGGTCATGGCGATTGGCTCGCCCTTCGGACTCGAAAATTCGGTCACAGCCGGCATTGTCTCTGCCAAGCAGCGCGATACCGGTGACTATCTGCCCTTCATTCAGACCGATGTGGCCATCAACCCCGGCAACTCGGGCGGCCCGCTGATCAATATGCGTGGCGAGGTGGTGGGGATCAACAGCCAGATCTACTCGCGCTCGGGCGGCTTCATGGGCATCAGCTTTGCAATTCCCGTGGATGAAGCGATCCGTGTCAGCGATCAGCTGCGTGCCACCGGCAAGGTCACGCGCGGTCGTATCGGCGTGCAGATCGGCCCCGTGACCAAGGACGTGGCAGAGTCCATCGGCCTTGGCAAGCCAGAAGGCGCTCTGGTGTCGGCCGTCGAGCCGGACTCTCCCGCGGCCAAGGCCGGTGTGGAGGCGGGCGACGTGATCACCAAGTTCGATGGCAAGGCCATCGAGAAGGTCTCCGATCTGCCGCGTCTCGTGGGCAATACCAAGCCCGGCACCAAGAGCACCATTACCGTGCTGCGCCGCGGCAAGCTCAAGGAGCTGAGCATGGTGATTGCCGAAGTACCTTCCGACGAATCTGCCAAGACCAAGGCAGGCAACAGTGGTGCAGGCAAGACTCCATCCGGTACGCTGGAGAACAAGGCTCTGGGCCTGACGCTGAGCGAGCTGACGTCTGCACAGAAGAAGGAGCTGGCCATCAAGGGCGGCGTGCGCGTGTCGGCTGCGGTGGATGCGGCAGCCCGCGCCGGCCTGCGTGAAGGCGATGTGATTCTGCAATTGGCGAATGCGGAAGTCTCCGATCTCAAGAGCTTCGAGGCCGCCTGGGCCAAGGCCGACAAGTCCAAGCCCGTCAATGTGCTGGTGCGCCGTGGTGACTGGGCGCAGTATGTGCTGATTCGCCCTGCCAAATAAATGTGGCGAAAAGCCTGCATGGGCTTGTTGCCATTTCGTGATCTGAAATGACAACAAGCCCTCAGCCTGTCAGTGCCCCTATGCCATTGGGTAGAATCCCACGCAAATGCATGGTGGTTGGACGCAAAAAATCACGCTGACAGGCGGTTTTCAAGCGGTGCAAAAGCCTTTGCAATCTCCGGCTGCTGATGGCTAAACGGTGTTTTCTGGTTTGTGGATAATTTGTTGATAAATGAATTCGAAAATCACAAACCGAAACTTGTCAAGCCTTGCTGGGTCTTGGCTTGCGGCCAGTTTTGCCTACAATAAAGTCCCAACTATCGCAGTTGCCAGAGATTGTTGGTTAAGGGCGCGCCGCTTGAGGGACGCGCCCTTTTTTCTTGCTGCTGCAGGCCACTTTTTTCAATTCCAAAGCTGTCTTTCTCGTTGATGAATCACATCCGTAATTTCTCCATCATTGCGCATATTGACCATGGCAAGTCCACTCTGGCGGACCGCCTGATCCAGCGCTGCGGAGGCCTTGCCGACCGCGATATGGAAGCCCAGGTGCTGGACTCGATGGACATCGAGAAAGAGCGCGGCATCACCATCAAGGCCCAGACCGCTGCCCTGCAGTACAAGGCCAAGGACGGCAAGGTCTACAACCTGAACCTGATCGACACCCCTGGCCACGTGGACTTTTCCTACGAAGTCTCGCGCTCGCTGTCGGCCTGCGAAGGCGGCCTGCTGGTGGTCGATGCCTCCCAGGGCGTGGAAGCCCAGACCGTGGCCAACTGCTACACCGCGCTGGACCTGGGCGTGGAGGTATTCGCCGTCCTCAACAAGATGGACCTGCCCCAGGCCGATCCCGAGAACGCCAAGGCCGAGATCGAGGACGTGATCGGTATCGATGCCAGCGATGCCATTCCCTGCTCGGCCAAGACCGGCATGGGCATCGACGAGATCCTGGAAGCTATCGTGGCCAAGGTGCCGGCCCCCAAGGGCAATCCCGATGGCCCGCTGCGTGCCATGATCGTGGACAGCTGGTTCGACCCCTATGTGGGCGTCGTGATGCTGGTGCGCGTGGTCGATGGCGAGCTCAAGAAGAACGAGCGCTTCAAGATGATGGCCAGCGGCGCTGCCTACGAAGCCAACAACATCGGCGTGTTCACCCCGGCCAACCAGCCGCGCGACATGCTCAGGGCCGGCGAGGTGGGTTACATCATTGCCGGCATCAAGGAGCTGAAGGCCGCCAAGGTCGGTGACACCATCACGCTGGAAAAAAAGCTGCCCAACAACCTGGGTCCTGCCGAGAAGCCTCTGCCGGGCTTCAAGGAAGTCAAGCCCCAGGTTTTCGCGGGTCTGTACCCCACCGAAGCCTCTGAATACGACCAGTTGCGTGATGCGCTGGAAAAGCTGCAGCTCAACGATGCGGCGTTGCAGTTCGAGCCCGAAGTCTCGCAAGCTCTGGGCTTTGGCTTCCGCTGCGGCTTTCTGGGCCTGCTGCACATGGAAATCGTGCAGGAGCGCCTGGAGCGCGAGTTCGACCAGGACCTGATCACCACGGCACCCAGCGTGGTCTACCAGGTGATCAAGGGCGATGGCGAGCTGATCGATGTGGAAAATCCTTCCAAGATGCCCGACATCGGCCGCATCCAGGAGATCCGCGAGCCCATCGTGACCGTGCACCTCTACATGCCGCAAGACTATGTGGGTCCGGTGATGACGCTGGCCAACCAGAAGCGTGGCGTGCAGATGAATATGCAATACCACGGCCGTCAGGTCATGCTGACCTACGAGATGCCGCTGGGCGAAATCGTGCTGGACTTCTTCGACAAGCTCAAGAGCGTCTCGCGAGGCTACGCCTCCATGGACTATGAGTTCAAGGAATATCGCGCTTCCGACGTGGTGAAGGTCGACATTCTGCTCAATGGCGAAAAGGTCGACGCCCTGTCCATCATCGTGCACCGTTCGCAGTCCGTTTACCGCGGCCGTGCCGTGGTGGCCAAGATGCGCGAGATCATCAGCCGCCAGATGTTCGATGTGGCCATTCAGGCCGCGATCGGCGCCAACATCATTGCGCGCGAGACCGTCAAGGCCATGCGCAAGAACGTGCTGGCCAAGTGCTATGGCGGCGACATCACGCGTAAGCGCAAGCTGCTCGAAAAGCAGAAGGCCGGCAAGAAGCGTATGAAGCAGATCGGTTCGGTGGAAGTGCCGCAGGAAGCCTTCCTGGCCATTCTGCAAGTGGAGGATTGATGCAAGTCATGCAGTGGATCACGGCCGCCATCCTGGCGGCCTTTGTAGGCTATATCGCGGCCTGGTACACCGGCTCCATCGAGGGCAACTTCGCACTGCTGCTGTTTCTGGCAACCGTGGTGACCGGGGTGTACTGGCTGGCCGAGCGCTTTTACTTCTGGCCTCGACGCCGCGCGGCTGCGGCTGCGCTGGAGCAGGCCGCGGTCGAGCGCCGCGCCGAGCTGGATCGCATGGGCATTGCCAAGACCGACATCGAAGTCTCCGAAGACGCCAAAGGTCGCATCCTCATGCAACCCTGGTGGCTGGATTGGACCGCCGGTCTGTTCCCGGTGATCGCCATCGTCTTCGTGCTGCGCTCCTTTCTGTTCGAGCCGTTCAAGATTCCCTCGGGCTCCATGATTCCGACGCTGATGGTGGGCGACCTGATCCTGGTCAACAAGTTCACCTACGGCATCCGCCTGCCCGTGATCAACAAGAAGATCACCGAAGGCAACAAGCCCCAGCGCGGCGATGTGATGGTGTTCCGCTACCCGCCCCAGCCCACGCTGGACTACATCAAGCGTGTGGTGGGCGTGCCCGGCGATGAGGTGGCCTATATCAACAAGCGCCTGAGCATCAACGGCAAGGAGCTGCCCACCCGTGAGCTGCCGGACTTTCTGGACCGTGACGTGATGCGTTACTTCAAGCAGTTCGAGGAAACTCTGGGCGAGCAGCCGCACCGTGCCATCGTCAACAACGATGTGCCGGCCTTCATCCAGGGGGCGAGCAATTTCGACTTCAAGGAAAACTGCCGCTACAGCGTGGAAGGCGTGACCTGCAAGGTGCCCGAGGGCCATTACTTCATGATGGGCGACAACCGCGACAACTCGCTGGACTCGCGCTACTGGGGTTTTGTGCCCGACCAGAACATCGTGGGCAAGGCCTTTTTTGTCTGGATGAACTTTGGTGACCTGAGCCGTATCGGCCGTTTCCACTGAGCACCGGCAATCGTTTCGTCATTTTTCTGGGATACACGGGCAGAAACATGCCCGGCTTGAGAGGGGAAAAGCATGAAAAATCTGGCATTGCGCTCCAGGCAGCGTGGTCTGTCCTTTATCGGCCTGGTGTTTCTCGTGGCCATCATCGTGGCAGTTGCCGCAATTGGCGCACAATCGGTGCCCGTCTTCCTGGAGTACCAGGCCATCACCAAGGCGGCCAACAAGGCCGCCGCTGAAGGCAGTACCGTTGCCGAAGTCAAGGCCAGCTTCGATCGTTCGGCCTCCATTGATGATTTCAAGTCCATCTCCGGCAACGATCTGAACGTGACCAAGGTCAACGACAAGATCGTCGTGGGCTTCGAGTATTCCCGTGAGATTCATCTGGCAGGCCCTGCCTACCTTGTTTACCGTTTCAAGAAATAGACCTTTCAGGTGGAACCTGCTCTAGTCGCTCTGCAGCAAAGGCTGCAACATCAATTTGCCAACCCGGCGCTGCTGCAGCGTGCCATCACGCACCGCAGCTTTTCGGCCGACAACAACGAGCGACTGGAGTTTCTGGGCGACTCGGTGCTCAGTCTGGCCATCTCCAGCTTGCTTTATGCCAAGCTGGCCTCTATGCCCGAAGGCGATCTCTCGCGTGTTCGGGCCAATCTCGTCAAGGAAGGCACGCTGCACAAGATTGCGCTGAAGCTGCAGCTGCCCGATCTGCTGCGCCTGGGCGAAGGTGAGGCCAAGTCCGGCGGCAAGCAGCGTCCCTCCATCCTGGCTGATGCCGTGGAGGCGCTGATCGGTGCCGTCTACCTCGATGCCGGCTTTGCCGCAGGCGAGAAAGTCGTCCACCACCTCTTCGAGGGCGTGGACATCAACCCCCATATGCGTGCGGCCGACAAAGACCCCAAGACCGCACTGCAGGAATTGCTACAGGGCAAGCGCATGAAGCTGCCGCAATACCATGTGGTGGAAATCAGTGGCGCGGCGCACAAGCAGACCTTCAAGGTCGAGTGCACGATTGCCGAATGGAATATCAGCGCCCAGGGCTCGGGAGCATCCCGTCGCATGGGCGAGCAGGCAGCCGCCGCTGCCTTGCTGGAAAAAGTGAAAGCCAAAAATCCATGACCGATGCTGCTAAGAAAAAGATAGCGGGCACCGCAGGTGCAGAAAAAGCCAAGGGCCAGAAAGGCCCCAAGTCTGTGACTACCGATATCAGCGACCCCAGCCTGGACTACATCAGCGCCATGCTGGCCGCTGCCAAGCCCGGCAGCACGCCGACTGCCATCCGCGATCAGGAGGAAGAGGCTCCGGCGCGCGTCTACGCGCCCGAAGAGCAGCGCTGCGGCCTGATCGCCATCGTCGGCAAGCCCAATGTGGGCAAGTCCACGCTGATGAACGCGCTGGTGGGCCAGAAGATCTCCATCACGTCGCGCAAGGCCCAGACCACGCGCCACCGCATCACCGGCATCCGCACCAAGGACGAGACCCAATTCGTCTTTGTCGATACCCCCGGTTTCCAGACCAAGCATTCCACTGCCCTGAACAAGTCGCTCAACAAGACCGTGATGGGCGCCATCGGCGATGTGGACCTGATCCTGTTCGTGGTGGAGGCGGGCAGCTTCACGCTGGCCGATGCCAAGGTGCTGAGCCTGTTCAAGCCCGGCATTCCCACGCTCTTGATCGCCAACAAGCTCGACACCGTGGGTCGCCGTGCCGAGATCGCCCCCTGGCTGCGCGATATGCAGGAGCGCCATCCTTTTGCCGAGTTCGTGCCCATGTCGGCCAAGAACAAAAAGGATATCGAGCGCATGTATGGCATCTGCGCCAAATACCTGCCGCAGCAGCCCTGGTTCTACGGCGAGGACGAACTGACCGACCGCAGCGAGAAATTCCTGGCTTCCGAGACTCTGCGCGAGAAGCTGTTCCGCTTCACGGGCGACGAGTTGCCCTATACCTCGACGGTGGTCATCGACAAGTTCGAGGAGGAGCCGAGTCCCAAGTTCGGTCGCTTCATGCGCATTGCAGCCACCATCGTGGTCGAGCGCGACGGTCACAAGGCCATGGTGATCGGCCAGGGCGGCGAGCGCCTCAAGCGCATCTCCACCGAAACCCGTCAGGAGCTCGAAAAGCTGCTCAATGCCAAGGTGTTCCTCGAAGTCTGGGTCAAGGTCAAGTCCGGCTGGGCCGACGACGAGGCCCGGGTCAAATCCTTCGGCTACGAGTAAAATTTTTTGACCCCCACGCTTGCTCACTGCGTGTGCTCGCTGCCCCCCGAGGGGGTCCTGACCCGGCTTAGGCCGGGTTTTGCCTTGGGGCGGCCCGGCGGCAAAACCGCCCCCTTCACATTTTTGTTGTGGTACGGAGCAAGTCATGGCTAGCGCCAAACGCGTCGGCGACGAGCCCGCATACATCCTGCACCAGTACGACTGGAGCGAATCCAGCCTGATCCTGGAGGTGTTCACGCGCCATCGCGGGCGCGTGGCGCTTGCGGCCAAGGGCGTCAAGCGCCATACCTCCAACTTTCGCCCCGTGCTGCTGCCGCTGCAGCCGCTCAAGCTCAGCTACACGCTGGGAGCAGAGGGCAATGCCGAGATTCATAGCCTGAAGGGGGCGGAATGGGTGGGCGGCCATGTCATGCCCCAGGGCGATGCGCTGTGGTCGGGCATGTATCTGAACGAGTTGCTGCTGCGCCTGCTGGCGCGCGATGACCCTTATACGGCGCTGTTCGATATCTATGCCGGTGTGGTGCGCGTGCTGGCTGGCCAGCATGGCGGCACGACCGAGGCCATCGAACCCGTGCTGCGCGCCTTCGAGCTGGTGCTGCTGCGCGAACTCGGCCATCTGCCCGATCTGAGGCAGGAAAGCGCAACGCTCAGCCAGCTCAACAGTGTTTTGCGTTACACCCTGGTGGCCGACGGCGGCCTGCGCCAGGCCGCCGGCTACGAGCGCGCGGCGTTGAGAGGCCAGCAGTGGCAAGCCATAGAGCTGGCGCTGCAGGCCGAGCAGCCATTTCCGAGAACCCTGAACGCGCTGGCCGAGCCGGAGGTGGCCCAGGCCCTGAAGCCGCAATTGCGCCATCTTCTGCAATACCATTGCGGCTCAACCATGCTGCGCACCCGCCAGCTGATGATGGATCTGCAATCGCTATGAATACCCCTGCCTCCCCTCGCACCGCGCTTTCGGTCAATGTCAACAAGGTGGCGCTGCTGCGCAATACCCGCCATCTGGGCATTCCCTCGGTGACGCGTGCGGCGCAGATCTGCCTGGAGGCCGGAGCGCAGGGCATCACCATCCACCCGCGTCCCGATGAGCGTCATATCCGCGCTCAGGATGTCTTCGAGCTGCACGAGCTGCTCAAGAGCTGGCCTGGCGCTGAGTTCAATATCGAGGGCAATCCCACGCAGAATCTGATGGACTTCATTCGCCAGACGCGTCCGCATCAGGCCACCTTCGTGCCCGACAGCGAAGACCAGTTCACCAGTGACCATGGCTGGAGCTTTCCCCAGGATGCCGAACGCCTCAAGCCGCTGATTGCCGAGTGCAAGGCCCTGGGCGTGCGCGTGAGCCTGTTCATGGACCCCGTTCCCGAGCAGATGGCGGCGGCCAAGGCCGTCGGTGCCGATCGCGTGGAGCTCTACACCGAGCCTTTTGCTGCCAACTGGGGCAAGTCCGAGCAGGAGCAGCAGCTGCAGACCTATGCCAGGGCCGCGCAGGCCGCGCTGGATGCGGGCCTGGGCATCAATGCCGGCCATGACCTCAATCGCGACAATCTGGCCGCCTTTGTGGCCCGGGTGCCCGGTCTGGCCGAAGTCTCCATCGGCCATGCGCTGATTGCCGATGCGCTGGAGCTGGGCTATGCCGAGACCGTCAAGGCCTATCAGGCCTGCATCGACACCGGCATGGCAGGTAAAAATTCCTGAAAAGATAGCTGCCGGCGCTTTGTAGGTAAGCGTTTAAGGTCTTTTTCTTTCTAAAGGAGCCATGGATGATTTACGGCATCGGCACCGATATCTGCGATGTGCGCCGCATACGCGCAAGCCTGGAAAAGCATGGCGAGCGCTTTGCCCGCAAGATTCTGGCCGATGGCGAGCTGGCAACCTGGAAGGCACGCAGCGAGCGCTGGCCCGAACGCGGCATCCGCTATATGGCCACGCGCTTCTCGGCCAAGGAGGCGTTCAGCAAGGCCGTGGGAATGGGCATGGTCATGCCCATGACCTGGCGTCATTGCGAAGTCATCAAACTGCCCAGCGGCCAGCCTGCGATTCGTCTGCATGGCGAACTCAAGGAATGGTTCGAGAAAAACAATCTGACGGCGCACCTGTCCGTCACCGACGAGTCCGACTACGCGGCCAGCTTTTGTGTCGTCGAAAGAAAAGAGTGAAATCAGCCTCTGGTGCCTGATACATAGGCGCTGACAGCTATGGAAATTTTAAAGTCATGAGCATGCATGCACCTCTGATCATTGATATTGCCGGCACATCGCTGACTGATGTGGACCGCGCGCGCCTGGCCCATCCTCTGGTGGGCGGCATCATTCTCTTCAAGCGCAACTGGGAGGACCGCAGCGCGCTGGTCCAGCTGTGCGCCGATATCAAGGCCGTCAAGCCCGATCTGCTGATCAGCGTGGACCACGAAGGCGGCCGCGTGCAGCGCTTTCGCACCGATGGCTTCACGCATCTACCGCCGATGCGCGCCTTTGGCGAGATGTGGATGGATGACGGCGTGCGCAGCGGCAAAGGTAACAAGTACCGCGAAGGCAGCGGCGCCATGCGGGCCATGAACGCCGCCACGGCTGCCGGCTATGTGTTGGGCACGGAGCTGCGTGCCTGCGGTGTGGATTTCAGCTTCACGCCCGTGCTGGATCTGGACTATGGCGAGTCCTCGGTCATCGGTGACCGCAGCTTTCACCGCGACCCGCGCGTGGTGGCCACACTGGCCAGGAGCCTGATGCAGGGTCTGCTGCAGGCCGGCATGGGCAACTGCGGCAAGCATTTTCCCGGTCACGGCTTTGTGAAGGCCGACTCGCATGTGGACATTCCCGTCGACAAGCGCAGCCTGACGGCCATCCTCGACGAAGACGCCGCTCCCTATCCCTGGCTGTCCAGCGTGCTCACGGCCGTCATGCCCGCCCATGTGATCTACCCCAAGGTGGACAAGCGCCCGGCGGGCTTCAGCGAGAAATGGCTCAAGGACATTCTGCGCGCCCGTCTGCGCTATGACGGAGCCATCTTCAGCGACGATCTGAGCATGGAGGGCGCGCGC
Source organism: Comamonas sp. HJ-2 (assembly GCF_053615495.1). Taxonomy (NCBI): domain Bacteria; kingdom Pseudomonadati; phylum Pseudomonadota; class Betaproteobacteria; order Burkholderiales; family Comamonadaceae; genus Comamonas; species Comamonas sp. HJ-2. The sequence goes on along the minus strand of NZ_JBSIFD010000001.1, from coordinate 240,202 downwards.
CGCATCGACGGCGCACTCATCAGCTACACCGATGCCGCGTTGACGGCCCTGAATGCGGGCTGCGACATGGTGCTGCTGTGCAACCAGAGCCTGGGTCTGGGCGAGCATGTGGACGAGTTGCTGGACGGCATGGATGCCGCGCTGCGCGACGGTCGCTGGGTGCCCGATATCGACTCCGAATCGCGCCGTGTCTCGCTGCTGCCCGACACCGAACCCCAGGCCTGGGACGACCTGATGCGCCAGCCAGCCTATCTGCAGGCGCTGGATCTGCTGCCCTAGGCGGCACTGAGCCGGCCCCGCCATCCGCTGCCTTTGACGCAAGGGCAGCGGATTTTTTTATGCCTTTCGAAGGCTGGGCAGGTCGGCTGCCGGAATTTAAGTCTGGCCTCAGTTAGCCGGCTTAGGGTGTGCTCAGAAGCCTGGCAGCGGCATCGCCGTGGCGCCAGCGGTTCATGAATCACCGAAAGCCTGCATGACTTCCAAGAGCCCGGGACCTGAGTCCCGCAAAAACCGGTCGGGCGTGCTGCGCCAGGCCTTTTCGCTGACCCGGCCCTATTTTCAGTCCGAGGAGAAATGGAAGGCCTGGGGGCTGCTGGCCGCCATCGTGGGCCTCAATCTCGCCGCGGTGTTCATGCTGGTGCAGATCAATGAATGGAACCGGGTGTTCTATGACGCATTGCAGAACAAGCAGGCCGAGGTGTTCTGGCAGCAGCTATGGCGCTTTCTCTGGCTGGCCCTGGTGTACATCGTCATCGCGGTCTACAAGTTCTATCTGACGCAGTTGCTGCAGCTCAACTGGCGGCGCTGGCTGACCGAGCACATGTTGCAGCGCTGGCTGTCGGCCAAGGCGTTCTACCGGCTGGAGCTGGGGCGCTATGGCGTGGACGGCAATGCCAAGGCCCCCGACAACCCCGATCAGCGGATTCAGGAGGACTTGAATCTGTTCACCACCTATACCGTGTCGCTGTCCATGGGGCTGCTGAATGCGGTCGTCACCTTTGTGAGCTTCGTCGGCATTCTGTGGAGCCTGAGCTCCGTCGTCGATGTCAGTTTGCCGGCCATGTTCGGCGGCGGGCAGCTGCAGATTTCCGGTTTCATGGTCTGGATGGCCGTGCTGTATTGTCTGGTCGGCAGCGCGATCACCTTCTGGATCGGCAAGCCCCAGGTCCGACTCAACAACCGCCAGCAGCAACTGGAGGCCAACTTCCGCCATCACATGATCCGCGTGCGCGAGCATGCCGAGGCGATCGCCCTGGACGGTGGCGAGCGCGTGGAGGGTGCTCAGATCGGCCTGCGTTTCGGCGACGCCCTGGGCAACTATCTGGACCTGATCAAGAAGCAGAAGAGTCTGGGTTGGTTTACCAATTTCTTCGGCCAGGCAGCCGTGGTCTTTCCCTTCATCATTGCGGCACCGCGTTTTTTCAGCGGCGCCATCCAGCTGGGTCAGCTCATGCAGATAGGCTCGGCCTTCAATCAGGTGCAGGACTCGCTGAGCTGGATCGTCAACAACTACTCCGATATCGCTGCCTGGAGGGCCACGACTGCGCGCCTGGCCGGTTTCGACGAGAGCCTGCGCGAGCAGGAGGAGCATCCGGTCGGCGTTCAGCTTGCAGCGTCGAACCAGTTGCAGACCCGGAATCTCGATGTATCCCTGCCCGCAGGAAGCCCCATCGTGGCGGGCGCCAGGCTGCAGATATGCCCGGGCCAGAGGCTGTTGATCAGCGGGCCTTCGGGCAGCGGCAAGTCCACCTTGCTGCGGGCGTTTGCTGGTATCTGGCCCTATGCGCGAGGTCGGGTGGAGCGGCCTCTGGACGCAATGTTCATTCCTCAGCGCCCTTATTTTCCCGACGGCAGCCTGCGCGATGCCCTGGCCTATCCGGAGCCGGCGGCAAGCTACAGCGACGCTGAGCTCAAACAGGTCTTGCGCGAAGCGCAGCTGCCGCAGCTGCAGGAGCGGCTGGACAGCCAGGCGGCCTGGAACAGCAGCCTGTCGGGAGGCGAGCAGCAGCGGCTGTCCGTGGCGCGGGTCTTGCTCAAGCGTCCGGCCTGGGTGTTTGCGGACGAGGCCACGAGCGCGCTGGACAATGCCGCCGAAGCGCAGATCTACAGCCGGCTGGTGCAACTGGTGCAGGACAGGGGCGGGGCGCTGGTCTCGGTGGCGCACCGCGACAGTGTGACGGAGTTCCACACGGCCCGCTGGCTGCTGCAGCCGCAGCAAGGGATCCGGGAGGCCGACCTGCCCGGGAGCCGCTGAGGCAGGCAGGTTCGGGGACAAGCAGTCTCAACCACGGTGCAGGCATGGGAGGCTCTGGCAGCGACTTTCTCGTGGGATGATGTGCATTCGAGAATCTTTGGAGAACGAGCCCATGCGCGTTGGTGTGCTGACCGGTGGCGGCGACTGCCCCGGCCTCAATGCGGTGATCCGTGCGGTCACCAAGTCCCTGATCAACCATGGCCAGTGCGAGGTACTGGGCATTGCCGACGGCTTTGAAGGGTTGATGGATGCAAGTCCGCGCGTCAGAGCGCTGAGCTGGGACGAGGTCAGCGGAATTCTGCATATCGGCGGCACCATCCTGGGCACCAGCAACAGCGCCAACCCGTTGCGCGATGCGGCCACGCTGGCCCAGGTGGGGCGCAATGTCAAGGCGCTGGCACTGGATGTAGTGGTCGCCATCGGCGGCGACGGCACCATGAGTCTGGCCCATGGCCTGGCGCAGGTGGGACTGCAATGCGTGGGCGTGCCCAAGACCATCGATAACGACATTGCCAACTGCGAGCGCAGCTTCGGCTTCGACACGGCCGTGGCCACGGTGACCGAAAGCCTGCGCCGCATCGAGAGCACGGCCATGAGTCACCACCGCGTGATGATCGTGGAGACCATGGGCCGCCACGCGGGCTGGCTGGCGCTGGAGTCCGGCATCGCCGGTGCTGCCGACATCATTTTGCTGCCCGAGATCGATTACGACCTGCAGTCCATCATCAAGGTCTGTCAGGAGCGCGAGCGGCGTCAGCGCTACACCATCATCTGCATCGGCGAGGGGGCCAAGGAAAGCGGCCAGAGCCTGACGGTGCGCGAGCGGATTGCGCACAGTCCCGACCCCGTGCGTCTGGGCGGCGTCGGCCATGTGCTGCGCGAGCGCCTGCAACCCCATCTCCAGAGCGAGGTGCGCACCACGGTGCTGGGGCATGTGCAGCGCGGCGGCGATCCGACGCCGTTTGACCGGGTGCTGGCCACGCAGTTCGGCCACCATGCGGCGCAACTGGTGCTGGGCGGCCAACTGGGCCATATGGTCACGCTGCAGAACGGCCGCATCGGCAGTGTGGCGATTGCCGATGTGGCCAACACCCAGCGCACCGTGCCGTTGGACAGCCCGCTGCTGACCATGGCGCGCGATATCGGAATTTGCTTTGGCGAGGCCTGAGCTGCGCTAAGGTGTGAGCCTGCGCGCACTTTCGGCGCGCCGGAGAAATTCAGCATGGACCGACATGAAGAAGCCGTGATGCAGCTGCTCACGGCCAACGGTGAGACTTTTGTGGCCCCCAAGTACGAGGTGGCCGATGGCTGGCAATGTCCGGCCTTCGTGGCATTGCGCCCGGCTCGTCGCCAGGTCTATGTGGTCGAGGTATCGGCTTCCGGCTATCCGCTGGCGCTGGTCAACCGACTCAACGAGCGGGTCGAGAAATGGTATGCCCCGCTGCTGTCGCAGCTGCACGGCCTGGGCATCACGCAGCCCGACTGGGAGATCGCCTGCCTGGTGTTTGTGCGCAGCGATCAGATCGACTGGCTCAAGGAACGCATCAAGGACCTGAGCGGCGTGCATGTGCTGGGTCTGGAGCAGGCCAGCAGCCCCTGGGTCTGGGACGATGCGGTCTGGACTTCGGAGATGCGATTCGACGCGGGAAGCATTCCGCAGCGTGGCGGCAAGGCTGTCGGTCTGACGCACTGATACCCACCGAAAAAATCCATGATATTGGCCTCACTCCCTTTGTCTTGAAGCGATTGAAGCTATCTATTTGGTAGAGATGCTGGGCCATGAACATCACTCACTCGCAGGTAGACAGATGACTCTTTTCCGAATTCTGATTGTGACGGCTTTGAGCGCCTGCGCCGCTGCCGCCCAGGCTGCAGACTGGCAGATCTGCGATCTCAAGGTGCAGGTGCGAGAAAAGCAAAGCGGTGGCCGCGCGCTGCAGACCCGCGTGCTCGAAGCCAAAGCCAGCGGCGATGCCGAATGTCCGCAGCCAGGCACGGCGCTGAGCTTCAGACCCGAAACGGCGGACTATCAAAGCGAGCTGCCGCGCAGGCAGTGGCCCGGTCCCGGTGCTGCCGTGACGGTACGCTTTCGCTATCTGGACGGGCAATGCAAGAATCGCGGCGCCTGCCGCATCGAGCATTACTCGCCGATGCCGCACTGAATCTTCAGTCAGCCGCGCCATGCGCTTCATAGCTCGGCGCGGAAAGCGGCCGAATTGCCAAGCTGCAGTCACGAGAGGCTTGCCTGCTCGCCTATGATCGGGGGCTTGGCCCCATATACGCAGGATGCAACCATGACCACCCTAGGAACCCCTCTCTCCCCCAATGCCACCAAAGTCATGCTGCTGGGCAGCGGCGAGCTGGGCAAGGAAGTGCTGATTGCCCTGCAGCGCCTGGGCGTGGAAACCATTGCCGTGGACCGCTATGAAAACGCGCCTGGCCAGCAGGTGGCCCACCATGCGCGCACCATCACCATGAGCGATCCGGCCCAGCTCAAGGCACTGATCGAAGAGCTCAAGCCCGATCTGGTCGTGCCCGAGATAGAGGCCATTGCCACGCCCATGCTGGAAGAGCTGGAGGCCGCAGGCGTCATCACCTGCATTCCCACGGCCCGCGCCGCGCGTCTGACCATGGACCGCGAAGGTATTCGCCGTCTGGCCGCTGAAACCCTGGGTCTGCCCACCAGCCCTTATCGTTTCTGCGACTCCTTGGTCGAGCTGCAAGCCGCGATTGACGGCAGCGACGGCCAGCCCGCCATCGGCTACCCCTGCGTGGTCAAGCCCGTGATGAGCAGCTCGGGCAAGGGCCAGAGCAAGATCGACGGCCCGGCCGATGTGGCCAAGGCCTGGGATTACGCCATGGCCGGTGGCCGTGTCGCCAAGGGCCGCGTGATCGTCGAAGGCTTTATCGACTTCGATTACGAAATCACCCAGCTGACCGTGCGCGCCAAGGGTGCAGATGGTCAAATCGAAACCCATTTCTGCGACCCCGTGGGCCATATCCAGCAGGCCGGCGACTATGTGGAGAGCTGGCAGCCCCACCCCATGCATCCTGCCGCGCTCGAGAAATCGCGCCAGATTGCCAAGGCCGTCACCGACGACCTGGGTGGTCTGGGCCTGTTTGGCGTGGAACTGTTTGTGAAGGGCGAGCAGGTCTGGTTCAGCGAAGTCTCGCCACGTCCTCATGACACAGGTCTGGTGACGCTGTGCACGCAATGGCAAAGCGAGTTCGAGTTGCATGCCCGCGCGATTCTGGGCCTGCCCGTGGATGCCAGCCTGCGCAACCCTGGTGCCAGTGCCGTGATTTACGGCGGTCAGGATGCCGAAGGCCTGGTGTTTGATGGTGTGGAGCAAGCCCTGGCAGTGCCCGGCACCGATTTGCGCCTCTTCGGCAAGCCCGAGAGTTTCGTCAAGCGTCGCATGGGCGTGGCCCTGGCGCGCGCTGGCGATGTGGAGCAGGCACGTGTGAATGCCAAGCTGGCCGCCAGCAAGGTCAGGCCGCGTCTGCCCTGACGAAATCAAAAAAGGGCTTCTCAGGAAGCCCTTTTGCATGGAGGCCGGGTATCAGCCGATATCAGCCCGAGGCAGCGGCGCTGCCGCCAGGAGTCGTGATGGCCACGGCGCAGGCTTCTTCCTGGCTGGTGGCCGGCGTGTTCTCCGTCACCACCGGCATGCCGCCTTTCCAGCGGCGAATGACGCGCTGGAAGATCAGTGAGTTGGGAATCTGCAGCAGATTGGGCATGCCTGCCGGTGCGCTGTCATCCTGCAAGGTGATGTAGAGCATATTGAGGTCGATCACGCGGCCCTTGGCCCCAGGCTTCTCGGCAGTGTCGAGTACCTCGATATAGTCGCCCAGACGGAAGGGGCCGACGGTGACGATCAGCAGCGCGCAAAACAGATTGGAGAGCACGCTCCAGGCTGCGAAGAAGGCAACGGCACCCACGGTGGCAAAGCCGGTGAAAGCCGTCCAGAGCACGGTAGCCGACATGCCCAGGCGCTCCAGAATCGCCAGTATGGCGGCGGCGATGATGATCCAGCGAAACACCCCGCGCAGCGGCATGAGCAGTTCATGAGGCAGGTCATAGGCCTTGCCTGCACGCGAGATGATGCGCTTGATGAGCCAGTTGATCAGCCAGGCCACCAGGATGATGAGAAAGATCTGAACCCCGGGAATCAGGATTTCAAGCCAGTCCTGCATCCAATCGGGCAGGTGCATTTGAAGACGACGCATAACCAGTCACTCTAGAAAAACGGCAGAGGTCAGCCCAGAAGGGCTGACAGGACAATGCGCCAATCCTAGCGTCTCTTGAGAGCGAAGCTGATAAGTGTCGAATGGGCAGGCAGTGCCGCAACGCTGCTTGGCGGACTGCTAGATCTGTCTCTGCTCTATGGTGTCCATCTGCATCTCGAAGCTGAAGAAGCGGTTGCGCCCTTGAGACTTGGCGGCATACAGGGCTTCGTCGGCTCGCATCAGCATGGATTCGGCGCTGGTGTGCTCGTCGGGAATGCAGGTGGTAATCCCGCCGGAGAGGGTCAGCGGAATATCCTCGGCGGCTCCTGGCGGGCGAATCTTGAGGAACTTGAGCATTTGGCCGAGAGCACGTGCGAACGTCATCGAGCCGGAACGCGGGGTATTGGGCAGGATCATGGCAAACTCTTCACCGCCATAACGTGCGGCGATGTCGCGCGGGCGCACGCAGACTTCGCGCAGCAGACGCCCGACCTGCTTGAGGCATTCGTCACCCTGGACATGGCCGTAGGTATCGTTGAAGTGCTTGAAGTGATCGAGGTCGCAAAGCATCAGCGTCAGCGGCCTGCTCTCGCGCCTTGCCGCAGCAATTTCGGCATGCAGCATGCGATCGAGGCCTCGACGATTGACCAGACCCGTGAGCGCATCGAGCTCCACCATTTCGTTGAGCTTTTGATTCGCCAGATGCAGCTCTGCAGAGACCGTGACCAGGCGACGGCGCATGTCCAGCAGGCGGCGCATGGCGCGCAGCTTGGCGACCAGCACAATGGGTTTGACGGGTTTGACCAGGTAGTCGTCGCCCCCCGCCTCAATACCGCGCCAGACGTCCAGATCGTTGTCCAGGCCGGAGAGAAAGATGATGGGTGTCCACTCGCCGGGCTCGGCCTCGCGCAGCTGACGCGCGACCCAATAGCCGTCTTCGCCGGGGAGGCGGATGTCCAGCAGCACCAGATCGGGTCTTTCGCTGCGAAACAGTGCCAGCGCGGTGCGGCCGTTTTCGGCTTCCAGCACCTGTGTCACACCGGCCTGGCGAAGTTCCGTCACCAGAGCAGCTCGCATGACTGCCTGATCCTCGACGACCAGTACGGAGAACGGCGTCGCAGAATCGGGTGACGAGAACCGTGCCCCGCTGGATTCGATGGCAGACAAAGCTGATGCAGAAGATGGCAGAGCTGTCATGAGAGGAAGGTCAGGGTCAGACTCATCGGTAGTTCAGGCATGGTCTGGGAAATATATTGTTACTTTATACGCCGGTTTCAAGCAACAGGCTTTGTGAATGGTCACGGACATGCTCAGGCCAATGCCAGAGAGGAGTGCGCTTTGCTGCGTTCATCGTGCCAGATGACGAAAGTCTGTGCCGCTGAACACAGCGTCGTCGCGCCCAGTTGATCGATAAAGCGGCAGGCCGCGAACTGCGTCGATCTTGTTTCATAAACCGACACCCACTGCTGGCGTGCACCCTGAGAGGCGGCAGACAGGGGCCAGCGCCTTTCCTGGCCCGACAGACCGTTCAGACCCATGCGCCATGGTTTGCCGCTGACTCGGGCGCGAAAGCACTGCTGCTGGTTGCACAGCATGGCGTAGAGCGGATCAACCTCCAGTTGCTGGAACAGTCCCTGGACCTCGGGCGAGGAGGGGGCGAGTGCGGCGTGGGTGACAATGACGCGCAGTCCTTTGGGCGTTTCGTAGACGCGCAAGCCCCAGTCCGGGTGCCTGGCTGAGAACGCCCGAACTTTTGCCAGTGCAATATCCACAGGCGGTGGCAGGCGGGCATTGTTGCGCTGCGTCTGGCGGGCATGCAGCCATTGCTTCAGGCCTGACCAGAAGACCAGGCCGATGCTGGCCACCAGCAGCATCAACATCGCTGCACCGAGACTCCAGGTCAGCGGGGTCATCCACAGCCAGGGCAGGGCCAGAGCCAGCAGCAGCGACGAAATGACAGGGAAGCGGGCAGGCTTTTTCTGATGTGGAAAGTCGATATCGGCGATGGCCACGTTCTCTGTATTCAGGCAGTGTGCGCCATAGCTGTTGCGCGTCATGACGGATTCATCACGCCGCTCCAGCACCTCTTCGCGAATGGGTGTGCCGCCGTCCAGCCCGTATTCGGTGCGCCATTCCATGCGCTCGAAGTATTCGGGCAGGTTGCGCTTGGCAGCGGCAGCGAGAGCCGCCTCCAGTGCCTGCTGTGCTCTTTGCTGAGCATGAGCCTGGGCATCGGACTCGCTGTTGTCAGACCAGCCCCAGCGTTGAACGGTGACGCCATGGCGTACGCCGGTCTGATGACGTAGTCTTGCCTGAGCCCAGTATTGGGGAATCTGCATGTCAAGCAGTATAGCCAGCCAGTATTGCGACAGCCTATTTTGAATCATGGCCGGTGCGCAATCTGGCTGTGTCGGTGGCTATTGGTGTCTCAGTCGCGGATCGTCCTCGGCTCGTCAGGCCATGTTGTTCCGCAACGCCCGAGCCGGGCGCACAGCCGCTTCTCAGACCTCGCGGCGCAATGCCGGGAACAGAATCACGTCGCGGATGCTGGCGCTGTCGGTCAGCAGCATCATGAAGCGGTCGATACCGATGCCGCAGCCGCCGGTGGGGGGCATGCCGTATTCCAGGGCGCGCACAAAGTCGTGGTCGAAGTACATGGCTTCGTCGTCGCCGCTGTCCTTGGCTTCCACCTGGGCATTGAAGCGGGCGGCCTGGTCTTCGGCGTCATTGAGCTCGGAGAAGCCGTTGCCGAATTCGCGGCCCGTGATGTAGAGCTCGAAGCGCTCGGTCACTTCGGGACGCTCGTCGTTGGCACGCGCCAGCGGCGAGATCTCGGTGGGATGCTCCATGATGAAGGTGGGGTTCCACAGCTTATCTTCCACCACCTCTTCGAAGTACAGCACCTGCAGGCTGGCCAGGGTGCGGGTGGACAACTTGTCCTTGTCTTCCTTCATGCCCAGCTTCTTCAGGGCATTGGTCAGCCATTCGCGGTTGCCCACGTTGTCGCCGGCTTCGGTGTATTTGACGATGGCTTCGGGGATGGTCAGGCGTTCAAAGGGCTTGGCCAGGTCCACGGGCTTGCCGCCATAGCTCAGCTCCAGCGTGCCAACGGCCTTCATGGCCGCGTCGCGGATCAGCTTTTCGGTGTAGTCCATCAGATCCTGGTAGTTCCAGTAGGCCGCGTAGAACTCCATCATGGTGAACTCGGGGTTGTGGCGCACCGAGATACCTTCGTTGCGGAAGTTGCGGTTGATCTCGAACACGCGCTCGAAACCGCCGACGATCAGGCGCTTGAGGTAGAGCTCGGGCGCGATGCGCAGGTACATCTCCTGGTCCAGCGCATTGTGGTGGGTGATGAAGGGCTTGGCATTGGCACCGCCGGGGATGGGGTGCAGCATGGGTGTCTCGACTTCCAGGAAGCCGTGTTCGACCATGAAGTCGCGGATGCCGGCCACAGCCTTGCTGCGGGCCACGAAGCGCTTGCGGGCTTCTTCGTCGGTCATCAGGTCCACATAGCGCTGTCGCACCTTCTGCTCCAGGTCGGCCATGCCGTGGAACTTGTCGGGCATGGGGCGCAGGCTCTTGGTGAGCAGGCGGATCTTCGTGGCCTTGATCGACAGCTCGCCGGTCTTGGTCTTCATCAGCTGACCTTCGACGGAGATGATGTCGCCCAGATCCCATTTCTTGAAGTCGGCGTAGACCTCTTCACCCACGGCATCGCGGGTGACATAGGCCTGGATACGACCCGTGGCGTCCTGCACGGTGGCAAAGCTGGCCTTGCCCATCACGCGTTTGAGCATCATGCGACCAGCCACGCTGACGGCGACGGCTGCAGCGTCCAGGGCTTCGGCATCCTTGTCGCTGTGCTCGGCGATCAGGGCTGCGGCGCGATGCTCGGGCTTGAAGTCGTTGGGAAAGGCAACGCCGCCGTTGGCCTTGGAAGACTCGCGCAGGGCTTTGAGTTTTTCGCGGCGCTCGGCGATGAGTTTGTTTTCGTCCTGAGGGGCGGTGTTTTCTGCCGCAGAAGAGATGTTTTGTTCAGTCATGAAAAGAGAGCGCCAGCGACAAGCGCCGGTTGGAGGCCAGGAATGGGGGCACGGCAAGGATAGCCGCTGCCCGAAACCGGTGATTTTAAGTTTTTTGCCGAGTCAGCGGTAAGCGACCGGGCAAAGCGCTCGCAGGAACTGCGGAATGTCGCATCCATGGCCCAGACTGCAGCCGAGCCAGCCAGCTGAATGCTGCCGAAAAAGTAGTGTTTCTACATCGCCGTTAAAGGGATGAGTCAAATTCAGGCTTCCTCCTGTGGGCCTGATCCGGTAATGCCGCTTTGCTCCAGCACATCGGCAATCAGCTCCAGTCGCAGCAGCGGGGCATCCAGTGTCATGAGCTGCTGCTTGACCCGCACCGGCAGGGGCAGCATCTCGGCCCAGCGATTGGCAACCCAGGCGCAGTCATGCATCTGCGTCGGAGTGGGCAGTTGCGCGTGGTCGGGGTCGTGGCTGTGCAGGTTCAGCAAGGCCTGAGCCAGTGCATAGGAGGTGCTGAGTAAATGCTTGGGGACAGTGACCTTGGGGTCGTCGGGCAGCATGGCGACATCGGCTACCCACAGGCCATGCGGCAGTTGCCAGCAGCGCTGGATGTGAAAGCGCTGGACGCCCTTGCATTGCAGGTGCAGCAGTCCGGGCTGAGGGGAGTCGAGCCGGGCGATATGGGCCAGCACGCCCTCCGAGTGCAGGCGCTCGGTCTGGGCGCCGGCCTTGCGCACCTCCTGTCCCGACTGCAGCGCAACCACGCCGAAAGGGGCGTCGGCATGCTGGCATTTGCGGATCATGTCCAGATAACGAACCTCGAAGACCTGCAGGCTCAGCAGGCCTTCAGGAAACAGCACCGTGTTCAGCGGGAACAGGGGCAGGGAATGCAGACTTTGTGTATCAGTCATGGTGCCCGGCTATCATCCCACGAATGGGTGAGTTGCTCACTGTTTTCTGAATTGGGTCACATGCTGTTTGAAATCGTTTTGTTTCTGCTGGATGTCGTCGTCGGGTTGATCAGCGGGGCCTGCCTGCTGCGCATGTACATGCAGGCGCAGCGTGTGCCGTTCGGCAATCCCGTGGGACAACTGGTCTTTGCGTTGAGCGACTGGATCGTCATGCCGTTGCGCAAGATCGTTCCCGCCAAGGGCCGCTGGGACAAATCCAGCCTGATTGCTGCCTTGCTGCTGCAGCTGGCGCAGGTGCTGTTGATCTGGCTGCTGCTGGGTGGCAAGGGATCGGTTCTGGCGCTGCCATGGCTGGCGCTGTGCGGGCTGATCAAGGTCATTCTGTCCGGCATGATGGGCATCTTGCTGATCTACGCCATCCTGTCCTGGGTGCAGCCCTATTCGCCCATCTACGGCGTGCTGCAGCGTCTGGCCGATCCGCTGGTGGCACCGATCCGCAAGGTGGTGCCCCTGATAGGCAATGTGGACTTTTCGGCGTTGATTGCCCTGATTGGCCTGCAGGTGCTGCTGATGGTGCTCAACTATGTGCAGGCTGGCGGCCTGTCCATGATTGCCGGGGTGCGCTAGGGGGCTGCCCGGGCCGGGAAAGCCGTATTGCCCGGAGCCTCGTCAATTCCAAAGCCTGCTGTGTGGTGTGTTTTGGATGTTCCGAGGTGCTAAAGCTGACAAAAAAGGCTGACGCAGATGAATGCTGCGTCAGCCTTTTTGCTTTTGGTCGGCCGGTGCTTATTCCACGGCGTCCGCTGGCAGGCGTTGCAGCATGGCCAGAGAGCTGGAGACGCGATCACGCAGCTCGCGGCGGTCCACGATCATGTCCACGGCACCTTTGTCCTGCAGGAACTCGGCGCGCTGGAAGCCTTCGGGCAGTTTCACACGCACGGTGGTTTCGATCACGCGGGGGCCGGCAAAGCCGATCAGGGCCTTGGGCTCGGCAATCACGATATCGCCCACGAAGGCGAAGCCGGCGGACACACCGCCCATGGTCGGGTCGGTCAGCACGGAGATATAGGGCAGACCCTTCTTGGCCAGACGTGTCAGCGCGGCATTGGTCTTGGCCATTTGCATCAGCGACAGCAGACCTTCCTGCATGCGGGCACCACCGGTGGCGGTGAAGCAGATGAAAGGCACTTTCTGCTCGATGGCGGTTTCCACGCCGCGCACAAAGCGTTCGCCGACCACGGAACCCATGGAGCCGCCCATGAAGTCGAACTCGAAGCAGGCCACGACCACATTGATGCTCTTGACGGAGCCGCCCATGACGATCAGTGCATCGGTCTCGCCGGTGTTCTCCAGCGCTTCCTTCAGACGCTCGGGGTACTTGCGGCTGTCCTTGAATTTCAGCGGGTCGACAGGAATGACTTCCTGTGCGATTTCATAGCGGCCTTCGGCGTCGAGGAAATGGTTCAGACGCGCGCGCGCGCCAATGCGGTGGTGGTGGCCGCAGGTCGGGCAGACGTTCTGGTTCTTTTCCAGATCGGTCTTGTACAGAACGGTTTCGCAGCTGGGGCACTTGATCCACAGACCTTCGGGAATCTGCTGGTGGCGTTCCGTCGGATTGGTCTGCTGGATTTTTGCAGGCAGAAGTTTTTCAAGCCAGGACATGGTTATTTCCTTTTCAGTTTCCACTGCACTGCGCGCCACCCGCAACCCATGAGGGCGGCGCGGCGCAGGCACTGGCGCAATCCCGGTCAGGGACAGCGAGCAAGGGCCGCCCCGCTGCGAGGCTGTCGTCCCCCTTCAAGGGGGAAGCGGCGAAGCCGCTCAGGGGGTGGCTGATTTCAGGGCAGCATTATGCGTCGAGAGCCTTTCGCACACCACGCAGAAAGTCTATTGCCAAAGGAACGATCTTCTCGTGGGGCTGGTTGTCGAGCAGGTCAATGATGCGGCTGCCGATGATGACGGCGTCGGCAACCTGGCCCACGGTCTGTGCGGTCTGGGCATCGCGAATGCCGAAACCCACGCCCACGGGCACGCTGACATGCTGGCGAATGCGCGGCAGCATGGCCTCCACGGCCGAAGTGTCCAGCGCGCCCGAACCGGTCACGCCCTTGAGCGAGACATAGTAGACATAGCCGCTGGCCACGCGCGCCACCTGCTGCATGCGCTCCTCGGTGCTGGTGGGAGCCAGCAGGAAGATCAGGTCCATGTCGCGGGCCTTGAGCTTGGCTGCAAACTCTTCGCACTCCTCGGGCGGATAGTCCACGATCAGCACGCCATCGACGCCGGCAGCCGCCGCATGGTTGACGAAGGCATCCTCGCCATGGATCTGGTCGTAGCGTTCCACGGGGTTGGCATAGCCCATCAGCACCACGGGCGTGGTCTGGTCCTTTTTGCGGAACTCGGCCACATAGGCCAGTACCTGGCTCAGGCCCACGCCGTTGGCGATGGCTTTGTCGCCCGCGCGCTGGATGGTGGGGCCGTCGGCCATGGGGTCCGAGAAGGGCACGCCCAGCTCGATCACGTCGGCACCGGCTTCCACCATGCCGTGCATGAGGGAGGGGGTGATGGCGGCAAATGGAAAGCCTGCAGTCACATAGGGAATCAGGGCCTTGCGGCCTTCTTCCTTGAGCTTGCTGAAAGTGGCGGTAATTCGGCTCATAACTTGTTGCCCCCTGCGGCAGCCTTGGCTGCATCATGTCCGGGAGCGCCCTTGACGGTGAGACCGCGCATGGAGGGGCGGTCGAAATATTCGGCACCCGAGAGGTCGGCCACGGTGCCGATGTCCTTGTCGCCACGGCCCGATAGGCTGACGAGAATCGACTGGTCGGCGCGCATGGTCTTGGCCAGCTTCATGGCATAGGCCACGGCGTGGCTGGACTCGAGAGCCGGGATGATGCCTTCGGCGCGGCACAGATAGTGGAAGGCGTCCAGCGCCTCCTGATCGGTGATGCCCACATACTGGGCACGGCCGATTTCCTGCAGCCATGCATGCTCAGGGCCCACGCCGGGGTAATCCAGGCCGGCGCTCACCGAGTGCGTCTCGGTGATCTGGCCGTTTTCGTCCTGCAGGATGAAGGTGCGGTTGCCGTGCAGCACGCCCGAGCTGCCTTTTTGCAGCGAGGCCGAGTGCTTGCCGGACTCCAGGCCTTCGCCCGCCGCTTCCACGCCGAACAGCTGGGTGTTCTCGTAGGGGATATAGGGGTAGAAGATGCCCATGGCATTGCTGCCGCCGCCCACGCAGGCGACTACCGCGTCGGGCTGCTTGTCGGCGCCCAGGAACTCGGGCATCTGCGTCAGGCACTCGTCGCCGATGACTTTCTGGAAGTCGCGCACCATCATGGGATAGGGATGGGGGCCGGCCACGGTGCCGATGATGTAGAAGGTGTTGTCCACATTGGCCACCCAGTCGCGCATGGCTTCGTTGAGCGCATCCTTGAGCGTCCTGGAGCCCGATTCCACGGGCACCACGGTGGCGCCCAGCAGCTTCATGCGGTAGACATTGGGGCTTTGACGCTTCACGTCCTCGGCGCCCATGTAGACGATGCATTCAAGGCCGTAACGCGCGCAGATGGTGGCCGTGGCCACGCCGTGCTGGCCGGCACCTGTCTCGGCAATGATGCGCGGCTTGCCCATGCGCTTGGCGAGCATGGCCTGGCCGATCACATTGTTGATCTTGTGTGCGCCCGTGTGGTTGAGGTCCTCGCGCTTCAGATAGATCTGCGCGCCGCCCATTTCACGGCTCATGCGCGAGGCGTGATAGACGGGCGAGGGACGGCCTACATAGTGGGCCAGCTCGGACTGGAATTCGGCGATGAATTCGGGGTCGTTCTGATACTTTGCGTAGGCCTCACGCAGCTCGGTGAGCGCGTGGGTCAGGGTTTCGCTGGCGAAGCTGCCGCCGTAGCGGCCGAAATGGCCGTGGACGTCGGGATACTGGTATTCAAACATGTGTCAGTCTGCAAAATTTGGGCATCAGCTGCGCGTACGGCAGCAATGAAGCGATGAATCTTGTGGGCATCCTTGATGCCTTTGAGGGGCTTGCCGTCGGGGCCTTCGGCCTCGACTCCAGAGCTCACATCAACGGCCAGAGACAACCCGCGAGGGCGCACTTGCAAGATGCCATCGGTCACGTTTGCAGGCGTGAGTCCACCAGACAAAACGAGGTGAGAGTCGACGCTTGTTGGCAGAAGTGACCAATTGAATGCCTTGCCGCCGCCACCATAACCATCGACATGGGCGTCGAGCAGAATGGCTTGGGCCTTTGAATAACGTTGGGCATATTCTACGAGGTCAAATCGCGCCGCATCGTCTCCAAGGGGTATGCGCGCGGCGCGCAACCAGGGCTGGACGCCCCGGGTGGCGGCCTCGCAATCCGCTGCCGATTCATCACCATGAAATTGCACGCAGGCGTTGGGTATTAGGGCACAAGCAGCTATCACATTGGTAGCTGTTTCATTCACAAAGAGCAAAACAGGTGTGACAAAGGGCGGCAGCCGCCGGGCCAGCTCGGCCGCGCGCTGCAGCGTCACGGCGCGCGGGCTTGGCGCATAAAGCACAAAGCCGACGGCATCGGCACCGGCGGCCACTGCAGCGTCGACATCCTGCTCGCGGGTCAGGCCGCAGATCTTGATGCGGGTGCGGGGGGCAATGGAAGACATGGCAAATCTCTGGCGTTGCAGCAATCGCTGGCCGCTGGCCGCTCAGGGCAGCCAGGCAAACGGGGGGGTGTCTACAGGCAGGCCCCAGCGCGTATCGTAAATGGGGCCGAGAAAGTACAGACCGTCAGGGGAGAAGGTGGGGGCTGCCACTTCGCGCGAGCGTGCCTCCAGCACTTGCTGCATCCATTCCACGGGCTTGGAGCCCTGGCCCACGTAGATCAGGCAGCCCATGATGTTGCGGATCATGTGGTGCAGAAAAGCGCTGCCCTCGAACTCGAAACGCCAGTAGCCGCATTCCATCTGTCCGTCGCGCATGGGTGCCTGGCCTGCGGGACGGTAGTGGATGTCGATGCGGCGCAGGGTCTTGACCGGGCTCTTGGCCTGGCAGCCTGCCGCGCGAAAGGACGAAAAATCATGCTCGCCCAGCAGCAGGTCGGCGGCTGCACGCATGCGCTGCGCATCCAGGGCCTGAAACACCCAGCCCACGCGGCCATGGTCGACGCTGGGGCGCACGGGTGACTGCAGCAGCACATAGGCATAGCGGCGTGCAGTGGCACAGGCCCGGGAATGGAAGCCATTCGGGCCGTCGGCGACCTCGGCCGCCCATTGCACGGCGATGTCCTTGGGCAAAAAAGTGTTGGTGCCGCGCACCCAGGAGTTGGGCGCGCGCTGCAACTCGGTGTCAAAGTGCACGACCTGCATCAGGCCGTGCACACCGGAATCGGTGCGACCGGCGCAGATGGTGGAGACTTCTTGAGCAGCAAAGCGGCCCAAGGCCGCTTCGAGTTTGTCTTGTACGGTGTTGCCATCGGGTTGGCTTTGCCAGCCGCGATAGGCCTGACCGTTGTAGCTGACGCCAAGAGCTATGCGCATGGCATGGCTCCCGGCGCGGGGTCTGAATGCATCAAATCAATCAACCAATCTGAGAGAGAAGGCTGTGAGCCTTGGCCTTGAGATCGCCATGGGCTTCGGCGATCACTTCCTCGATCAGTGTACGCGCTCCGTCGCTGTCGCCGATGGCATTGAACTCTTCGGCCAGGGCCAGCTTGGTGGCCAGCGGGTCTTCGGGTTCGGAGGGCGCTGGCACGGCATCGATTGGCGCAGCGATATCGGATGTGCCCAGGTCCAGCGACAGGCCGCTGAGGTCGAAGGTCACATCGGCTTGCGCAGGGGCGGCGGTAGGGCTGGCGGCCTCTTCACCCGGTTGCTGCAAGGTCAGGGCTTCGATGTCCTGCTCTGTGTCCAGGCGCTCCTGGCTGGAAGATAGTTCCAGCGGCGCAGTTTCCTGTCCGCTCTCAGCCTCGGGCTGTGCCTGCGAAGGCAGTGTGAAGCTGTCGAGGTCGAACTCGAGCGCATTCAGGGAGCTTTGCTCGGCGGGCGCGGGAGCTGCGACAGGGGCCGGGGCTTGAGATGCCGTGGCGGGCAGGCTGAACGAGGCCAGATCGTCGAGGTTTAGGTTCAGGCCATTGTCTGCTGCGGGTGCTGGCTCGGATGCGGTGACAGGGGTGTCCCACTGTGCCAGTGCCGCGAAATCCTGCTCGTTGGGCAAGGAGACGGGTTCGGAGGCCACAGGCGCTGCGCTGGCTGCGGTGTCAGGCAGGTCCGCCGGCAGCTCCAGATCCATGTCGAAGTCCATGCCGGCAGGCTCTGTGGGTGGCCCTTCGTGGCTGGCAGCGGCTTCCGCAGCCTGTGCAGCAGCCAGTGCCGAGCCGAAGCCCACGGCGGCGGCCACACCGCCTTGCAGGGCGCTTGAGGGATCGGTGGGGCTGAAGGCGCTTGGGGTCGCAGCTGCCGCTGCATGAGCCTGGGGAGCTCCGCCCAGCTGGTAAGTCAGATTTTCCGGATCCAGGATACGGCCCTGATCGGCCAGCCGCTGCCATTCGGGCCCCTTGCCCTGGGTCAGGGCAAAGACGTTGTTGGCTACAGATGCGTAGGCCATGCGGTCATGGCGCTTGGCATAGATTTCAGCCAGCTTCTGGTGCAGCACCAGGCGGTTGGGGTCGCTGCGCAGCGCTTCCTTGAGGATTTCCTCGGCCTGCAGGTCGCGGCCGTAAGCCAGGTACACATCGGCTTCGGCCAGCGGGTCCACATCGCCGGCGTCGAGCTGGCTGGGAGAGTACTGCATGGACTGGCCCGACATCTGGCTGCTGCTGGTCGTGGTGTCCACGCGCTGGCCGCCGCTGGCGCCGAAGAAGGAGTCCGCCGACAGCTGGCTGTCGCCCAGCGTGCTGTCCGCGCCTGTCGCAGCGGCTTTGCGACGCTGAGAAACACGGTAGCCGCCATAGCCCAGAAGCAGGGCCAGCAGTGCTGCGCCAGCCAGCGGGATGGTCGGGTCTTCCATCAGGCTGTCGATAAAGCTGGGCTCTTCGGGAATGGGGGCCGGTGCTGCCACAGGCTTGGGAGGTGCAACCGGTGCCGGTGCGGGCGCTGCAGGCTCGGCTGCGGCCTGTGCCGGTTCGCCTTCGGCCGGAGCTGGTGCAGGCGCGGTGTCGCCTGGCTTGCCGGCATCGGCTGCAGCCGCCTCGGGTGTGACTGGGGGCGCAGACGTTGCAGCCGCATCAGCAGCCGGTGCGAGGGCAGGCGCTGCAGCATTGGCGGCGCTGGCCGCGGGTACGGTGACTGCAGGGCTTGCCGCTGGTGCAGCTGCAGCCGGGGCGCTTGCTGCGGGAGCTGCGGCCGTACCTGCAGGTTTGGTGGCTGCCGCAATCTGGCTTAGCTCGGCCATATTGCGCTTGAGCTCATCGGCACGCGCAGACTGGTCTGCTGCCTGTTTTTGCTGGGCCACTTGCTCATCGGCGGCCATGCCCTTGACGGAGCCCTTGGACAGGGTCAGCTTGTCGGGGGCTGCGGTGGCGGCCTTGGCATCTGCGACATGGGCCTGAACCTGGCCGGAAGCGCTGCGCGATGCTGCTTCCACAGGAGCCACAGGTGCCACGCCAGCCAGTTGACGGCGGAACTGGTTGAAATCCTGAGACTGGGCCGCCATGATCTGGCGGGCTTCCTTGGCCGAGGTGGCCTGGGCGGCCGCCTGATCGGGCAATTGAATCACCGCGCCGCTGCGCATGCGGTTGATATTGCCATTGACAAAGGCCTGCGGGTTGCTGCGCAGCATAGCGACCAGCATCTGATCAAGCGAGACGCCTGCTGGCTTGTGCGCTGCAGCAATGCGACCTGCGGTGTCGCCTGTCCTGACGCGAACTTCATCGCTGCTGCCAGCCGGTGCTGCAGTGCCGGCCTGGCGTTTTCGCTGAGGCTTGGTTGCAGCTTCGTCCTGATCGCGGTCATTGCGCAGGTCCCGGCCGGCCGTGTTGACAGGGCTGGACGCCGGGCGTGCAGTCACGGCGGGACGCGCAGGCGCAGGCACCACGGCAGGCGTGGCCTGGGCAGCGGTGGTGGGCGCAGGAGCAGGGCGGCGCGTTGCAGGAGGGTCGAGCAGCAAGGTGTAGTTGCGCTGCAGCTTGCCCGATGCCCAGTTGGCATCGATCACCAGGTCGACAAAGGGATCATTGACCGGCTGAAAGCTGCTGAGCTTGAGCACGGCCGAGCCGTTGGCACGTTTTTGCACCTGCACGCGCACTGAGTTGGCCGTGCCCGTGAATTCCATGCCCTGGGCACGGAATGCAGCTGGCGATGCGATAGCTGCCTGCAGGCTGTCGGCCTCGGCTGCGCTGAGTTGAGGGATCTCGACCTCGGCACGCAAGGGCTCGCCCAGAGCCGACTGCACCGTGATGCGACCCAGCGCCAATGCCCATGCATCGGTGGCCGGGAGGCTTGACAGTGCGAGGGTGGCTGCGGCGAGCGCAGATAGTTTCCAGCGTTGCATAGGGCTCAGACTTGATTCGTGCAGCCTACAGCCCTCTTGTTCTTGATCGGGTTTGTGGCTGCGGTGCACATAAAAATTGGAAATTCCAGCAGGCGGCAAAGGTCTCTCGGCCCGGCGGACACAGTTTGCATTGTCAACGACGCTATTGCAATGTGAGCAAAAGCATGGCTGGCAAGGCTCTCAATTGTTGTCGATTGGCAACGAGATGAAACCTAATGTAGGTTTGCTGACGGTTTGCATTCGCCCGAATAGGCGGGCAATTGTCGCCCAAGCCTGGAGCTTGGACATGAAAAAAGCGCCGGCCATCACGAGGATGACTGGCGCTTTGCTGTGCTGGATCAAGCCATTCGCAGGCTTGATGGTGGACGGGATCAGGCTGCCAGCAGGATGCGCAGCATGCGGCGCAGCGGCTCGGCAGCGCCCCACAGCAGCTGGTCACCGATCACGAAGGCCGAGACGTATTCGGGGCCCATGTTGAGCTTGCGCACACGACCGACGGCCACTTCCAGACCGCCGGTGGTGGCAGCAGGAGTCAGCTCCTTGACGGTCAGTGCGCGGTCGTTGGCCACGAACTTGACCCAGGGATTGCCGCCCTTGATCAGGGCCTCGATCTCTTCCAGGGGCAGGTCCTTCTTGAGCTTCAGGGTCAGGGCCAGAGAGTGGCAGCGCATGGCGCCGATGCGCACGCACAGGCCGTCGACGGGGATCGCGGCTTCGGTGCCGAGAATCTTGTTGACCTCGGCCTGGCCCTTCCATTCTTCCTTGGACTGGCCGTTGGGCAGCTGCACATCGATCCAGGGGATCAGGCCGCCGGCCAGAGGTGCGCCGAAGAATTCGGTGGGCACATCTTCGCGGATGGTCTGGGCCACCTTGCGGTCGATTTCGAGAATCGCCGAAGCAGGAGTCGCCAGCTCGTCGGCGACGGCGGCGTGCACCACGCCCATGCCCTTGAGCAGCTCGCGCATGTGGTTGGCGCCACCGCCCGATGCGGCCTGGTAGGTCATGGAAGAGACCCATTCCACCAGACCGGCCTTGAACAGACCGCCCAGACCCATCAGCAGGATGGAGTTGGTGCAGTTGCCACCGATCCAGTTCTTGCCGCCGGCGGCCAGCTTTTGCTGGATCAGGCCGTCGTTGACGGGGTCCAGCACGATGACGGCGTCGTTCTCCATGCGCAGCGAGGAGGCGGCGTCAATCCAGTGGCCGTTCCAGCCGGCGGCGCGGATCTTGGGGAAGACTTCCTTGGTGTAGTCGCCGCCCTGGCAGGTGATGATGATGTCGCACTTGGACAGCTCGGCGATGTCGTTGGCGTCCTTCAGCTCGGTGTGCACCGTGGCCATGGCCGGGGCCTTGCCGCCGGCATTGGAGGTGGAGAAGAACACGGGCTCGATCAGCGCGAAGTCGCCTTCGGCCTGCATACGATCCATCAGCACGGAGCCGACCATGCCGCGCCAGCCCACCAAACCTACCAATTGCTTGCTCATTTGAAACGCCCTTTCAGTTTTGAAAACAGTAGCTTGAGACTGATTCGTCCGGCTCGTCAGGGCCGGAAGGGGCGCGCGACGAACCGGGCTGGGTCAGCCTGTAATCGTCTTAATGGTGATTGCGCGCGCATTCACACCGGCAAGCTTTGCGGGTGTGAGGGTCTCGGGAGCGAAGGTGCGTGCGGCAAACATAAGAGTTGTCATTCTAGCGACTAGAGCCAAAGCTTGAAGAATTAAAAGTGCTTGAAACTCTAGTCATAACGTCGAAATAAATGATTTATTTTTGACGTTTTGTTTTGTTTGATGCCGAAAATTGCGTCAAACCCAAAGCCACCGCTTTGCGGCGGTGGCCTGGCATCAGCGGTTTCCGGACCTCAGACTCCTGCCAGTGCCTTGACCACGGCATCACCCATTTCACGGGTGCTGACCTTGGTCGTGCCTTCGCTGTAGATGTCGGCGGTGCGCAGGCCGTCGGCCAGCACCTTTTGCACCGCGGCTTCGATCTTCTGGGCGGCGGCTTCCTGGCCCAGGCTGAAGCGCAGCATCATGGCGGCCGACAGAATGGTGGCCAGGGGGTTGGCAATGCCCTTGCCGGCGATGTCGGGAGCCGAGCCGTGGCTGGGTTCGTACAGGCCTTGTTTCTTGTCGTTGAGGCTGGCGCTGGGCAGCATGCCGATGGAGCCGGTCAGCATCGAGGCTTCGTCGGAGAGGATGTCGCCGAACATATTGCCGGTCACCACCACGTCGAAGCGCTTGGGTTCCTTGACCAGTTGCATGGCGGCGTTGTCCACATACATATGGTCCAGGGCCACGTCGGGGTACTGCTTGGCGACTTCGCTGACCACATCCTTCCAGAGCTGGAAGGTTTCCAGCACATTGGCCTTGTCCACGCTGGTCACGCGCTTGCTGCGCTTTTGCGCGGCCTGGAAGGCGACATGGGCGATGCGCTCGATCTCGGGGCGCGAATAACGCATGGTGTCGAAGGCTTCCTCGGCACCGGGGAAGTGGCCGTCGGGTGCCACACGGCGGCCGCGCGGCTGGCCGAAGTAGATATCGCCGGTCAGCTCGCGGATGATGAGGATGTCCAGGCCGGCGACCAGCTCGGGCTTGAGGCTGGAGGCGTGGGTCAGCTCCTTGTAGCAGATGGCGGGGCGGAAGTTGGCGAACAGGCCCAGGGCCTTGCGCAGGCCGAGGATGGCCTGCTCGGGACGCAGGGGGCGGTCCAGCGTGTCGTACTTCCAGTCGCCCACGGCACCGAACAGGATCGCATCGGCTTCCTGTGCCAGCTTCAGCGTGGCAGGAGGCAGGGGGTGGCCGGCAGCTTCATAGCCGGCACCGCCCACGGGAGCGGTTTCCATCTCCAGGCCCAGATTCAGGGCCTCGAGCACCTTGACGGCTTCCGCGACGATTTCGGGACCGATGCCATCACCGGGCAAAACTGCAATCTTCATGATGTTCCTTTGATTAATTTGATAGCTGCAAGCGCTTGATATTCATAGATTTCAGATTGAATTAATGCTGATGTTCATGAATAGAAGGCGCAAGCAGCTCATTTATGGGTAGCAACCTAAAAACAAGCACGCCCCAAACAAGGGGCATCAAGCAAGGGCCGCCCCGCAGCGAAGATGCCGTCCCCCTTCCGATGCAACGCATCGAGAAAGGGGGAAGCCGCGCAGCGGCTCAGGGGGTTACTTCTGAATCAATGTATGCGCCAGCCAGGGCTTCTGCGCCAGGCGCTCGGCTTCGAAAGCCTTGATCTTGTCGGCATGGCGCATGGTCAGGCCGATATCGTCGAAGCCGTTGAGCAGGCAGTACTTGCGAAAGGCGATGACGTCGAAGGCAATTTCTTCGCCTTGGGGCCTCAGGATCACCTGGCGCTCCAGGTCGATGGTCAGCTCGTAGCCGGGGAAGGCCGCGACGTCGTTGAACAGCTGGTCGATCGTGGCCTCGGGCAGCACGATGGGCAGCAGGCCGTTCTTGAAGCTGTTGTTGAAGAAGATGTCGGCAAAGCTGGGGGCCAGGATGGCGCGGAAGCCGTACTGGTCCAGGGCCCAGGGCGCGTGCTCGCGGCTGGAGCCACAGCCGAAGTTCTTGCGCGCGATCAGGATGCTGGCGCCCTTGAAGCGGGGCTGGTTGAGCACGAAGTCGGGATTGGGCTTGCGGTCGGCTTCGGGCACGCCGGGCTGGCCGGGCTGGTCCAGATAGCGCCACTCGTCGAACAGATTGGGGCCGAAGCCGGTCTTCTTGATGGACTTGAGGAACTGCTTGGGGATGATGGCGTCGGTGTCGACGTTCTCGCGGTCCATGGGGGCGACAAGGCCCTTGTGCACGGTGAATTTTTGCATGGTGTGATTCCAGAATCTTTAGTCTTGGCGACGTTCGCGTCTTGCATCAGAGACGGCCAGCAAGGGCCGCCCCGCAGCAAAGGCCGTCGTCCCCCTTGGGGGAAGACGCGCAGCGACTCAGGGGGTTACGCAAATTTACGGATGTCGACAAAGTGGCCGTGGATGGCTGCCGCAGCGGCCATGGCGGGGCTGACGAGGTGGGTGCGGCCACCGGCGCCCTGACGGCCTTCGAAGTTGCGGTTCGAGGTCGATGCGCAGCGCTCGCCGGGCTCCAGGCGGTCGGCGTTCATAGCCAGGCACATGGAGCAGCCGGGTTCGCGCCATTCAAAGCCGGCGGCCTTGAAGATCTGGTCCAGGCCTTCGCGCTCGGCCTGTTCCTTGACCAGACCGGAGCCGGGCACGACCATGGCCAGCTTGATGTTCTTGGCGACCTTTTGGCCCAGCTTCTTGACCACGGCGGCGGCTTCGCGCATGTCCTCGATGCGGCTGTTGGTGCAGGAGCCGATGAACACCTTATCGACAAAGATGTCGTTGATGGGCTTGCCGGGTTCCAGTGCCATATAGGTCAGCGCACGTTCGATGGCGCCGCGCTTGTTCGAGTCTTTTTCCTTGTCGGGATCGGGGACGGCGGCATCGATGCCCAGCACCATCTCGGGGCTGGTGCCCCAGGTCACCTGCGGCACGATGTCGGCGGCGTTCAGCTCCACCACGCGGTCGAACTTCGCATCGGCGTCGGAATGCAGTGTCTTCCAGTAAGTGACGGCGGCATCCCATTCGCCGCCCGTGGGCGCCAGGGGGCGGCCCTTGATGTAGTTGATGGTCTTGTCGTCCACGGCCACGAGACCTGCGCGGGCGCCGCCTTCGATGGCCATGTTGCAGACCGTCATGCGGCCTTCCACGCTGAGGTCGCGGATGGCTTCGCCGGCAAACTCTATGGTGTAGCCCGTGCCGCCAGCGGTGCCGATCTTGCCGATGATGGCCAGCACGATGTCCTTGGCGGTGATGCCGGGCGCGACCTTGCCGTTGACCTGCACCAGCATGTTCTTGGCCTTCTTGGCCAGCAGGGTCTGGGTGGCCATCACATGCTCGACCTCGGAGGTGCCGATGCCGTGAGCCAGCGCGCCGAAAGCGCCGTGGGTGGAGGTGTGGCTGTCGCCGCAGACCACGGTCATGCCGGGCAGGGTCGCGCCTTGCTCGGGGCCCATGACGTGAACAATGCCCTGGCCCTTGTCCATGAAGGGGAAGAAGGCGGCCGAGCCGAACTCGGCGATATTGCTGTTCAGCGTGGTGATCTGTTCCTTGCTGATGGGGTCGGCAATGCCGTCATAGCCGCGCTCCCAGCCGTCGGTGGGGGTGTTGTGGTCGGCCGTGGCCACGACCGAGCTGACGCGCCACAGCTTGCGGCCGGCCATGCGCAGGCCTTCGAAGGCCTGGGGGCTGGTGACTTCGTGCACCAGATGGCGGTCGATATAGAGGACGGAGGTGCCGTCTTCCTCGGTGTGAACGACGTGCTCGTCAAAAATCTTGTCGTAGAGGGTGCGTCCCATGGTGGTCTCGTGAGGTTGGTTTGTTGGGAGGATTCTGTTGTGGCTTGATGCGATGTTTCAAGCCTTGGCGCTGGCGGGGCAGAGGTGATCGACCAGCAGGCGGGTGGTCACCGGCAGCGCTTCGAAGTCGCGGGCCACCACGCAGAGTTCGCGGTGCGCCCAGTCGTCGGTGAGCTGCACGGCGCGCAGATGGCCCACGCCATGCATCAGCTCGAATGCGCGGTCGGGCAGCAGGCCCAGTCCCAAGCCGTTGTCGATCATGCGGCACATGGCGTCCAGGCTGGTGACCTGGATGCGCTGGTGCAGCGGGTGGCCAGCCTGGGCTGCGGCAGCGCGCATGGCCAGGCTGATCGAGGAGCCGGCATGCAGGCTGACGATGTCCCATTCCAGCACTTCCGTGAAGGCGACGCTTTCGCGGTCGGCCAGGGCATGGCGCTCGGGCACGACGACGACCAATCGGTCTTTGCGATAGCTGCGGTACTGCAGCGGCACATTGCCCTGGGTCAGCTGAACGGTGGCCTGATTGCCTTCGCTGCTCCTGATATTGCCCAGCGTGCAGATGCCGATATCGGCTGTGCCCTCGGCCACGGCGCTCAGCACGTCGGGGCTCAGGTGCTCCTGCAGATCGATCTTGATCTGGCTGTGTTCGCGCGCAAAGGCTCCCAGGTCTTCGGGCAGAAACTGCACGATGGCCGACATATTGGCGTGCATGCGCACATGGCCGCGCACGCCGTCGGCGTATTCGGAGAGCTCGCCCTGCATGCGCTCCAGCCCGTAGAGCACATTGCGCGCATGGTGCAGCAGGCTCTCGCCGGCCGGCGTCAGCGTCACGCCGCGGCTGTGGCGATAGAGCAGGGCGGTGTCCACTGTCGCTTCCAGGTCGGACAGCCGCTTGCTGACGGCCGAGGCTGCAATGAACTCGCGTTCAGCGGCGCGGCCAATGCTGCCCAGTTCGCACACGGCGACGAACAGCTGAAGCGAGGTGAGATCGATGCGGCGCGCAAAACTGCGCTCTGAATTCTTCATGGGGTAGGCTCAAGTCTTCTCGTTTCGAGAAGTTTTCAGCATTTTTACCGATTAATCTAGCGGTATCCATCTTTGAATGAGATGTCTGGCTTGGCGATGGGTAAATTTTGGAGATGGGTGATTTCTTGCTTTGCGATGACTGGGCAAGACCTGGGAAAGCGATGTTGCATTTGTCAGTCTTGTGTACTTGCATTTTCATAGCGAAGACTCTAGATGCCAGAATCGTTCAAGCATGATCCGGCCTGAGGTGCGGAAGTCTTCCAGCTGCCTGAGTTCCGGTATTTTTTTACAAAGTAAATCGTCAGTAAAGCAGCCTGGAATCGACGCTATTCGCTGCAAAAATGTGAGTCATGAGAGTTCCCAACCATCCGATGTCCGACAGTGAGCCTTCCGAGTTGCCAGCTATGGCTTCGGGGTCGCCCCTCTTGCGCCGCAGCCGTTGCTGGGGTCAGCTCTGCCTGCTGACAGCTGCGCTGGCGCTGGGCGGCACTGCCTTGCCAGCTGTGGCCAAAGGCAAGACCCCGGCCAAATCCAGTGCGGCCGCGCCAGCCAAATCGTCCAAGTCCACCAAGAGCACGACTGCAGGTGCTGCCAAATCTTCATCGGCCAAGTCCGCCGGCAAGCCCGGTAAAAAAGGGCGCACCGGCCGCAATGCAGCGATCGCTGGTGCTGCGGCAGCAGGTGCGGCAGCGGCAGCTCCGCTGGGTCGTGAGCATTGGACGCCGGAGGCCAGGAACAATCAGGCCGAAGATGCCAAGGAGCTGGCCGCCATGCGTGCAGCAGCACAGACGGGCGACGCCAAGGCCCAGTATCTGCTGGGCTCGCGCTACCGTTTTGGCAAGGGTGTGAATCAGGACCTGGCACAGGCCGTGCACTGGTATCGCCAGTCGGCCGACCAGGGCTATGCACCTGCGCAATCCGACCTGGGAGTGCTCTACGCCAACGGGCGGGGTGTGACTCTGGACGAAGTGCAGGCCGTGAACTGGTACCGCAAGGCGGCAGAGCAGGGCGACGGCATTGCGCAGAACAATCTGGGTCTGATGTATGCCGAGGGGCGCGGCGTGGCGGCCGATGATGCGCAGGCCGTGCAATGGTTCGAGCGTTCGGCTAAAAGTGGCGAGGCTGCAGGCCAGTACAGCCTGGGAGTGATGCTCTCTAGCGGCCGGGGCGTCAAGGAGGATGGCCGGGCCGCCTTGCAGTGGTTTGAACAGGCGGCCGAGAAAGGCCATGCCGACGCCCAATACAACACCGGCATGATCTATGCCGTAGGCGCGCTGGTGCCGCAGGATCTGACGCGCGCGGCGCGGTGGCTGGAGAAGTCCGCCGGTCAGGGCAATGCGGCGGCTCAGTCGTCTCTGGGTTTTCTCTATGCCAACGGCCAGGGCGTGTCGCAGGATGCAGGCCAGGCGGCGCGCTGGTTCGATCGCGCCGCCAAGCAGGGCTACACCCTGGCACAGTCGAATCTGGCAGCCATGTATGTCAGCGGTCAGGGCGTGCAGAAAGACATGGGCAAGGCCTATTTCTGGCTGGCTATCGCTCATGCCAAGGATCCCTCGCTGCAAAGCCGCATGCAGACGGCCGAGCAGGCATTGGGCCCCGCAGAGCGGCTTAAGGTGCAGCGCGAGGTGCGCAACTGGAAGCCCGCCAAGGAGTGATTGGCGAGCCATGAAAAAAGCCCATCAGGCATTGCCGATGGGCTTTTTGTGGGGTGCAGGGGCCTAGCTGAAGAAACTCTTCAGGCGGTCCGTCCAGCTTTCGCCGCTGGGCGAATGCTTGGAGCCACCCTTCTTGAGCGATTCGTCCAGGTCCTTGAGCAGCTTGCGCTGGTACTCGGTGAGCTTGACCGGAGTCTCCACCACGATGTGGCAGTACAGATCACCGGGGTAGCTGGAGCGGATGCCCTTGATGCCCTTGCCGCGCAGGCGGAACTGCTTGCCGGCTTGCGTGCCTTCAGGGATGTCGATCGCCGCCTTGCCTTGCAGCGTGGGCACTTCGATCTCGCCGCCCAGAGCGGCGGTGATGAAGCTCACGGGCACATTGCAGTGCAGATCGTCACCGTCGCGCTCGAAGATGTCGTGGTCCTTGACGCGAATCTCGATATAGAGGTCGCCTGCCGGGCCGCCATTGGTGCCGGGCTCTCCGTTGCCGGCCGAGCGGATGCGCATGCCGTCGTCGATGCCGGCGGGAATCTTCACTTCCAGCGTCTTCTGGCGCTTGACCTTGCCCTGGCCGCCGCAGGACGTGCAGGGCTCGGGGATGATCTTGCCTGTGCCGCGGCAGTGCGGGCAGGTCTGCTGCACGCTGAAAAAGCCCTGGCGCATCTGTACCGTGCCCATGCCGTTGCAGGTGGTGCAGGTCTTGGTGCTGGTGCCGGGCTTGGCGCCGCTGCCGCTGCAGGTGTCGCAGCTGTCCCAGCTTGGAATGCGGATCTGGGCATCCTTGCCCTTGGCAGCCTCTTCCAGGGTGATTTCCATGGAATAGCTGAGGTCGTTGCCGCGGTAGACCTGACGGCCGCCGCGACCGCCGCGGCCGCCACCGTTGAACATATCGCCAAAGATGTCGCCAAAGGCCTCGGCAAAGCCGCCAAAGCCCTCGCCGCCGCCCATGCCGCGATTGGGATCCACGCCGGCATGGCCGTACTGGTCGTAGGCCGCGCGCTTCTGGCTGTCGGAAAGCATCTCGTAGGCCTCTTTGGCCTCCTTGAACTTTTCCTCGGCTTCCTTGGCCTTCTCGCCCTGATTGCGGTCAGGGTGGAACTTCATCGCCAGCTTGCGATAGGCCTTCTTGATGTCATCGTCCGAGGCGCTTTTGGCAACGCCCAGAACTTCATAGTAGTCACGTTTGGACATGTGAGTTTTCGGTCGGATGGAACAGGAACGCCGCGCCAGCTCCAGGGAGCTCGGCGCGGCGGCAAGCGGTCAATGGTTTGAGGCCAGGACCTGCCCGCGCTTAGTCCTTCTTGACTTCCTTGACTTCGGCGTCAACCACGTTGTCGTCAGCGGCAGCCGAGGCGCCGGCACCGGCGGAGGCACCTGCTGCGGCAGCAGCAGCTTCGGCACCGCCAGCGGCCTGTGCGTCGGCGTACATCTTCTCGCCCAGCTTCTGGCTGGCCGTCATCAGGGCCGTTGTCTTGGCGTCGATGGCGTCCTTGTCCTCGCCCTTGAGCGCTTCTTCCAGCTCCTTGACGGCAGTTTCGATGGCGCTCTTTTCGGCGGCATCCAGCTTGTCGCCATGCTCGGCCAGGCTCTTGTTGACGCTGTGAACAGCGGCTTCGCCCTGGTTCTTTGCAGTCACCAGCTCCAGCTTCTTCTTGTCGTCGGCTGCGTTCAGCTCAGCATCCTTGACCATGTTCTGGATTTCTTCTTCCGACAGGCCGGAGTTCGCCTTGATGGTGATCTTGTTTTCCTTGCCGGAAGCCTTGTCCTTGGCGGACACGTTCAGGATGCCGTTGGCGTCGATGTCGAAGGTCACTTCGATCTGGGGCACGCCACGACCTGCGGGCGGAATGCCTTCCAGGTTGAACTCGCCCAGCATCTTGTTGGCGCTGGCGATCTCGCGCTCGCCCTGGAACACCTTGATGGTCACGGCAGGCTGGTTGTCTTCAGCCGTGGAGAAGGTCTGCGCGAACTTGGTGGGAATGGTCGTGTTCTTGCTGATCATCTTGGTCATGACGCCGCCCAGGGTTTCGATACCCAGAGACAGGGGAGTCACGTCCAGCAGCAGCACGTCGGAGCGCTCGCCACCCAGCACCTGGCCCTGCACGGCAGCGCCCACGGCCACGGCTTCGTCGGGGTTCACATCCTTGCGGGGATCCTTGCCGAAGAATTCCTTGACCTTTTCCTGCACCTTGGGCATGCGGCTCATGCCGCCGACCAGGATCACGTCGTGGATGTCGGAGACCGAGATGCCTGCATCCTTGATGGCGGTGCGGCAAGGTGCAATCGTGCGCTCGATCAGATCGTCCACCAGCGACTCCAGCTTGGCGCGGGTCAGCTTGATGTTCAGGTGCTTGGGGCCTGTGGCATCGGCGGTGATGTAGGGCAGGTTGATGTCGGTCTGTGCGGAGTTCGACAGCTCGATCTTGGCCTTTTCGGCAGCTTCCTTCAGGCGCTGCAGGGCCAGCACGTCCTTGGACAGGTCGACGCCTTGTTCCTTCTTGAACTCGTCGATGATGTAGTTGATGATGCGCTGGTCGAAATCTTCGCCGCCCAGGAAGGTGTCGCCGTTGGTCGACAGCACTTCGAACTGCTTTTCGCCGTCCACGTCGGCGATTTCGATGATGGAGACGTCGAACGTACCACCGCCCAGGTCATACACGGCCACCTTGCGGTCGCCCTTGCCCACCTTGTCCAGGCCGAAGGCCAGGGCAGCAGCGGTAGGTTCGTTGATGATGCGCTTGACTTCCAGGCCTGCAATGCGGCCGGCGTCCTTGGTGGCCTGGCGCTGTGCGTCGTTGAAGTAGGCGGGCACGGTGATGACGGCCTCGGTCACGGCTTCGCCCAGGAAGTCCTCGGCGGTCTTCTTCATCTTGCGCAGCACTTCGGCGCTGATCTGGGGAGGAGCCAGCTTCTGGTCGCGCACTTGCACCCAGGCGTCGCCGTTGTCGGCCTTGACGATCTGGAAGGGCATCAGGTCGATGTCCTTTTGCACCTCGGCTTCGGCGAACTTGCGGCCGATCAGGCGCTTGGCAGCGTAGATGGTGTTCTTGGGGTTGGTGACGGCCTGGCGCTTGGCGGATGCGCCGACCAGGATTTCGCCGTCTTCTTGATAGGCAACGATGGAGGGGGTGGTGCGGGCACCTTCGCTGTTCTCGATCACGCGGGTGTTGTTACCCTCCATGATGGCGACGCAGCTGTTGGTGGTACCCAGGTCAATACCGATGATTTTTCCCATAATTCTCTCCGTAATCTGTTGAATGTTTGCTCGATTCGTCACTTGTGGGCGTAGTGGCCGGCTTCAAGAGCCGTCACATACTATTTTTTGCCCTGACGGTTGTTTTTTTTGGTGTCTAGCCAGCTCAGCCCTGGGCCACGGTCACCAGCGCGGGGCGCAGGATGCGGTCGGCGATCACATAGCCCTTTTGCAGCACGGCAACCACGGTGTTGGCGGGCTGGTCGGCGGGAACCATGGAGATGGCCTGGTGGTGGTGAGGGTCGAACTTCTCGCCCGCAGCGGGATTGATGGCGAGCACCTTGTTGCGCTCCAGGGCCGAATTCAGCTGGCGCAGCGTGGCGTCCGAGCCTTCGCGCAGCTGTTCGGGCGTGGCGTTCTGGATGGCCAGGGCCGCGTCCAGGCTGTCGATCACGGGCAGCAGGCTTTCTGCAAAACTCTCGATGCCGAACTTGCGTGCCTTGGCAACCTCTTCTTCGGCGCGACGGCGCATGTTTTCGGCATCGGCCTTGGCACGCAGGTATTGGTCGGCCAGATCGGCGCTCTTGGCCTTGAGTTCTTCCAGCTCGGCCTGCAGACGTCCCAGTTCGTCCGACGCATTGGCTGCCAGGGCCGCTTCCAGTTCCTCGGGGCTGGCGTCGTTGATGGTGTTGGGGTTGTGGTTCTCGGTCATAGTTGGTGAAGGTTTCTCAAAACTTAAGACAATCTGTCTGCCAGATGCGCTCCGCCAGGTCTATTTCAAGACCCGTGCCGCCCAATAAAGGGCGGCGGGCGCAGCGGCTGGGGTGAGCCTGCGGGATTTGCGGGGCATTCCAGGAGAGTGAGTACTTGTGATTTCAAGACATCTCGCCTCGATTGACCAATGGTAATCGCAGGTTTATAGGCCCCAGAGTGTACAGATAGTCTGCTACTCGGCTAGAATCTCACGTTTTGCCTTGCCGCACCGCTACAGACGCAGTGGGCGGCGTTTACCCAAAAGGAGTCGTTATGCGTCATTACGAAATCATTTTGTTGATCCATCCGGATCAAAGCGAACAAGTTCCCGCGATGCTGGAGCGCTACAAGGGCATGATTGCCGCTGGTGGCGGCAAGGTGCATCGCGAAGAAGATTGGGGCCGTCGTCAGCTGGCTTACATGATCAACAAGCTCGCTAAGGCTCACTACCTGTGCCTGAACATCGAAGCCGACCAGGCTGTGATGGCTGAACTGGAACACGCCTTCAAGTTCAACGATGCCGTGCTGCGTCACCTGACTGTGCAGAAGAAGAAGGCTGAAACAGCTGCTTCCGCCATGATGAAGAGCGTTGAGCGCGAAGAAGCCCGCAAGGCCAACCAGGCTGAGCACGCTTAATAGCATCAGACACTGAAGGAGTGGAAAACCGCGTTGTATTGACGGGCCTTCTCGTAGAGCAAGCTGCTTTGCGCTACACGCCCGCCGGATTGCCGGCCCTGGATTTGCGAATTGAACACAGTTCGCAGCAACAAGAGCTGGGCAGTGCGCGCAACGTGAATGCATCTGTCAAGGCTGTTGCCTTTGGCGCCCTGGCTGAAAAGCTGGCCCGCCAAGCACCCGGTAGCCAATGGACCTTTCAAGGTTTTCTGGCCACGCCGCGCAATAGCAAGATGCTGGTTTTACACATTCAGGATATTCAACAAAATTAATTTTCAAGAGGTCCAGCAATGGCCACGTTCAAGAAATTCAACAAGGACAAGCGTCCTAAGCGCAACACCCAGTCGCTGCTGTTCAAGCGCAAGCGTTTCTGCCGCTTCACAGTCGCCGGCGTCGAAGAAATCGACTACAAGGATGTCGACACCCTGCGTGACTTCATCGCCGAAAACGGCAAGATTGTGCCCGCACGCCTGACCGGCACGCGCGCCATCTACCAGCGTCAGCTGAACACAGCCATCAAGCGCGCTCGCTTCCTGGCTATGCTGCCCTACTCTGACCAGCACAAGATCTAAGGAGCACGACTATGCAAATCATTCTGCTCGAAAAGGTTGTGAACCTGGGTAACCTGGGCGATATCGTCAAGGTCAAGGACGGTTACGCTCGTAACTTCCTGATCCCCTCCGGCGCTGCACGTCGTGCAACAGCTGCTGCCAAGGCTGAATTCGAAGCCAAGCGCGCTGAGCTGGAAAAGGCTGCCGCCGAGAAGCTGGCTGCCGCTCAAGAACTGAGCGAAAAGCTCAACGGCGTGAACGTGAAGATCACTCAGAAGGCTGGCGTTGACGGTCGTCTGTTTGGCTCCATCACCAACGCCGACATCGCTGAAGAACTGGTCAAGGCCGGTTTCGCAGTGAACAAGTCGCAAGTGCGCATGCCCAACGGCCCCATCAAGACCGTTGGCGACGCCACTGTGGTGGTGGCTCTGCACACCGACGTGGCTGCAGAAGTGGCCGTCTCCGTGTACGGCGACCACTCCTAATTCAGGCTCTGTTCTGAATTGGCAAAAAGCCGCCTTCGGGCGGTTTTTTGTTTTCTGGTAATTGTTTGTCTCGCCAGCGTTTTTATCGTCACCCGCCGTGACGTCGTCACCGCCTCCCGCTACGATGGAGGACTTGTCTCTAGGAGTCTCATGTCGTCAGTAATGCCCCCGCTTGATCTGCAAGATGATGCATTCGCCCCGGTTCCCACTGCCGATCAGCAGGTGGCGCAACTGCGTGTGCCGCCGCACTCCATGGAGTCGGAATCTTCGGTGCTCGGCGGTCTGCTGCTGGACAACAATGCCTGGGAGCGCGTTGGTGATCTGCTTGGCGACGGCGACTTCTACCGGCACGAGCACAAGCTGATCTACGAAGCCATCGGCAAGCTGATCAACGCCAGCAAGCCGGCCGACGTGATCACGGTTTATGAGCATCTGCAGGGCATGGGCAAAGCCGAGGAAATCGGCGGCCTGATGTACCTGAACCAGCTGGCGCAGTATGTGCCCAGTGCCAGCAATATCCGCCGCTATGCGGAAATCGTGCGCGAGCGCGCCATCTTGCGCAAACTGGTCACGGCCAGCGACGACATCGCGACCAATGCCTTCAATCCGCAGGGCAAGACCGTGGAGCGCATCCTCGACGAGGCCGAGCAGAAGATCATGGCGATCGGCGAGGAGGGGGCGCGCAACAAGCAGGGTTTCCAGTCGCTGGATTCGCTGGTGGTGGATCTGCTGGACCGGGTCCAGGAGATGGCCGACAACCCCATGGATGTGACCGGCGTGCCCACGGGCTTTGTCGATCTGGATCGCATGACCTCGGGCCTGCAGGCCGGCGACATGGTGGTGCTGGCGGCGCGTCCCTCCATGGGCAAGACCTCGTTTGCCGTGAATATTGCCGAGCATGTGGCGCTCAATGAGGGCTTGCCGGTCGCCATCTTCTCCATGGAAATGGGTGCGGCCCAGCTGGCGGTTCGTATCGTCGGCTCCATCGGCCGCGTCAACCAGGGCAATCTGCGTACCGGCAAGCTCAGCGACGACGAGTGGCCGCGTCTGACCGAGGCCATCGAGCGTCTGCGCACCGTGTCGCTGCATATCGACGAAACGCCGGGCCTGTCCCCAACCGAGCTGCGTGCCAATGCGCGTCGTCTGGCGCGCCAGTGCGGCAAGCTGGGTCTGATCGTGGTCGACTACCTGCAGCTGATGAGCGGATCGGGATCTGCAGCCAGTTCCGACAACCGTGCCACCGAACTGGGCGAAATCTCGCGGGGCTTGAAGATGCTGGCCAAGGAGCTGCAATGCCCGGTGATCGCGCTGTCCCAGCTCAACCGCTCGGTGGAGCAGCGTACCGACAAGCGCCCCATGATGTCCGACCTGCGTGAATCGGGCGCCATCGAGCAGGACGCGGACATCATCATGTTCATCTACCGTGACGACTACTACAACAAAGAGAGCAAGGAGCCCAATATTGCCGAGGTCATCATCGGCAAGCAGCGTAACGGGCCGACGGGGACGGTGAAGCTCTTCTTCCAGAAGAACCAGACGCGTTTCGAGAATCTGGCGCAGGGTTACGGCACGGACGAATACTAAAAATCATAGCTGTTAGTGCTTGTTGGGTATGGATTTCATAGCTCTATGAATATGAAAGCTATGAATATCAAGCGCTGCCAGCTATCAAATTGAAGGACATAAGAAAAGCCCGCAAGGCACAGACCTTGCGGGCTTTGTTTTTTGAGCAGCTGCGGGGTTAGCGACTGAACAGGTAGACGCCAAGACCGATCACGCACAGTCCCAGCACTCCGCAGGCCCAGGCCAGGCGCTGTGCACCTATGCGCAGCGCGCCCACGGTTGCGACGATCTGGGCATTTTGCTGGGCCAGCTTCTCGATGATCTCCAGCGACTGGCGCTGCGATTGCTCGAGCTGGGCGATGCGCTCCTCCTGCTGCTGGATCAGCAGCAGCGCCTGCTCGCCGGCGGAGGCCGGTGGCGAGATGCGCTGCGCAGCGCTTTGCGCGCTGGCGTCCTGCTCGCGCGCCTCGGCCTGGGCTTCTTTCTTCTTGAGCATGCCCTGGGCGGCCTTCACCACCTGAGGCGTGGCCTTGATGACCTCGCCCCAGGGCACGAGCTTGAGTGCCGCGATCCAGCTCGCCACTTACAGCACCTCGCTGGCGAAGTCCGCCAGGCGCGAGCGTTCGCCGCGCGCCAGGGTGATGTGGCCGCTATGGGGCCAACCTTTGAAGCGGTCCACCACATAGGTCAGGCCCGAGCTGCCTTCTGTCAGGTAGGGCGTGTCGATCTGGGCCAGATTGCCCATGCAGATGATCTTGGTGCCGGGGCCGGCACGGGTGATCAGGGTCTTCATCTGCTTGGGCGTCAGGTTCTGGGCCTCGTCGATGATGACGTATTTGTTCAGAAAGGTGCGACCGCGCATGAAGTTCATGCTCTTGATCTTGATGCGGCTGCGGATCAGCTCGTTGGTGGCGGCGCGCCCCCACTCGCCGGCATTGCCGCCGTCGCCCTTGGCCAGGAACTCCAGGTTGTCATCCAGGGCGCCCATCCAGGGGCCCATTTTTTCCTCTTCCGTGCCGGGCAGGAAGCCGATGTCCTCGCCCACGCTCACCGTGGCGCGGGTCATGATGATCTCGGTGTAGCGGCGCTCGTCCAGCACCTGGGCCAGGCCGGCGGCCAGGGCCAGCAGGGTCTTGCCGGTGCCGGCCGTGCCTGTCAGCGTGACAAAGTCGACTTCGGGGTTGACCAGCAGGTTCATGGCGAAGTTCTGCTCGCGATTGCGTGTGGACACGCCCCAGACGGCATTCTTGGGGTTGCCGAAGTCGCGCAGCGTCTTGAGTACGGCCGTCTTGTCGCGGATCTCGGTCACGCGCATATAGAGGCTGGGCTCGCCCGGTGCTTCGTAGTAGACGAACTGGTTGATCATCAACTGGTCGACGATGGCACCGCTGACGCGGTAGTAGGTGATGGCGCCTTCCTGCCAGCTCTCCACATTCTTGCCGGCCTTGGCCCAGAAGTCGTGGGGCAGGGCCAGGGCGCCCGAGTACAGCAGATCGCCGTCTTCCAGCACCTTGTCGTTCTGGTAGTCCTCGGCGGCCAGGCCCAGGGCACGCGCCTTGACGCGCATATTGATGTCCTTGGACACCAGCACCACTTCACGGTCCTTGTGCTGCTCGCGCAGGGCGGCGACCACACCCAGAATCTGGTTGTCGGCCTTGCCCTGGGGCAGGCTCTCGGGCAGGGAGGCATCCAGAGGGTTGGTCTGGAAGTACAGCGTGCCGGTGGCGCTGCGCTGGCCTGTGGCATTGAGCGGCAGACCTTTTTCCAGACCGTCGGCGGGCTGGGAGGCAACCAGGGAGTCCAGCGTGCGGCTGACCTGGCGGCCGTTGCGCGCAACCTCGGTCATGCCCTTTTTGTGGTTGTCCAGTTCTTCCAGTACCACCATGGGCAGGAAGATGTCGTGCTCTTCAAAGCGGAACAGGCTGCTGGGGTCGTGCAGCAGCACATTGGTGTCCAGCACGAACAGCGTGGTCGGGCCGGTGCGCGTATTGCGGGCGCGGCGGGCAGGCTTGGCAGCTGCGTCGGCGGGTTTTGCAGGTACTGCGGCAGCTGGTGCTGCTGTCGTCGGCGCTGCGCCAGCCGTTGTGGCGGTCTTGCGCGGCTTGGCGGTTGCGTTGGGCTTGCTGGTGCTGCGGCGCGGCTTGGTGACCGCGGGCGCGGTCTCTGGAGCCGCATTCAGGGCGGCGCCGTCGGAGGGGTTCAGATCCTCGTCAAGCTCTGCAGTCTGCTTGGCAGTCTTGCGGATGGACGAAAAGGCTTCTGCGGAAAGCTTTGCGGCGCGGTGGCCGGGTGCGGGGGGCAGGGGCATAGTGGACGAACCGTTCTCAACAAGATTCAAAAAGCACAAAGCCGCCTGGAAACCGAGGCGGCTTTGGTGGGGTGAACAGAGAATACTGCGTAGCACTGAGGCATGCCCCATTATGCATAGGCTCCGAGGGCCTGAAGCAGTATTTCCTGTTTTGCCTTGTTTAAAGACTTTGAAATACTTTGCGTGTAGATGATTGCAAGGTTTTCAGTCCCGGGCGGGGCTCAGGCCACCTTCTTGTCTTGGGTCTTGAGGCTTTTGACGGCCTTGAGAACTTCGTCCACATGGCCGGGAACTTTCAGGCCGCGCCATTCCTGCATCAGGATGCCGTCGGCGCCGATCAGGAAGGTGGAGCGCTCGATGCCCTTGACCTTCTTGCCGTACATGATCTTGTTCTTGACCACGCCAAACATGTGGCACATCTTTTCTTCGGTGTCGGCAATCAGCTCGAACGGCAGTTCCAGCTTTTCCTTGAAGTCGTTGTGCGAGTTCATGTTGTCGCGCGACACACCGAACACGGTGGCGCCAGCCTTCACGAAATCCTTGTACTTATCGCGGAATTGCATTGCTTCCGTGGTACAACCCGGCGTGTTGTCCTTGGGGTAGAAATACAGGATCAGAATCTGGCCGTTGTGCGAGGTGTTGGACACCTTGACGCCGCCGGTGGCGTTGGCTTCAAATTCTGGGAGTGGTTTGTTGACAACGATCGCCATGCGCTTGTATCTCTCGGGTGTGTTCGTTGAAATGCCGAGGGCGTCGGTGGTATTTTTGTTTTTATCAATCGATCGCCCCCAACCGCAACCTGCGATTTTACCCTGAAATACGTATTTCTCTCAATGTAAGCTCAGAAGTCTATGCTAGCAGCAGGGCTGCGACCACGTTGCGGCCTTCGCTGGCCAGAACGTTATAGGTACGGCAGGCCGAGGCGGTGTCCATGCTCTCCAGGCCAATGCGTTTGGCGATCAGCGGCTTGAGCCAGGCCACGGGTGGAAAGCGGTTCTTGCTGCCGCTGCCAAAGAGGACGACTTCCGCATCCAGCTTGGCGAGTTCCTCGAAATGCTCGGCCGTCAGGTCTTCGAAACGGGCGCAGTTCCACTCGGTCAGCAGGCCGCGGGCACCGACCAGCAGACTGGTTTCGTGGTTTTGCTTGTCAACCGCGATCCAGCCCGGGCCATAGCCGGTGATGGTTTGCGCATCGGATTTGTCTGCCTGAAATTTCATGATGGAGAGTGTGCGCAATCGGCGCGCTGGACGGGGGCGATGGCTGCTGTCTCCATACAGAGAGGGTGGGGACATTGCTGCAGCGCGGAACTGTGCTTAAATTATAGGTTTCACCATGGCGTTTAATGCGCCCTGGCGTGCCTGAAATCCTTTTGCATTGATTCGCATGAAAACCGTTCAAAAATCCGCCAAGTTAGCAAACGTCTGTTACGACATCCGCGGGCCGATCATGGACGCGGCGAAGAAGATGGAGGACGACGGCCAGAAGATCATCAAGCTCAATATCGGCAATCTGGCCGTGTTCGGCTTCGATGCTCCCGAGGAAGTGCAGCAGGACATGATCCGCAACCTGCCCAACTCGGCAGGCTACTCCGACAGCAAGGGCATCTTCGCGGCGCGCAAGGCCGTGATGCATGAAACCCAGCGCCAGGGCACCAAGGGCGTGACGCTGGACGACATCTATCTGGGCAACGGTGCTTCGGAGCTGATCAGCCTGGCCACCAACGCGCTGCTGGACAACGGCGACGAGATGCTGCTGCCTGCGCCCGACTATCCGCTGTGGACGGCTGCCACCAGCCTGTCCGGCGGCACACCCGTGCATTACATGTGCGACGAGTCCAATGGCTGGATGCCCAACATGGATGACATCCGCGCCAAGATCACGCCGCGCACCAAGGGCATCGTCGTCATCAACCCCAACAATCCCACGGGTGCGCTGTACTCCAGGGAGCTGCTGCTGCAGATCGTGGAGCTGGCGCGCGAGCATGGCCTGGTCATCTTCGCGGACGAGGTCTACGACAAGGTGCTGTACGAGGATGCCAAGCACACGCCGCTGGGCAGCCTGTCCATCGATGTGCTGACCATCACCTTCAATTCCCTCTCCAAGGCCTACCGCTCCTGCGGCTACCGTGCTGGCTGGATGGTGATCTCGGGCGACAAAAAGCCCGCCAAGGATTACATCGAGGGCCTGAACATGCTCTCCAACATGCGCCTGTGCGCCAATGTGCCAGGCCAATGGGCGGTGCAGACGGCACTGGGCGGCCACCAGAGCATCGACGCCCTGGTGCAGGAGGGCGGTCGCCTACGCGTGCAGCGCGATCTGGCCTGGGAGCTGATCAACGCCATTCCCGGCGTGAGCTGCGTCAAGCCCCAAGGCGCACTGTACATGTTCCCGCGCCTCGATCCCGCCGTCTATCCCATCCAGGACGACCAGGAATTCTTCCTCGAAGTGCTCCAGGAAACCAAGGTCATGCTGGTGCAAGGCAC
The DNA here is from genome assembly GCF_053615495.1 of Comamonas sp. HJ-2. Taxonomy (NCBI): domain Bacteria; kingdom Pseudomonadati; phylum Pseudomonadota; class Betaproteobacteria; order Burkholderiales; family Comamonadaceae; genus Comamonas; species Comamonas sp. HJ-2. Next base: position 200,226 of record NZ_JBSIFD010000001.1, on the reverse strand, counting down.
GGGCTTCAACTGGCCCGAGCCTGATCACTTCCGCATCGTGTTCCTGCCGCATGAGGCCGATCTGCGCGAGGCCATCAACCGGCTGGCAGCCTTCCTCGAGAAGTATCGCAAGCGCCATGGCACGGACAAGCCCAAGGCAGTGCCGGCAGAAAAGGCACTCAAGCCTGCCAAGGCTGAGAAAGCCGCGTAACTCATCTTTTTGATAGCTGGTGGCGCTTGATTTTCAAGCGCTTCAGCGCTTTTTTGACCTTAGAACTTATGAAACCCATCCAAGTAGGCCTGTTGGGCATTGGCACCGTAGGCAGCGGTACTTTCAATGTGCTGGAACGCAATCAAGACGAGATTCGCCGTCGTGCGGGTCGCGGCATTGAAATTACCATGGTCGCCGACTTGGATACCGAACGCGCCAAGAGCGTGGTGGGTGACAAGGTCAAGGTGGTCGGCGACGCACGTGAAGTCATCGCCAACCCCGATATCGATGTGGTGGTCGAGCTGATCGGCGGCTACGGCATTGCCAAGGCCCTGGTGCTGGAAGCCATCGCGGCCGGCAAGCATGTGGTGACCGCCAACAAGGCCCTGCTGGCAGTGCACGGCACGGAAATCTTCAAGGCTGCGGCCGAGAAGGGCGTGATGGTGGCTTATGAAGCTGCCGTGGCCGGTGGCATTCCCATCATCAAGGCCTTGCGCGAAGGCCTGACCGCCAACTCCATCCAGTGGGTGGCCGGCATCATCAACGGCACGACCAACTTCATCCTGTCCGAAATGCGCGACAAGGGCCTGGACTTCGACGTGGTGCTCAAGGAAGCGCAGCGTCTGGGCTATGCCGAAGCCGATCCCACCTTCGACATCGAGGGTGTGGATGCGGCCCACAAGGCCACGCTGATGAGCGCGATTGCCTTCGGCATTCCCGTGCAGTTCGACAAGGCCTATGTGGAAGGCATCACCAAGCTGGCCGGTGCCGATATCCGCTACGCCGAGCAACTGGGCTACCGCATCAAGCTGCTGGGCATCACCAAGCGCACGGACAAGGGTATCGAGCTGCGCGTGCACCCCTCGCTGGTGCCTTCCAAGCGTCTGATCGCCAATGTGGAAGGCGCGATGAACGCCGTGGTGGTGAACGGCGATGCCGTGGGCACCACGCTGTACTACGGCAAGGGCGCCGGGTCCGAGCCCACCGCTTCCGCCGTGGTGGCCGACCTGGTGGATATCGCACGCATGGACGGCTCCGATCCTGCCCACCGCGTGCCAGCCCTGGCCTTCCAGAGCAGCAGCCTGGCTGCCGCTGGCAGCGAGCTGCCCGTGCTGCCCATGGCCGAGGTCGTGACCAGCTACTACCTGCGCATCCGCGTGGCCGACGAAGCCGGAGTGCTGGCCAAGATCACCGGCCTGCTGGCGGGTGCCGGCATCAGCATCGACGCCGTGCTGCAGCGCGAGGCCGACGAAGTGGGCGGCGAAGGCTCGACCCAGACCGACCTGATCATTCTCACGCACGACACGCGCGAAGGGGATATGGACAAGGCCCTGGCCGAAATCCAGGGGCTGCCCACGGTGCTGGCTCCCATCACCCGCATCCGCAAGGAAGAGCTGAACTAAGGACTTGAGCATGTACCGTCGCACTCAAACCGGTTTATTCCCTGTTCAGTGCGATGTCGGTATTGCAAACTCCTTCAAAGGCTGGCGCCCTATGGCGCCAGCCTTTTTGTTTTTGGTGGCGGCGGGTGTGCAAGCGGCGCCCGTCGATGTCTATCGTGGCACGCTGGGCGGCTCGGCGGTGGTGATGGAGCTGGGCAAGCCGGGTGAGGGTGGTGAACGCCAGGGGCGCTATTTCTATCTGCGGCATGGAGTGGATATTCCACTCCGGGGCTCGCTGAATGCGCTGTCTGAGGCACGTCCTTTGAATAACGACTGGGCGCGTGAAAGCGGTGGCGAGCCTCCCGTGTTGACCGACTCCCAACAGCGCCGCATCGTTTGGCAACTGCGCCAGCAAGGCAGTGCTTTGGCAGGTGAATGGGTGGATGATATTCACGGCAAAAAACTGCCGCTAGCCCTTACCCATATTGCGCAGTACGACCCTGAAAAGATAGCGCCATTCGGTGTGGAGGCCGTGACGTTGGCGATTGTGCAAGGTGCGGGCAGCGGTATTGCATCGGGCGTTGCCATCTCGGCACAGGCCACGCCCTACGACTACCTGAAAGTGGCCGAGCAAAAGCTGGAGCAGGGCAAGGAAGTGGTGGTCAGCCCCACGCTGGCCTGGAGGCCGGTGCGCGATGCGCGTACCAAGTTCTGGTATCCGCGCCTCACGCGTCACCCGGATAGCAAAATTCTGGCGCAGACCAATACCGTTCTGGAGCAGCGCCACTGGGGCATGAGTCTGGAAGCGCTGGCCTGTGTGGGCTCGATCTACCAGAACGCTGGCCCGGCGGCAGGCTCACTGGGGGACTTCAATAACGAGTCGATCAAGGTGACCTACCTCTCAAGTGCCTTGATGAGTGTGGTGGAGTCCGGTTCAACCGGTTGCGGTGGCGCGCACCCCAACAATCATTACGACCCCTTTGTGCTGGACTTGCTGCGGGGCGGCTATACGGACTTCACCCGCCTGCTCAAGGACGTGAAATATGGCGAGTACAAGCTGGAGTATGGTGATCGGCTGTCGCGTTTTCTGAGCAAGGCCGTGAACCGGCATTCCGAGGATGACAAGGAGTGCACCGAGCTGCTGCCCCAGTACATGGCGCTGATGTTCGACAAGCCCGACAAGATGAGCTTTGTGATTTCAGGCATAGGCCATGCCATGGGTGTGTGCCTTGGCAGCGGCGTCAGTGTCCCGTTCAAGGAGCTGAAGGCCTATATCAAGCCGGGGGCGCAACGCTATTTCCAGCCCTGAGCCCCTTCCGGCACGATATGAGGCAATGGCGTTGGCCGGTCTCTGCATTCGCGCACAGTCAAATCGGGCTTGCTGACCGATAATGGTCGGCTTGGCGGCATGACTTCTGTCCGTTTGGCTGTCCGTTCCGAATTTTAGTTTTTGGCGAGTTTGAGATGCTGTATCTGTCCACCCGCGGCCATGCTGACCGCAAGCGTTTTTGCGACATTTTGCTCGAAGGCCTGGCTCCCGATGGCGGCCTGTACCTGCCCGTCGAGTATCCCCAGATCGACGATGCCAAGCTGAGCCAGCTGCGCGAGACGCTGGCCAACAAGGGTTATGCGGCCCTGGCCTTCGAGATTCTGTCGCTCTATATCGACGACATTCCAGCCGAGGATCTGCGTGCCCTGTGCGCCAAGACCTATACCAGGGAAGTCTTTGGCAGCGACGCCATCGTGCCCGTGCGTCAACTCGACGGCGTGCTGCACATCGAAGCCCTGTCCAACGGCCCCACGTTGGCCTTCAAGGACATGGCCATGCAGCTGCTGGGCAATCTGTTCGAGTACGAACTGGCCCGCCGCAACGAGGAACTGAATATCCTTGGCGCCACCAGCGGGGACACCGGCAGCGCGGCCGAATACGCCATGCGCGGCAAAAAGGGCGTGCGCGTCTTCATGACCAGCCCACACGGCCGCATGAGCCCTTTCCAGCAGGCGCAGATGTTCAGCCTGCAGGACGAGAACATCCACAACATCGCCATCGAAGGCGTGTTCGACGACTGCCAGGACATCGTCAAGGCCGTCTCCAACGACCACGCCTTCAAGGCCCAGTACAAGATTGGTACCGTCAACTCCATCAACTGGGCACGTCTGCTGGCCCAGGTGGTCTACTACTTTGCCGGTTATCTGCAGGCCACCCGCTCCAATGAGCAGAAGGTGAGCTTCACCGTGCCTTCGGGCAACTTCGGCAATATCTGCGCAGGCCATGTGGCGCGCCAGATGGGTCTGCCCATTGCCAAGCTGGTGGTGGCCACCAACGAAAACGATGTGCTGGACGAGTTCTTCCGCACCGGCGTCTACCAGGTGCGAGGCTCGGCCAATACCTACGAGACATCGAGCCCCTCGATGGACATCTCCAAGGCCAGCAATTTCGAGCGCTTTGTGTTCGATCTGGTGGGCCGCGACGGCGTGCGCACCAAGCAACTGTTCGCCGAAGGCGTGGCCAAGGCCGGCAAGTTCGATCTGAGCACAGATCCCGCCTTCAAGGATGCGGCCGGCAAGTACGGTTTTGTGAGCGGCAAGAGCACGCACGCCGACCGTCTGGCCACCATCAAGGACACTTTCGAGCGCTTTGATCAGATGATCGACACCCATACCGCCGACGGCGTGAAGGTGGCGCGAGAGCATCTGGGCGTCGAGCCCATGCTGGTGCTGGAAACCGCTCTGCCCATCAAGTTTGCCGCGACGATCGAAGAAGCGTTGGGCCGCCAGCCAGACCGTCCCGCCAAGTTCAACGGCATCGAAGACCTGCCCAAGCGTGTGGTCGTCATGGCCTCCGACGTGGACCAGGTCAAGGCCTTTATCGCCGAAAACTGCAGATAAAGTCCTGCGGCGTTAAGCTTGAAAAGCATCTGTGGCTTGGCGACAGGTGCTTTTTTTCTTTGGATGAAATTGGTATTTTGCGCTTGCCCCTAGAGCGCTGGTAGCTATCAAAAACATATTGAAATCAAGATGAAGGTCATAGGCTTTGCCGGATATTCGGGCGCGGGCAAGACCGCCCTGGTCGAGGCGCTGGTGATGCTGATGAAGCAGCGCGGACTCAGGGTCTCGGTCATCAAGCATGCCCACCATGACTTTGATGTGGATCGCGAGGGCAAGGATAGCTGGCGTCACCGCAAGGCTGGCGCTTATGAAGTGCTGCTCGCATCCGATAGACGCATGGCGCTGATGCGCGAATACGAGCAGCCTGCTCAGCTGAGCGTGCACCATATGCTGACGCAGCTGGACCCCAGCGTGGACTGGGTGCTGGTCGAAGGCTTCAAGCATGGCGAGCTGCCCAAGATAGAGGTCTGGCGGCGGCAGCAGGACAGGCTGGACAAGGGCAAGAGCCTGGAGCCGCTGTTTGCACATGACCCTAGGGTGCTGGCCGTGGCCACCGACGCTTCCCATGACCTGCCTCAAGTGCCTGTCCAGCCCGTGCTGGATCTCAACCAGCCCCAGCTTGTGCTGCAATGGCTGCTGGCTCATTCGGACTCCCTGCAATACAAGAACTAAGGAAAGACACAGCAATGCAAGCACCACAGACGCCTCGCAAGCCGCTCAAGCCTCTGGATGAAGCCCTGCAGGAGCTGCTGGCCCATGCCCAGCCCCAGGCCGGCGCACAAATGGTGGACACCTTTGATGCCGATGGCCGCGTGCTGCTGCAGGCCGCCGTTTCGCCGCTACAGGTGCCGCCTCAGGACAACTCGGCCATGGATGGCTATGCGGTGCGCATCGCCGAATGTGCCGACGGCGCTGCGGTGCTGCCGGTGTCGCAGCGCATCCCTGCCGGCACCTCGCCCGATGCGCTGGCTGCCGGCTCCGTCGCCCGCATCTTCACGGGGGCGCCCGTGCCGGCCGGGGCCGATGCCATCGTCATGCAGGAGGACTGCGAATTGCTCGAGGACGGCCGCGTGCGCATCAAGGCCCAGCCCAGGGCTGGGCAGTGGATTCGCCGCGCGGGCGAGGACATCACGCAGGGCGCCACCGTGATCGAAGCCGGCACCCGCCTCACGCCAGCCCACCTGGGTCTTGCAGCCAGCATGGGCTTTGCCAGCCTGCAGGTGGCACGCAAGCCGCGTGTGGCCCTGTTCTCCACCGGCGACGAACTGGTCATGCCCGGTACCGTTGCGCCGCAGGACATGCCAGCGGGCAGCATCTACAACAGCAACCGCTTCTTCCTGCGCGCATTGCTGCTGCGCATGGGCTGCGAGGTGACGGATCTGGGCATTGTTCCCGACGACCGCGAGGCCACGATTGCCGCGTTGGCCGATGCCGCCATGGACCACGACGTGATCGTCACCAGCGGCGGCGTCTCCGTGGGCGAGGAAGACCATATCAAGCCTGCCGTGCAGGAGCTGGGTCAGCTGGACCTCTGGCAGATCAACATCAAGCCCGGCAAGCCTTTTGCCTACGGCCGCGTCAATCGCGAGTCCGGCACGGGCTTTGCGCATTTCATCGGTCTGCCGGGCAACCCGGTCTCCAGCTTTGTCACCTTCCAGGTGCTGGTACGCCCGTTCCTGCTGCGTCTACAGGGCGTGCAGCATGTGCTGCCGCGAGCCATCGAAGCGCGCGCCGATTTCGTCTGGCCAAAGGGCGACAAGCGCAGAGAGTTTTTGCGGGTGCGCTACAACGAGCGTGGCGGGCTGGAGTTGTTCAGAAACCAGAGCTCGGGCGTGCTGACTTCCACGGCTTGGGGCGACGGCGTGGTGGACAACCCTGCCGGCACCACGGTTGCCATGGGCGACAGTGTGCGCTTTATCCCGTTTACCGAGCTCATGGCCTGATGGAGTTGGAGATGAAGACCGTTACGATTCGATATTTCGCCTCTATCCGGGAAGCCTTGGGTACGGGCAGCGAAAGCCTGCAGACCCCGGCAGCCACCGTGGGAGCATTGCGCGAGCAACTGATGAGCCGCAGCGATGCGGCTGCCCAGGTGCTGGCTGCCAGCAAGGCTGTGCGCATGGCGCTGAACCAGGATATCTGCGATGCCGATGCCGTGCTCAGCAATGGCGACGAAGTGGCATTTTTTCCGCCAGTGACGGGGGGCTGATGAGTCTCTGAGCGCTTGTGAGCCTCTAAAAACGGTTTCTGAAGAAGCCTGAAGTCCACAGAAGGCCTGTGCAAACCGCTTGCACGGGCCTTTTTGCTGTTTGTCGGTTTCCAGGTGCCAGCCTTGATCGTGAGATTGCTTACTAGGGTTTTCCTGGGCGTATTTTCGTGAATCTGACGAGATTCATTTTGGAGAATCCGCGCTTTCTACAAGAAAGACAGAAAGCACTTACTCATGACAACTCACGTCAATATGGAGGAGACCCGCTCTGCGCGCTTTGCCATGCGCTGCGCCAGCTGGGCGGAGAAGTGGTTCCCGGATTCCTGGGTGTTTGCCGTGGTCGGCATCTTCATCGTGGTGCTGGCAGCGTTTGCCATTGGTGCGCCGGTGCAGGAAACCAGCAAGGCCTTCGGCAAGGGCTTCTGGAGTCTGATCCCCTTCACCATGCAAATGGCTTTTGTGGTGATTGGCGGTTATGTGGTGGCCAGCTCCAAGCCCGCATCTGCACTCATCAAGGCGCTGGCCCGCGTGCCCAAGACCGGCCGTGGCGCCGTGGCCTGGGTGGCGTTTGTGGCGCTGAGCGCCTCGCTGCTGAACTGGGGGCTGAGCCTGGTGTTCGGTGGTCTGCTGGTCAAGGAACTGGCACGCCGCACCGACATCAAGATGGACTACCGCGCCGCCGGTGCCGCCGTCTATCTGGGTCTGGGTGCCGTGTGGGCGCTGGGCATTTCGTCTTCGGCAGCGCAGCTGCAGGCCAACCCAGCCAGCCTGCCTCCCGGCATTCTGGCCATTACCGGCGTGATTCCGTTCACGCAGACTATTTTCCTCTGGCAGTCCGGCGTGATGCTGGGCGTGCTGATGGTGATCTCCATCGTCGTGGCTTACATGACGGCACCCGGTGAGAAGACCGCGCGTGATGCGGCCCAATGCCAGGTCGACCTGGGCACAGAAGTCGTGCAGGAAGTCAAAAAGCCCAGCCGCCCCGGCGAATGGCTGGAATACAGCCCCATTCTCATCATCTTGCTGGTGGCGCTGACCGTGGGCTGGATGGTGGAGGAGTTCTCGAGCAAGCCTTTCATTCAGGCAATCTCTGGGCTGAACACCTACAACCTGCTGTTTCTCATGGCCGGTGCGCTGTTGCACTGGCGCCCCCGCAGCTTTCTCGATGCCGTGGCACGTGCCGTGCCCACTACGACCGGCGTGCTGATCCAGTTCCCTCTGTACGGCGCGATTGCGGCCATCATGACGGACGTCAAGGGTGACGGCGGTGCCAGCATTGCCCACCATATCTCCACCTTCTTCACCAGCTTTGCCACGCATGACACCTATGCACTGCTGATGGGCACCTACTCGGCCGTGCTGGGCTTCTTCCTGCCCTCGGGCGGTGGCAAGTGGATTGTGGAGGCCCCCTATGTGATGCAGGTGGCCAATGATCTGCAGTACCACCTGGGCTGGGCCGTGCAGATCTACAACGCTGCTGAGGCTCTACCTAATCTGATCAACCCCTTCTACATGCTGCCGCTCTTGGGCGTGCTGGGCCTCAAGGCGCGTGATCTGATCGGCTTCAACTTTGTGCAGTTGCTGGTTCATGCGCCCGTGGTGCTGTTCCTGTTATGGTTCCTGGGTCAGACCCTGAGCTATATCCCCCCTGTAATGCCATGACCGAAACCGCCGATTTGCCATCTACCGAAGTGAACCCAGAGATCAGCGCCCGTACCCGCAAGGCTCTGGCTGAAGCGCGTGAGCGCGGAGTCAAGCTGGGCACGGCCGGCGCGGCCAATATCCGCGCCACGGTGGAAAAACGTAAATCGGCGGCCGATGCCTTTGCCAGGCAGCACGAAGCGTTGTTCGCCGAATTGCTGCAACAAGGTCTGACCCACCGCGCCATGGCGGCTGAACTCAATGCACGGGGCATTGCGGCCGCCAAGGGCGGTGAGTGGACCCATGGGCAAGTGCAGCGCATCCTGAACCGCTACGCGGACTGGAAGGCTGCCGAGTCGATCCAGGCCTGAGGCCGTCATGCCGATCAAAAAGCCGTGCTGCGTTTGCTGCACGGCTTTTTTGATGGAGGTCGGGGACGAATGAGTCAGGCAATGTAGAGCAAGACCGCAACGCACAGCTTATGCGCCATGACGGGTGACCGCTTTCTGCCTTGTGGCAGCCAGTGCCAGCAAGCCCAGTACTATCAGCGTCAGACCATAGCCATAGGTGGTGGGCACCAGCCCCAGGCTCTGGGTCAGCAGGCCTGCGGCGATGGCCGGCAGGCTGAAGGCCAGATAGCTCAGCACATAGATGGTGGACAGCAGGCCGCCGCGTTCATGTGGCTCGGCCAGCGGCAGCACGCTGCGCAGCGCCCCTTGAAAGCCCACGCCAAAGCCCGCACCGGCAATGATGGAGGCGGCCACCATCAGCATCAGGCTGTGGCTGGCCACGCCCAGCAGAAGAATCACGATGCCCAGCGGCAGAACCGAGCCACCGAAGCGCAGCATGTGCTGGGCCGTCCAGTGGCGCAGCAGCCAGATGGCCGCTGCGGCGCTCAGGGTGTTGATGCACACGGCCAGGCCTGCCATCAGGGTGGAGCCGGTGATCACACGCAGCAGGGTGGGGCCTAGCGACAGATAAAAGCCCGCCAGCGCCCAGGCAGCGATATCCAGCGGTGCCATGCGCAGGAATGCAGGGCGGATATGCGCGGGAAGGCGGATGCGAGGGCGCATGGAGGCCAGGGCTCCGCTGCGGCGGCTGACGGTTTCAGGCATCACGGCAATGGCCCAGGCCGATGCCGCAAAGACCAGCAGCAGCCACCAGTAGATCTGGTGCAAGCCGTCATGGCCGTGGCTGGCCAGCTGGTTGGCGCCGAACACGCCGGCTGCCATACCCAGCATGGGAGACAGCGTATTGATCAACGCACCGCGTTCACGGTCCAGATCGAGCAGGGCCGCGCCCAGGGCTGCACTCGCCATGCCGGTGGCAAAACCCTGCACCACACGCGACCAGAGCAGGGCCTGCGCATCCTGTGCATGGGCGAACATCAGCATGGAGACCGCCTCCAGTCCCAAGGCAGCAAGAATGACGGGGCGCCGGCCCAGGTAATCGGACAGCGCGCCCATGGTGAGCAGGGCGATGAGCAGGCTGAAAGCATAGACCGCGAAGATCAGGGTCAGCATGCCCGAGGAAAAGCCCCAGGCCTGCTGGTAGAGCCTATACAAGGGCGTGGGAGCGCTGGATGCCGCCAGAAAGCTGGCCAGGGTCAGGGCGACAGCAGCCATATTGCGGGTGCTGGATACCGCAGTCAGGGATACAGAGGATGTGGACATGGAAAAGCTGGCTCCGCTACCATAAAAGCAAATTTTTTGCGTTTGCGTATTCTGCGTTAATTCATCATTAACGCAAATATTTAGCTTTAATGACCATGATTGCAAAAGACCCAGTCCAATCCCGGCCGGGCGGGCGCAGCTCCCGTGTACAGGCCAGCGTGCATCAGGCGGTGAGGAAACTGCTGGAGCACATGCCTCGCGAGGAGCTGACCTTTCCCCTGATAGCCACCGAGGCCGGCGTGACGCCTTCCACGCTGTATCGCCGCTGGGGCGATCTGCCGCAGTTGCTGGCCGATGTGGCGCTGGAGCGCATCCGTCCCATTGCCGAGCCTGCGGACACGGGCAGCCTGCATGGCGATCTGCAGGCCTGGACCGAGCAATACATCGAGGAAATGGGTTCTCCCCTGGGACGAACCTTGCTGCGCGATACCTTGGTGGCAACCCAGGAAGACCAGGTGACCTGCGCCTGCGTGGACATCATTCGCGACCAGCTTGGCATTGTGCTGAGTCGGGCGGGGGCGCGTGGCGAGTCGGGTCCTGATGTAGACACCATGCTGGACCAGTTGGTGGCACCCATCGTCTATCGCATTCTTTATGGTCTGCAGCCCGATGTGGCGTTCGGGCGCAAGCTGGTCGAACAACTGGTGCCTGAGCAGGTCTGAGGCGCTTGCCCTAGAATCGCGGCTCACAGGTGCCAAGGGGCGCCTGCCCGCACAAGAGGCTCTCACCCTTGCTTTCGACAGCGTGTTCACGCTCGATTTCGATGTTCTGTCAGACCATGGTTGTTCTAGGGGCCCAGCGCGGGAGGCTCCGATGCAACCTGGAGCACTGTCATGACTTCATCTCTCCATCCCCAGGCGCGGCGCGCGCTGACGCGGGACTACAAACAGGCTTTTCCCGCCATGGGTATCTACGCGGTGCGCTGCGATGCCGCTGACTTGTTGCGCCTGGGGGCCAGCCGTAACGTGGACGCAATACTCAACCGCCTGCGGTTCGAGCTGAGCAATGGCTCCCGGCGCGATGCGGCACTGGCCCAGGCCTGGGCTTGCCATGGCGCACAGGCTTTTCGTTTTGAGGTACTGGACCGCGTGAAGGAGCGCGACGACCCCTTGTTCGACTATGACGCCGAACTTCAGGCCCTGCTTTCCCTGTGGCAGCAAGAGCTGCAAGGGGTACAGCCATGAGCAGTGAAACCGTGAATGCCATGTGTTCAGGCCAAGCGCTGCTCGGTGGTGCTGCAGCCATTGATCCGTCGGGTTCGGCCACGGGGGCCGGTTCTGTTTCCGGATTCGTTTCGCCGCAGGCCCTGGTCGACGAACTCAAGGTGCGCGCCCGCGTGCGCCTGAACCGTGCGCGGCGCGAGGGTGCTGCGGGCTCGGCCACATTGCGCGACCATTTGCATCAGGCGGCGCGCGAGGTCGGCTTTGCCGGCTGGGAGCAGGCGCGTCGGGTGCTGGGGACGCTGGCGGCCCCGGGTGATGACATGGGCAGCTTCTGGCATGTGCCGCGTAGCGGCATTCTTCTGCACATCTGGTTCAGCGAGTACGCACAGGCGCGCAGTGTGCTTGCACAGCAGGCGGATGGCTTTTTGCTGCCTTATCGGCGCCAGTGCTTCATCGTGCAAGCGCCATTTATCGAGGCTTTGGGCTTGAACCCGGCCGATCCGGCCTGGGTCGCCATCGGGCGAGATCTGGTCGCTGCCTATGGAACGCCTGCCTGGCGGGCCTTGGCCTGGCAGCGTCTGCATGCGCCTGTCGGAGCCTTCTGATCTAGCTCCGGAGTTTGAAGCGAAAAATGCGGGCCTGAAAGTGCTGAGAACCGGTTCCGTCCGGGATTTCAGGCAGGGTCTTCGGGAGTGCAGAACTGCGGTGTACGCCATTCCAGCAGCTCGGCCAGGCGCTGCACGATCCAGCCCGCCTCAGGCGCGGTGACGACCGAGCCTTCTGCGGCCAGGCCCGCATGCATGCCCAGCAGCACCTGTTCTTCGGAGGAGTTGCCCGAGTGATAGAGCGTCTGTGCCTGCTCGGTCAGGTGGCTTGCCAGGTCTTCGCATAGCTCATAGCGTGCGACTACCTCGGCAATCGGTACGGACAGCTTGCCGCTGCGCGTGCGAAACAGCTCGGCAAAGCTGGTCGGCGGCTGAATTTGGCTGGTGTCGTCCATGGCTTAGCTTGGTTCGAACAGGCGCTCGAAACGCTCTATGTCCACGGCCAGCTCGCAGGTAATGAGCTGGCCCGATTTGTTGTCGCGCTTGCGGTGGGCAGCAAACAGCGTGGCCTTGCCCTTGAAGTTATAGTCGGGCAGGTGGATCAGCTCATAGGGATAGGGCACAAAGAGCTGGAACTCGAAAATCATCCGGTGCTCGTTGCGCGGAGAGGGGTACAGCGTGTACTCCGGCAGATTGATGGTTTGTGTGGCCATGACCCAATGCTAATGCGCCAGACATGCCCATGCTGGCCTGCGACAATGCAGGCATGACCGAAGCACGTGTATCCATTCAGACTCAGGACTTTGACCTCTCGGCCGAGATTGCCGCCCTGCGCACCGGCGATGCGCGCGTGGGCGCGGTCTGCAGCTTTGTCGGCACGGTGCGCGACCGCAACGAGGGCGATGTCGTCTCCAGCATGGAGCTCGAGCATTACCCCGGTATGACCGAGAAGTCGATCGAGGCCATCATCGACAAGGCCGTGGCGCGCTTTGGGATCTATGGCGCGCGCGTGATTCACCGCATCGGCCTGCTGCAGCCCATGGACCAGATCGTGCTGGTGGCGGTGACCAGCGCCCACCGCGGCAAATCCTTCGAGGCCTGCGAGTACATCATGGACTATCTGAAGTCCGAAGCGCCGTTCTGGAAGAAAGAGCAGACCGAGCAAGGCGCACGCTGGGTGGATGCGCGTGTCAGTGATGAACAGGCGCTGGCGAGATGGGCTACCCCCTGAGTCGCTGACGCGCCTTCCCCCAAGGGAGACGACACCTGCGCGGCGGGTCTGCCCTTGCTTGGTGTCTCTGGCTCGTAGCCTGCTTGTTCCGGGTGCAAGGGCCTTGTCGCGCTGTAGAGTCAAAAAGCGCTATTGCGCTGATCTGTCAAGCGCAAACCGCTATGTCTTTTGTAGCTTCACGCCTTGCAGCCAGCGTGGCGGCCTGAAGACCAGCACATTGCCGGCCATCACCAGGGCCAAGCCCAGTAGTCCCACAGCAGTCCATTCATAGCCTTCCACCACAGCCGAGATATTGAGCGCCACTATGGGAAACAGCACCGTGGCATAGGCGGCTTTCTCGGGGCCCAGTCGACCCACCAGTGTGAGGTAGGCAGTAAAGGCAATCACCGAGCCGGGAATGACCAGATACAGCAGCGCGCCTGTGTATTGCGGGCTGGTGTCAAAGTGCCAGGGCAGACCGGCGATCAGCGCATACGCCACCAGCAGCAGCGTGCCGGCCAGCATGCCCCAGGCATTGGTGTGCAGCGGCTTGTAGCCCAGGCCCTGCAGCGATGCAGAAAGCATGTTCCCGCAGGAAAAACACAGCGTTCCACCCAGCGCCCACAACAGACCTTGCCAGCTGGCGTGCTGACCTTGTTGCAGCTCCGGCCAGAACAGAATCACCAGACCCGTCAGGCCCAGAGCACTGCCTGCGAGCACATTGGGCGCAAGCCTGCGGCCATCGATGACTCGCGCCAGAAATGCATTCCAGATGCTGGCACTGGAAAACACCACGGCAGCCAGACCGCTGGTCAGGGTCTCGCTGGCGTGCATGAAGCAGACAAAGTTCAGGCTGAACAGGCATAGTCCCTGGCCCAGCACGCGTGGAATGGCTGCGCCGCGGGGGACGCGCCACTGGCGGGTCAGCAGCAGCCAGGCAAAAAGCACCAGGGAGGCAAGACCAAAGCGATAGGCGATGGACAGCTCTACGGGTACGCTGCCCAGCTGCATCTTGAGAGCGATCCAGGTGGAGCCCCAGATCAGCACGACCAGGGCATAAAGAGGTAAAAGCATGGCAAGTCTTGGTGCTTGGAAGAACCAGATCTTGCGCGCCTGGATTGGCTCTGCATTGCACATTCCTGCGGTTTTGTGGCGCTGCAGCAAGCGCGGCCAGATGACTGGCGCCACAATGCAGGCATGCCCGCCAGCGTTGTATCCGCCCCTTCGCATCTGAGTCATGTACTGGCTCGGTCACGTGCCCAGATCAGGCGCAGAGCGGGTTTGAGCCAGTCGCTGGAATTGGCAATCTGGGCCAATCACGATGATGAGGTGCACTACCGCCAGCAAGGCCATCACACGCTGTCTGTCTATCTGGCCGGAGGTCAGGGATCGCAACTCAAGGACGATGCACTGGCCCGAGGCGAAGCAGGGCGCTTTTGCGTTCTCCCGGCCGAGCATGAATCGCGCTGGCTGGTGCGCGAGCCTGTGCAGTTTCTGCACCTGTATGTTTCGGATATTGCCTGGGCCGACCGTGTGGTGCGCCTGCTGGATGCCGAGCCGCGAAGCATTACGCTGACACCGCAGATTTATTCCCTAGACCCAATCTATGCGCAATGGGCACAGTCGCTGTGGCGACTGGACTGGAGTGGGGCTCACGACATATGGCAGGCGGACTGCCTGAGTCAGCAAGTGCTGGACCGGCTGGTACTGCAGGCGGCGGCGCCCTGGCAGCGGCACAAGCTGCTGAAACCACTGGGTGGCCTGTCATCCACGGCCCGGCGCAAGGTGCTTGACTATGTGGAGGCTCATCTGGCCGACAGCAAAGCCCTGAGCTTGCCCGCGCTGGCGCAGGTCGTGGCCTTGTCCGAATATCACTTTGCCCGCATGTTCCATCAAAGCATGGGTTGCACCGTGCATGACTGGGTCATGCAGCGACGTCTGCAGCAGGTCTGCGCCCGCCTGCTGGGCAGCGCAGGCGGTGCAAGAGGACGCACGCCGCAGCTGGCATGGCTGGCCGCCGAAACGGGGTTTGCCAATGCCAGTCATTTGCTGCGCAGCTTTCGCAAGCACTATGGGCTTACTCCTACGCAACTGGCTCGGTGCTGGCGCGATGCTTGAACTTGATATACCGCAAGCAGGGCGGTTGCGGATCTGCTTTTTGCTGTTTTTTGCGCATTCGGGTCTTGAAACCACCTGTTTGACTATCAGATAAATGGCAATGAATCTGATTGGAGCGAAAGCGACAAACCATGCGAATTGACAAACTGACGACCAAATTCCAAGAAGCCTTGGCCGACGCGCAGTCCCTGGCGCTCGGTGCTGATCA
This sequence comes from Comamonas sp. HJ-2, assembly GCF_053615495.1. Lineage (NCBI taxonomy): Bacteria > Pseudomonadati > Pseudomonadota > Betaproteobacteria > Burkholderiales > Comamonadaceae > Comamonas > Comamonas sp. HJ-2. Next base: position 184,998 of record NZ_JBSIFD010000001.1, on the reverse strand, counting down.
ATCCACCATCGACCCTCTGCACCTGTTAGTGGCCATGCTGCGCCAGGACGACGGCCCGCGTGCGCTGTTGCAGCGCGCCGGCGGCAATGTGCAACAACTCAAAAACCTGGCAGAACAGGCCATGGCTGATCTGCCGCGCGTGCAGCAGCAAGGCGATGTGCAGGTCGGCTCCGAGCTGGCTCGGCTGCTGCAGGCCAGCGAAAAAGAAGCCCTCAAGCGCGGTGACCAGTTCATCGCCAGCGAGCTGTTTCTGTTGGCGCTGGCCGATGCCGCAGGCTCGGCCACGCGTGCCGGTGCCTTGCTCAAGCAGAGCGGCGTGAGCAAATCCAGCCTGGAGGCAGCCATCAATGCCGTGCGAGGAGGTCAGAACGTGGACAGTGCAGAAGCCGAAGGCCAGCGCGAAGCGCTCAAGAAATACACGCTGGATCTGACCGAGCGCGCCCGCAGCGGCAAGCTCGATCCCGTGATCGGCCGCGACGATGAAATCCGCCGCGCCATCCAGGTGCTGCAGCGCCGCAGCAAGAACAACCCTGTGCTCATCGGCGAGCCCGGCGTGGGCAAGACCGCCATTGTCGAAGGCCTGGCCCAGCGCATCGTGGCCGGCGAAGTGCCCGAGAGCCTGCAGAACAAGCGCGTGCTGTCGCTGGACATGGCGGGCCTGCTGGCTGGTGCCAAGTACCGCGGCGACTTCGAGGAGCGCCTCAAATCCGTGCTCAAGGAAATCGCACAGGACGAAGGCCGCATCATTCTTTTCATCGACGAAATCCACACCATGGTGGGCGCCGGCAAGGCCGATGGCGCCATGGACGCCGGCAATATGCTCAAGCCCGCGCTGGCGCGTGGCGAGCTGCATTGCGTGGGGGCGACCACGCTCGATGAGTACCGCAAGTACATCGAAAAGGATGCCGCTCTGGAGCGCCGCTTCCAGAAGGTCATCGTGGACGAGCCTTCGGTGGAGGACACCATCGCCATTCTGCGCGGCCTGCAGGTGAAGTACGAGGCGCATCACAACGTCGATATCACCGACCCTGCCATCGTTGCCGCTGCGGAGTTGAGCCATCGCTACATCACCGACCGCTTCCTGCCCGACAAGGCCATTGACCTGATCGACGAGGCCGCGGCCAAGATCAAGATCGAGATGGACTCCAAGCCCGAGGTGATGGACAAGCTCGAACGCCGCATGATCCAGCTCAAGATCGAGCGCGAGGCCATGAAGCGCGAGAAGGACGAGGCTTCACAAAAGCGTCTGCAACTGATCGAGGAAGAGCTCGAAAGCCTGGAGCGCGAGTACGCCGACCTCGAGGAAATCTGGAAAGCCGAGAAGGCCAGCGCCCTGGGTTCTGAGCAGATCCGCAAGGAAGTGGATCAGTTGCGCATCCAGATCGAGGAGTTCAAGCGCAAGGGCGACTTCAACAAGGTGGCCGAGCTGCAGTACGGCAAGCTGCCGGCACTCGAAAAGCAGCTGCACGAAGCCCAGGCCAAGGAAGAGGGCCAGGACGGCGCGACGGCCAACAAGCTGCTGCGCACCCAGGTCGGAGCCGAGGAGATCGCCGAGGTGGTGAGTCGTGCCACTGGCATCCCCGTGGCCAAGATGATGCAGGGCGAAAAAGACAAGCTGCTGCACATGGAGGACAAGCTGCACGAGCGCGTGGTGGGCCAGGAGGAGGCGATCAGCGCCGTGGCCAATGCCATTCGCCGCTCGCGCTCGGGTCTGTCCGATCCCAATCGCCCCACTGGCTCCTTCCTGTTCCTGGGCCCTACGGGCGTGGGCAAGACCGAGCTGTGCAAGGCGCTGGCAGGCTTCCTGTTCGACAGCGAGGACCATCTGGTGCGTATTGACATGAGTGAGTTCATGGAAAAGCACTCTGTGGCACGCTTGATCGGTGCGCCTCCCGGCTATGTGGGTTACGAAGAGGGCGGCTACCTGACGGAAGCCGTGCGCCGCAAGCCCTATAGCGTGCTGCTGCTGGACGAGGTGGAAAAAGCCCACCCTGATGTCTTCAATGTATTGCTGCAGGTTCTGGACGATGGCCGGTTGACCGATGGCCAGGGCCGCACGGTGGACTTCAAGAACACCGTGATCGTGATGACCAGCAATATCGGCTCGCATCTGATACAGGCCATGGTTGGCGAGGATGCCGATGATGTGAAGGAAGCGGTCTGGGGGGAACTTAAAAACCATTTCCGACCCGAATTCTTGAACCGTATCGATGAAACCGTGGTCTTCCATGCACTGGATGCCAAGAACATCGAGGCGATTGCCAGGATTCAGCTGAAGTTGCTGGAAAGCCGTCTGCAGAAGATGGAACTGAGCATGCAGGTGTCCGAGCAGGCCCTGGCCGAACTGGCCAAGGTGGGCTTCGATCCCGTGTTCGGTGCCCGTCCGCTCAAGCGCGCAATCCAGCAGCGTATTGAAAACCCGCTGTCCAAGTTGTTACTTGAGGGGAAATTCCCGCCCAAGAGTACGATAGCTGTGACAGTCGACCCGGTGAATGATCCCGGGGTGTTCCGGTTCGAGTCCGCAGGCGCTGCCTGAGGACCTGAACCCTAGAAAGAGGTATTGCTTTGAACGATTTCGCCGCCACTGCAACCCGCTGGGCCGTCCGCATCATGCTGATGCTGGTGGGCCTGGTGTTTTTCCTGTGCCTGATGGCCGTGGCCTGCCTCATCGCCCTGGCCTGGGGTGCGCGCGCCCTGTGGGCCAGGCTCACGGGCCAGCCCGTGGTGCCCATGAGCATGGGTGCCATGAGCCCCTTTGCCGGCTGGCAGACGGTGTACCGCTCGGGGGCCGAGTGGATGGCGCAATCGTCGGGCAATGCCGATGCCAAGAAGGATGAGCGTGAAGCCCGCGGGCGCCGCGGCGTTCTGCCCGGTGCCGGCGATGTGACCGATGTGCAGCCGCGCGAGGTGCACGAGTCGTAATGACAAGCGCTTACACAGGCTTCATACTTTGGAGCAGGTGAGGCAATAAAGGGCCGCAGGCTTGTTTCGCGGTCAACACACAAGAGCCTGTGCAGTGTTGCATCAGGCTCTTTTTTTACGCTGTGTTTACGCAGTCTCGCGGTATGGTCGGGACTGTGATCTTGGGATTTTCAGACAGGCATGAACTACATGGACTTGCACCGCATTTTTGACTTGCAGTACCAAGCCAGCCGCACGCAGGTTGATGTACCTTTGCTGGTGCGCCGGGAGAGGCTGCTGCGTCTGCAGAAGATGCTGGACGAGAACGGCCCGGCTTTGTGCGCGGCGGTGGAGCAGGACTTTGGCGTGCGCTCCGAGCGCTGGACCGAGATGCTGGATCTGATGCTGGTGCGCAATATGCTCAGGCACACGCTCAAGCATCTGCCCAAGTGGAGCAAGCGTCAGCGCGTGCGCACGCCGCTGATGCTGCAGCCAGGCAAGGCTTGGGTGGAGCGCCAGCCTTTGGGCGTGGTGGGCATCATCTCGCCCTGGAACTATCCGCTGCAACTATCGCTGGCGCCGGCCATCACGGCTCTGGCGGCGGGCAATCGCGTGATGCTCAAGCCCAGCGAGCTGACGCCGCATACCTCGGCAAAAATGGGCGAGCTGGTCGCCCAGTTCTTTGCACCCGAAGAGTTCTGCGTGATCGAGGGGGACGTGGCCGTGGCCACGCAGTTCTCGGGTCTGCAATTCGATCATCTGCTGTTCACCGGCTCCACGGCCGTGGGGCGGCGTGTGGCGCAGGCGGCAGCCGTGCACCTGACGCCCACCACACTGGAGCTCGGGGGCAAATCGCCCTGCATCATTGCGCAGGACTGCGATATGCAGGCCGCTGCGCTCAAGGTGGCCTATGGCAAGCTGGTCAATGCCGGGCAGACCTGCATCGCTCCCGACTATGTGCTGCTGCCGCGCGGCAAGGAGCAGGAGTTTGCCGAGGCCTATCAGGCGGCGGTGCAGCAGCTGTACCCGCGCATCTCGGGCAACCCGGACTACACGGCCATCATCAGCAAGCGCCATCTGGCACGACTCAAGCAGATGCTGCGCCAGGCGCAAAGTCTGGGAGCGCAGGTGCACTGGATGCATGAAGCGGCTGCCCCGGCTGCGGACGGTGACACCACGGCCTGGGGCGAGGCCGTGGAGAGGCAGTTCGCTCCGGCGCTGGTGTTCGGTGCCACGGGTGAGATGCAACTGATGCAGGAAGAGATCTTCGGCCCCATCCTGCCTGTGATCTCCTACGAGCATATCGAAGACGTGATCAATGCCATCAACGCCAGCCCGCGCCCGCTGGCGCTGTACTGGTTTGGCAACGACGAGGCCGAGCGCAATGCGGTGTTGATGCGCACCGTCAGCGGAGGCGTTTGTGTGAACGACACCTTGCTGCATGTGGCGCATGAGAACTTGCCATTCGGCGGTGTCGGCGACAGCGGCTGGGGTGCCTATCACGCAGAGCAGGGCTTTTTGCGCTTTGTGCACCAGAAGGCGGTTTTCGTGCAGTCGCGCTGGGCGGCGACTTCCCTGCTGTACCCGCCGTTCGGGGAAAAATTCGACCGGGTGATGGACTTCATGCGACGCTGGCTCTGAAGTTTCTTGGCCGTCGAACAGGGATTGAGCGCTTCGGTGCTGTCGTGAGCGCTTGCCAGATTGTCATCAAATGTGACGCAAACCATTGATGGTTGCGGGCTTGCTGCTCTGCTTAGTGGAGCGCATAGCACATAGATTGCGCCATAGCAAGAAATTGCGAACAGCCGCAGTTGAGCAAATGGCTAACCACTGCACCGCGTGCCAAAACTCTGAATCTGTAGACAATTACGCCCTTCTATTCTTACATGTTTCCGCCCCGGTTTTTCCATGTCTAGTATCCAGGTCCGTCCCGCTACTCTTCGCGATGCAAAAGCGATTGCCCAGATCCATACTGCTTCCGCACTGGAGGCTTATCGAGGTCTGGTTCCCGATGATCAACTGAAGGCCATGTCCTCGGTTGAAAAGCGCCAGGCTTACTGGCGCGAAGCTATTGAATACTGTGAGCCACAGGTCCAGGTCGCCATTGACGGCGACAAGATCGTTGGCTTTGTCGGCTTTGACCGTTCCCGTGATGAAAAGTCCCGCCAGACCACCGGCGAGATCTGGGCTATCTATGCAGCTCCCTCGCACTGGAATCAAGGTGTTGGCGTTGCCCTGTGGGATGCCGCCCGAGATGGTTTGCTGGAAGAAGGCTGCACCAATGTGACAGCCTGGATTCCGCTGCGCAACGAGCGTGCCTTGCGTTTCCATGAAATGGCAGGCTTCAAGCGTGAAATGTCCACGGCCAAGACGGCTGTGATTGGCAGCATCAAGATTGAAGAAGTGCGCGTCAAGCGTCCTCTGAACGGCTGATCACAGCGTTCAGCACTCACTGAAAGACAGGCCGTGACGTCTCCCAACAGCAAGCTCGCGGCCTCAGTCTGCGCTCCCGCATCTGCTTTCGACCTGCTGCAATGGCAGGAGCAAGCCCAGGCCCATACGGCTTTGTGGCGCAGCGAAAGCAGCCTGCCCAAGCCCCGCCGCATCGAAGTTGCCGATGACACCATGCCCGCTGATACGGCGTTTCGCCATATCAGCGAAGGTGCGTCGCTGCTGTGGCGCGGTGATTTTCAGAATGCGCGTCAGTTGTTGCTGGCACTGGGCCGCCGGCTGGACAAGAAGTCGCGACGCAAGAGCCCGGCAAAGAGCCCTGCTGCAGCAGGCTTTCCCCATGCTTTTCATCTGTACCGCCAGTCCCAGGCCCAGCGTGCACGCATGTTGGCCAGCATTCTGATCGAGCTGGATGTGCAATGGCATTGCGCCTTGCGCCGGGCTCCTGACTGGAGTCAGGCCTGCTCCGAGGCCTGGGGCACAGTTCCGGCCGAAGTGCAAGCGCAGTCCGTGCTGGTGCCGCTGCGCGATCTGCTGGGGGTGGTCGGCGCCCATGAGTGGCGCAAGAAGGGGGTGGAGATTCCTGCCCTGGATGGCGCCCGCATTCATGCGCACTACGGTGTTTTCTCGCCCGTGCGCGGCGAGTATCTCGATCTGGTGGCGCGTGCGAGCATTCCCGCAGCCGGTATTCAACAGGCCTGGGATATTGGTGTCGGCACGGGCGTGCTCTCGGCATTGCTGCTCAAGCGCGGCGTGAAGTCGGTGGTCGCCACCGATACCAGCGAGCGTGCGCTGGCCTGCGCCTGCGAGAATCTGCAGCGCCTGGGTCATGCTTGCCGGGTTGAGCTGCAGCATGCCGATCTGTTTGCGCAAGGGCAGGCCGGTCTGATTGTCTGCAACCCGCCCTGGCTGCCGGGCAAGGCAGCATCGGTGCTCGATCAGGCCATTTATGACGAAGACAGTCGCATGCTGCGCGGCTTTCTGCAAGGGCTGGCGGCACACCTGCTGCCGGGTGGTGAAGGCTGGCTCATCATCTCCGACCTGGCCGAGCATCTGAAGCTGCGCACGCGTGACGAGCTGCTGGGCTGGATTGACTCCGCCGGACTCAAGGTGCTGGGGCGTGAAGATGTTCCCCCGCATCATGGCAAGGTACAGGACCGAGAGGACCCTCTGCACATTGCGCGCTCTGCCGAAGTGACCTCGCTCTGGCGTCTGGCCAAGGCGGGCTGACAGCCAGGCTGCTAGGCCGCTGCGCCTTGCAGTTCCTGGCAGGGTGGATCAGCGGCTTCCCCGTGCGCCAGCAGGGCCGCCAGCCTCTCGCGCAGCGAATGTGCGCGCTCTTCGCCTGCATATTCCTCTACCGCAGTCAGCAGGCTGATACCGGCGCTGCGCAAGCTGGTCAGGTCTCTGGCCTCGCGCAGCTGGGTGCGCAATGTCTGGGCCAGGGCCTCATGGCGGTTGGCAAACAGGCGCTCGCACATATCGAATAAATACATGCGCGTGCCCGCCATATTGATGGCTGGTGTCGAATCAGTGGCTTCTTCGGCTGGCGCCAGGGTTGGTGTGGCCGGGCTGTCTCCAACTTTGGCGAGAGGCGGTGCTCGATGAGTAGCCAGGCTGCGCTCTTTGGAGGCGCTGGTTGGCATCAGTTGAAGATATCCCTGTTCCACCAATTGCTGGGCCAGTGCGGCATGATCGCTGCCCAGCATGGCAGCAAGTTCTTCCATGCTCTTGCCGCCGGCCAGCAACAGCAGGGAGCGCGCGCGCTGCGGCAGCTGGCGCGATCCGGGCTGAAGTTCCTCCTGGGCCTTGGCGGTTTTCTGCAAAATCATGGCTGCTTCTGTCTGGCGCATTACAAGTGCGGATGCGCTATTGCATGAGCTGACGATGACACTGGTGTGAATCTGCGCCAATTCGCAGTGGATCGGCCAGTCATTACTGCCCAAGCTTGCCAATTGCTTCTGAATTAATAGCTGCTGGCGTTTTCTGAATAAGCGCCACAGGTCAATCTGATTTGAATCTGAAATGAGACTGCTGCTCGCGCCCATGGAAGGGCTGCTGGATTTTGTGCTGCGCGATGTGCTGACCCGGGTGGGCGGCGCGGATCGCTGCGTGTCCGAATTCATTCGCATCAGCGGCTCGCTGCTGCCGGACAAGGTCTATCTGCGTACCATGCCCGAGCTGCGCAACGGCAGCAGGACGCTGGCCGGCGTGCCGGTGCGGGCGCAACTGCTGGGCTCGGACCCCGTCAGCATGGCCGAGAATGCGGCCAATCTGGCGCGCCTGGGGCCAGAGGGCATCGATCTGAATTTCGGCTGCCCGGCCAAGGTGGTCAACCGCCATGGCGGCGGTGCATCGCTGCTGCAGGATCCCGAGCAGATCGTGCGCGTGGTGGACGCCGTGCGCCGTGCCGTGCCCGCGCAGATGCCGGTGTCGGCCAAGATGCGGTTGGGTTTCAACGACCGTGCGCTGATGACGGAATGCGCCCAGGCCATGGAGCAGGGCGGTGCCTGTGAGATCGTCGTCCATGCGCGTACCAAGCTGGACGGCTATCGTCCGCCGGCCTATTGGGAAGAGATTCCACGCATCCGCGAGGCGGTGGGCGTGAATGTGGTGGCCAATGGCGAGATCTGGACTGTGGAAGAGGCCTTGCGCTGCCGCGAAGTTTCGGGCTGTGACGATCTGATGCTCGGGCGCGGCATTGTGGCCGATCCGGGTCTGGCCCTGGCCGTGCGCCGCGCCGTGGAGCACGGCAGCGTCAGTGCGGTCGCTGGCATTGACTGGCTGGCGCTGGTGCCCCAGGTGCAGCGTTTTTGGCATATGGTCTGCGAGGATCTGGAGCCGCGCCAGCGTGCGGGTCGCCTCAAGCAGTGGCTCAACCTCATGCGCAGACGTTTTCCCGAGGCCGAGCTGGCTTATCAGGAAGTGCGCACCCAGACCGATCAACGCGCCATCAGCGACTGGGTGCAGGCGCTGCCGCAGCGTGATCTGCAGCAGGAATGGGCCTGGCCGCAAACCACGCCTAAAGCAGACTGTCTGGAGCCAGAGGCCCGAGCAGCTGCAGCATAAGGCGCAGACCCAGGCTGGCATCGGGTTCGGAATACGAATCACTGAGCCCGCTGTCCTGCGGCGCACGCCAGACCAGTTGCCCCTTGGTGTTCAGATCCACACGCCAGCTGTTTTCGGGCAGACTTTCATCGATGCTGTCGCTGGCCAGCTGGCTGAAGCGGCGGCTGGCGATCAGTACGGCGATCTCGGTGTTCTGCAGGCGTGAGCGCATGTCCAGATTCATGGAACCCACGGCGACCAGCCGCCCGTCTATGACCAGCAGCTTGGTGTGCAGCATGGCCCGCGAAGCACCGGAACTGCCTCCGCTGGAGCCCGTGCCGCCTGCGCGCAGGGCGGAGCTGACATTGGCCGCTTCGCTGCGCATTTCGTGCAATTCGATGCCCATCTCCAGTAATGCCTTGCGGTGGCGGGCATAGCCGGCATGTGCCAGTGGAGCATCGTTGGAGGCCAGGGAGTTGGTCAGTACCCGGATGCGTACGCCTTTGCTGCGTGCCGTGCGAAAGGCATCCATGATCTCCGGCCCCGGTACAAAGTAGGGCGAAACGACCAGCAAGTCCCGCCTGGCAGAGCGAATCAGAGCCAGCAGACCATCGACCACCGACTCGGCATTCAGCGCCGGTGCGGCCAAGGGGGGGAGGCTGTTGGCGTCGTCGGCCTTGAGCACCGCTGCTTCGAATGATTCATCGGCGGCAGTCCGCTCCGCTCCTTCAGCAGGAATCTTGGTCGGGCTGTCGGCCAGTACCATGGCCTGGGCCCAGATCCATGGGATCTGGTTCAGATTCAAAGGGCTGTCTTCGGGTTCCGGTTTGGGGACGGTGGTGTTATGGGCATGCTCGGCTTCGCTCCTGGCATCTTCCTGGTCAAACTGCTTTTTGAGTTTGAGCAAGTCAGGCTCGCTGATCAGCGACTGCACGGGGTAGGCGCGCACATTGTTCCAGTAGCGGTCGAAGCTGCGCGACAAATCCTTGACGACTGGGCCGCCGGTCAAGACATCGAGATCGACAAAATTGCCTTCATTGGAGGCGTCAAAGTAGGCGTCGCCCAGATTGCGCCCGCCAATCACGGCCAGGGTGTTGTCGGCCACAAACAGCTTGTTGTGCATGCGCTGCTGCGCGCGCTGAAAGTCGGTCAGCAGGGTCCAGGCTCGGCCGATGGTGGAGGCGCGCGAGCCGGCCAGCGGGTTGAACATGCGCATCTCCACATTGGGTACAAAAGCCAGGCGCATGACCTGCGCGTCCGGCCCCGTGCTGTGGAAGTCGTCCAGCAGCACGCGTACGCGCACGCCGCGCTTGGCAGCCTGCACGACGGCGCGCAGCAGTCGCCCGGTACTTTGGTCTGCATGGATGGCGTAGTACTGCAGATCCAGCGTTTTCTGTGCGTTTTCCACCAGTGCCATGCGGCTGCTGAGGGCATGCTTGGGGCCGGAGAGCAAGGCAAAAGCCGAGGCGTCTGGCTTTGCCTTGGCCGGGCGAGCCTGAGAGATGAACAGGCCCAGCTCGGTGCCTTGGGGCTGGCTCAATGCGGTGCTGACGGGGCGCTCCACATCCTTGGGCAGCGATGCCGCGCAGCCTGTGAGCAGCATCGCGGCAATGACGCCGGCAAGCAGCGCCAGATGCTTTTGCGGCCTCGATGGTTGCAGCCGTGACGATGTGGAGATAGAAGCCGTCATTGCTGCTTTGTAACCCATGATGACCGGGTTCACATGTCGGACACAGACTGCGCTAGAACTGCTCTCGGTCCTGGACTCTGGCAACAATGCGCAGGTCCGGTCCGAGGCGGGCGACATCATGGAGCACCAGTGGCAGACCTTGGTCCAGGCTGTCGAGCGGGCCGAAGTTGGCAATACCCATGGCACCCGTGCCCAGCAGTTTCGGGGCTTGATAGAAGAGAAGCTCATCGACCAGGCCTTCGCGAATCAGTGAGCCGTTGAGCTTGAAGCCCGCTTCCACATGCAGCTCATTCGTGCCGCGCGCGGCCAGATCTCGCAGCATGGCCGCAAGATCGACCTTGCCTGCAGCATTGGGCATATCAATAACCGTAGCGCCTAGCGCTTGCAGTTCTTCAATTCTAGATTGCTTTGTGCTGCAGGTATAGATGAGGCAACCGCTAGGTGCTTTCAAAACATGAGCATCCAGCGGGATATCCAGCTTGCTGTCCACCACGGCGATGCGTGGCTGGCGTGGCGTGTCTACGTCCCGCACATTCATGCGCGGATTGTCTTCAAGCACCGTGCCTATGCCGGTCAGAATCGTGCAGGCACGGGCACGCCAGGCATGTCCGTCGGCCCGGGCGGCCGCCGAGGTAATCCACTGGCTTTGGCCGTTGTGCAAGGCCGTGACGCCGTCCAGCGAGCTGGCAGCCTTCATGCGCACCCAGGGTGTGCCGCGAATCATGCGGCTGAAAAAGCCGATATTGAGCTCGCGTGATTCAGCTCCGCCGGGGCCGATCTCCACATCAACACCCGCAGCGCGCAGCCGCTCGAAACCCTGGCCGGCCACTTGCGGATTGGGATCCGTCAGTGCTCCCACCACCTTGCCGATGCCGGCTGCGATCAAGGCGTCGCAGCAGGGGCCGGTGCGGCCATGGTGCGAGCAGGGCTCCAGCGTCACATAGGCCGTGGCTCCACGCACATCGTTGCCTTTGGCTGCAGCATCGCGCAAAGCCATCACCTCGGCGTGCGGGCCACCGGCCTGCTGGGTAAAGCCCTGGCCGATGATGCGCTCCGAAGCATCGACGATCACGCAGCCAACGCGCGGGTTGGGTGAAGAAAGAAAAAGCGCCTGGGCAGCCTGCTCAAGCGCTTTGTTCATGAAGTGGGCAGAGGGTGTCATGCCCAGGATGGTAATGCAGAGGGTTCTGCGTTACTTGGTCCAGCAGTCCGAGGCCGTGGTACCGCTTGCCAGATTGTCAGCACTCTTGACCCCTGTGTTGCTGAGGGTGAAGTCTCCGCACTTGTCAGTTGCCTGTGCTCCCGGGTTTTTGCGTTTGGCGATCAAAGTGTAGGCGGCAGTGGAGCTGGCTTTCATTTCGATCTGGTAGCGCTTGCTGGCGTCGGTGGACCAGGACAGGTTGGCAGGTAGCACCTTGGTGAGGTCTGCATTGGTTGGATATACCCCGGTTGCCGTGGCTGCACGCTCCATCCAGAGCTGGGCTTGCAGCAGGCCGGCGCGTGCATCCGCTCTATGGCCGCGGCGCACATACTCGGTATAGCTGGGGTAGGCGATGGCACTCAGGATGCCGACGACGGCCACGACGATCATCAATTCGATCAAGGTGAAGCCTTTTTGCTGTTTTTTTTGCATTTTCATTTTTCCTCATGAAGCAGGCAGCGCTCAACGCAGCTGACGCCAGCTGGGGCGCAGCGACTGCTCGGGCATGCGTGCCAGCATCTCTTTATCATTCTTGGTGTCGATATCTGCGATCTTGTTTTTCTGGGCGATGAGCGTGTGGGAGCCTTTGCTTACCTTGACGCGAGACACATTCAGATCCAGCGAGTTGTAGAGACCATCGTTGTTTTTATCAACGATCTGAACCGACGGACGAAGCCCATCCATGATGTTGATAAAGGTGCGGTACTGGCGCTCTCCATCGACCGTCGTGGATTCACAGCTTTCCACATTGGGGTCTACATCGGTGCCCTTGGCCGGAACCTGAGAGTAAATGGCCAGGATATTGCTACCGTCATAAAACTCCATGGGTTTGAGCTGACGCTCTCCTACGGCCGGCAAGTCCAGATACCAGCCGTTGTAGTTGGCCCAGGTGCTGGTGGTGAGCTTGTTGTCGTCATTACTTGCTCCAACAGCGCCAAAGTCACCGTTGCTCAGTTCCGTAATGCTTTGCTGAGCAAGCTTGGCTGCGGTTACGCCGGTGCCCAAGGCCGTGGGGACTGGAATGCAGGTTCCGTTGGGGGTGGTGCAGGATGTATTGCCACTATTGACTTGTACGCGTGGGCCAAGGCTTGTGGTAATCAAGTTGTAGCGTGTGTTGTCCAGGACGGAGTAAATGGTTTGCACATTCCGGTTGTTTTCGTCAGCTTTGGTAGCGTTGCGGCCTGTGCCAAAAGCAACCATCATGCCGCCTACCGCAATGGTTTTCTTGTCGTTGCCCGTTCCAATGGTCATTTTCCGGTCGTTGGCACGCACAGTTGGTGGGGCCGTAATGGACTGGACAAGAGTTCTGGTGCTGTTCAAGGATGCGGGGCCTTGCGCAGTGAATAATGGCCTTCCGCTGAAAGCGACTCCCCAGTTGCTTGCATCAGCACTGGCGAGATCAAACTTCCACATATTGCCCAAGTTATCACCAGCGTATGCAATATCAGGCAATCCATCACCATTGAGGTCAACCAAGCGGGGGGCAGCCAGGCCATTGTCGTTGGCAATGCCACTACCTGTACCAATGTCTGCAGTACTCGCATCAACGGCGCCTACGACAGGGATACGCTTGAGTTCCATATCGTTGTCCAGATACTGAATCAGCAATACGGGGCGCTGGTTGCTGCTGTTGTAGCCGTTACCCATAACAACTGCCCAGCGGTTGTTATTCATGCGCGTGATCTGTGTGGTGCGCATAGGGTTGTTCTCATCAGCGACGGGTGTTGCTGTGATGTTACCAATGTCACGATCCTCCGATACGGCTTTGGCGCAGGCTGTCTTTTCGGGAGTACTCATGCCAGTCAATGCGCAGTTGGGTGCTGCTGCGGCATTCATCGCAGCATCAGTGCTGCGAGTTCGGTCTAATTTGACGAGGCTCGAAGCCGCTGTCGTGGAAAAGCTATCTGGGTTGGTGACATCCAAAACAAAATAACCTTTTCCGCCAGCGCCCAGTGAACCAACCAGCATTGTTTTCCAGTTGTTGCCAGGGTTGGTGTCTGTTTCGATGTTTGAGCCGATATAGATATCCCCTGTCATTGGGGAGCCGTCAACAAAATTGCGATGCTTTTGGTTGTATGTGGGGTCTGTAAGACGACCTAAGCTAGGGATGATTCCCTGCGGAATGTATGCAATTTTCTCTGTGCCATCAGCAGCAGAGAATCCATGCAGCATTCCATCATTGCCACCTGCATAAATCATCGGCGTTCTTGTACCCTTGGATCGGGTGAAGTCTGCATAGCCCTTTAAAGCGTAGTTGCTCGAAGGAGCTCCAGTAAACCAGATAATGGAGTTGATGATGTCTCCTTGGATACTCTTGCGCTCACGAAACGGCTTGGCTGCTGTGTAGCCGGTGCTTTCAGAGCCTTCAAGGGTTCGTATGCCTCGTATAAAGTTCAGGCGGTTTTGCCCAGCTGCTGCACCTTCGTCGGTTCCAGATCCATCAGGCTTCTTCTGTAACCATAGCTTTTGGGCTGTGCTTAGTGTGGATTCATCATTTGCCCACAGGAATGGAACGCCACCTTGATACTTGTCCTCGCTGCCCCATTTGTCACTCCAGCTGAGGATGGTTCTGCTGGTTGTGTTTTTTGTGGCACCTGTTGCATTTAAGGCGTCAAGCTTTTCTGCCGTATTCTGACCACCCCATCCAGGAGTAGATATTATCGATCCATCTGTTCTGACAGTTTCAGCCTTGATGAAGCCTTTCCAGCCATTTTTGGGTTCATAATTTCCTGTGAACTTTCCAACGTCATAGCGCGTATTATTGGATCCACTTGTAGCAGTGGATGTCATATCTGGATCAGTTTGGGTGTTGATTTGCCCAAAAATTTCACGGAATGCTTTTTCTAGATCTTCACCTTTCTCAACAGCATAAAAGCGCCCACGACCATTTAAGGCAGCATGCCAAAGGTCAAGGGATCTCTTGTTTTCATTATCCATCGCAGGCCAGGATTTGTTTCCTGTGACGAAATCAAGAAAGCTTCCGTTGTATCCAAATGGAACTTTATTAGTCGGTGCATTAATATCAGATGCGCCAGGCCAAGTTACAGCCATATTGCTGAATCCAATGGTGTAGGTGACCATATGGGGCCAGTTGGCAGGGTTGAACTTTGGGTTCCAGTATCTCTCTAAAATTGCATCATTGCCTTTTGAGTCTTTTCCGAAATTTTCTTGTTGAGGGGCATTGTCATATTCTGGAGAAGGTTGTATGGATCCTTTTAATCCTTTAACTCCATTTGTCTCGTCTTTTGCTGTTTGTAATGGCGTTCCCCAGCTGTAGAAAGCCCAATCAGCTAGGGTTTCGGTGTGGGAGTCTCTATATAAAGATGTCTGTTTTTGCTGGGCTTGTGTTCCACCATAAATGGTTGCATCTGGTAGGGTGATGCTGGTTGCATTATCTCGACGATTTGTGTCGCCGATGTCATATGATGTATTGTTCCAGCGGCCATCCGTCATCATGATATGGTAGTTTCGACGACAACCGAGGTAAGGTGTAGCTTGACTCCCCGGGTCTGATGCCCAGGGACTATTTATTGATAAGTCGCGACGCATGTAGGCGTCGGCTTGTTTGAACATTAAATGGGAAGGTGTGCCATTATTTGCATCTAATCCATTAATGAAGCTAATGAAGTTATTTCTATGCGTTTCTCCTAAGAAACGCATAGAATTTTGATTCATTTTATCGGAGTCGACATTTTTTGCGTCAGCTGCGCCTCCGTTATTCCACATGGCTTGCCAAGATAGACGAATTTTTCTATCTGGAAGTAAATTTCTATCTCGGAAAACGCCGCCTTCCCAAGTTCCATCGCTTTTTTGTGCTCCAATTAATGCATATTTAAGAACATTAATGCGGCGGCTTGTTACGGGCCAGGTTCCATCTGCATTCGGCTGAGATTCATTGGTGGCGCCACCCCAAATTGCGTTGCCTCTTCTGTCATAGCCTGTAATTACGCATTTGGATGAGCTTTCTGCATTT
Source organism: Comamonas sp. HJ-2 (assembly GCF_053615495.1). Classification (NCBI taxonomy): domain Bacteria; kingdom Pseudomonadati; phylum Pseudomonadota; class Betaproteobacteria; order Burkholderiales; family Comamonadaceae; genus Comamonas; species Comamonas sp. HJ-2. The sequence continues at coordinate 169,734 of NZ_JBSIFD010000001.1, read as the reverse complement.
GAGCAGTAGTCCATGCTTCCAGAATCGTCGACGGAGATAATCACATTAGGTGTGACGTAGGGCTGCACTGTGCCCGGAGGGGCCTGAAGCAACTCGATGGATGTTGCGATCGAGGGTATTAGAACTGCACCTGCTGCTATGGCAAGTGATTTTTTTTTGAAGTGAGCGGGTATTTTTTTTTGCATGGCGATCACTTGATCTGATCAGTAGAGAATATAGGTATCTAGTCTTTGAGTTTTTGTCTTGCATACGTCTGCTGAAGCACAACCATTGTGTTGGGCTTGCGGCCATACGCCAGAGCTGTAATTCGATAGACGATATTAGGTGTCAGGTTTAGTGCCAAAATGCTTTGTGGGTTTATTGCACCTGTTCCAGTGCTGTTGACAAGAACACCGGAATTTTTGCTGCTATCGTCATAGGGGAGAATCTCGATCCAGTACCAGGCCCCTTGGTTGGCGGCACTTCGGTCTCGCAATATGGCACTTGCCGGACTATCATCATCTCCGATTGCTGCACCTGTGAATTGACCATAGCGCGCGCCGACGGGCGTAGTGGTGCCTGTATGAACACCGGTCATTTGTGTCAGCGTAATGCCCTTGGTCGAATCTGTGTTGTTCCAGAAGTCCTGTTTGTCTTTGATGTCAGGGCGATCAGCGCGCTTGATGCAAATGCCGTTTTTGCATTTCGGCGCTGTGCTGGCAATCTTGGTGGGGTCTGCCAGGTCCGCCAGAAGGGTTCCCACCTCTTGTGCTTCTAGCGGGATTTTCTCTGCAGTCGTGCGTCGGCATATGTTTCCGTCGCTGTCATTGGGTGTGCAAAAGCTGCCATCAGAGTTTTCTCCGCGAATATCGAGTTCGGCATCTTGCAAGATGGCCTGGGCTGCCTCGAAGGCTCGCTGGTAATCGGCATCATTGCCGACGATCAACTCATTGAAAAGCGATGTGCGGGATGCCCACAGGGCCAGCAGCATGGAGAGCATGACAAAGATGATTACAACGAATAGTGATATACCTCGTTGTTTTCTTTGCCGGGGAATTTTGAATGTATTCATGATATTCAGCTGACGGTAGTCAGTCCCTGGCTGCGCAGCTGGTAGATGTTGCGGAAAACCATGTGCGCTCGCCGCGTACGTGGGGCAGCCAATGTATTCATGGTGACGGATGTAGTGTTGTCGCAGTCCAGGTAGGTGGTGTTGTCCGGCATATCAATGGCTTCATTGCCATAAAGCACCAGACATATTTCCACGCCGACAACCTGCGGCCAGGCGCTTGCCACCGTAGCTGCATCGACATAGCTGATCTGCGGGGAACCACTGGATGCCGATGTCTGTAGCAAATATCGCACTTGAAAATTAGCGACATTCTGAATAATGGGCTGCGGGTTTCCTGATGCGCCCACGCAGCGCAATTCATTATTTGTGGAATTGAGCGAGAACCGGCTTTGAATCAAATTGTCATTGGGTGATTGACCGAGACAATCGCGCAGCATGGATGCAGCATTTGTAGATGTATATACCGGCTCTTTATAGTTGCGATAACCCAGGGTGAGCTTGTATTCATTGGTGCCGGGGCTGTCCATACCGCTGATGGTATTGACCGCGGGATCGAAATCTGTGGCTTTGGTCTCAAAGGCTACCGGATCCGACATATCGATATCGGCTCCTTCTGACTTCTGTGAGGCCAGATTCAGTCTCAGGGAGCCAGCCTGGCGGATCTGTTGCCCGATGACGCGAAAAGCGTATGCGGCTTGTTGCTGCAGCATGCTGCTATCGCTGACCGTGCCGGTAACGCCTCTTGAGACCATCAGCGCACCCATGGCAACGGCTACCGTCAGAAGTCCGATGACGATGCCGACGAGTAGTTCAATCAGAGTCACGCCGCGCTGAGGCTGGCTTCTCGCGATGCTGGAGGCTTTCATAGGGATGCGTCAGGTTCCGGGGCAGAAAAACAAAGGTGCACTATTGCCTGCACGAAAGTCAGGTGCGCAGCGTGCACTGACTGGTATGTATTGAAGATGGCAAGTGAAGTTGGCGGGGCAGGAGGTGGGATCTTTGGTGCTGATACTGCCGTCGCTCTTGATGCTGGCTCCGGTGTTGATGGCGTCCTTGTAGGCTTTTTTGGCAGCAGTGCCGGTGGCATCGCTTGCAAAGTCTTCGCGCTCGTTTTCCCGCCAGCGTATGAGCACGCCCAGTTGCCGGCGGTTGGTGATGCTGCTGGAATCGCCGTCAGCAAGGGCCAGGAAGGTGGCGGCATTGCCAAGCGGGAGAGAGCGCTCCACCAGGCGTTTCCATTCCTTGAGGTCGTACTCGGCCAATTCGGCCTGGGTGCAGGAAGTGCTGCCAACGCATTTTTTTGTCGCAGCGGTGGTTGGCGGTGTTGCGGTCCAGCCTGTGACGTAGGTGTTGATGCCGCTCAGTGCATTGGGATTTACCTTCATGCGCTCGCTGAGGTCTTCAATCAAACGGATGGCCTGAGTGCGGCGCATGCTGGTCTGGGTGTCGGTCAGCGTGCGCATTTGTACGCCGAGGATGCCGAGGATGCCCAGTGCGGCAACGACGATGGCAATCAACGATTCCAGCAAAGTGATGCCTCGCTGTTTGCCCATTTGGCGAGTGTGATTCAGTTGGTGCATGGCACGTCTTTTTGTTCAATGACTCGAATTCGTCCGCCCGAAGACATGCAAATGCCCTTGGTGGCGGCAGAGGCTATTCCGGCAGGCTGAGGTGCTATCGTGAAGCCGATCAAATTGGCCCCATCCATCATTCCCCAGCGGTCGACACGGATGGTGGCGCCTGATTTGGTTCTGGTGACGCTTACTTTGGTTGGTGGTTCATAGCGCTGGATTTCCTCTCCGCTGTTCCAGCGTCTGTTGCCATTGCTGTCCACGAAGACGACCCAGCCGCAATCCCAGTCCTGGTTGGTCCCGTCAGTGACGCAGCCAACAGTGGTTCGGGGAAGCTTTTCCAGATATACGTTGCCACCGCGCTTGATAGCTTCTGAGCGGGCGAACATCAGACTGGATTTCATGATCTCCACGGCCTCCATGACGCGCCAGCGCTCAAAAATAAAGTTGAAGCTGGGCACTGCAATGGCGCTGAGGACTGCGACTATGGCAACGGTCACTATCAGCTCAATGGAAGTGAATCCGTAACTGCTGAAACCGGGGGCTGCGAGGTGCGGAGCGTTGTTTAAGCCGGGGTACATACATATTCCTCGTTGAGGGCGGGCCTGTGCCGCTGCCCAATGATCCTGTTCGTTTAGTTAACTGCATGAGCCGGTTGCAGAGTCGAGTCGCTTGATGCGTCCGCTGCTGCTGACGCAGATGGAGGATGCGCTGGCGGCGCTGCCACTTTTTGGGGTCAATCGAAATGCAAAATCGATGGCGGCATTCGTGCTTGAGAACCTTCCCCAGCGGTCAACCTTGATCGGGTCGGTCAGCTTGGCATCGCTGGTATTGGTGAACTGCACGTTTACCTTGTTGGGGGCGGGGGCAGTCTGCAATGTGTCTTCGCCGCTGTCCTGCTCGCCGTCGTTGTCCAAGTCGGCAAACACAATCCAGCCGCAGCTCCAGAGGCTGGTGTCTGTGCCCACTGCTGTGCAGCCTCCGCCATCATCGCTGCGCAAAATAGTCACATTGCCGCCGCGCTTGATGGCTTCGGAGCGCGCAAAGTAAAACGTGGACTGCAACTCTTCCGAAACCTGGCGCACTCGCCAGCGTTCAATGATTGGATTGAAGCTGGGCGCGGCAAGGCCGGCCAAAACGGCCAGAATGGCAACCGTGACCATGAGTTCAATGGCTGTGAAGCCTCTGGAAAAATGGCGACGAATGAGGGGCAAATTGGGCATGCTGGCATATTACGTTTCGTTGCATGCCGAATGCTTTGTGACTGGATGAGTGGTCTTGATGGGGAGATCGGTGGTCGCTTTCAGCGGCGGCGGCCGGAGGCTGGGTAGGCATACCCCGCGCATGCCCCGGAGTTGGGTCTTCCCTGGCATTCCCGATAGAGCCGTCTATCGCGTTCGGCAGTTGTCTCTTCCGAACTGCTCCGGGTGTTCTGGATCTTGACCTTGCCGCTTTGCTTCTTGACTGCTTTGTGCTTGCGCTGGCCTGCGTTGGCTGCGAGTGCTGGCTGATCTGCGAGGGCGAATACCATGAGGGCCGCAGTGCAGAGGCTGGCAAACGAATTACGTCTAGAAAAGCTGGTCATTGCAGATCCCCGGCTGGAGGTGATGGGCGCATTGTTCGAGTCTTGCTTAGGAGCGGGCAAGCGGGTTTGCCTGCCTTGGTCTGGCGCCTAGTCGTGCTATTGCATAGGGAATAAATCGCCTCTTGATATAATCGTCGGGTTTTGCATGGTGCAAGACGCACGCTGAGGCCTTTCCAGTCTTGGCGCAAGTAACCAAGGTGCTCCTCGTCGAGTGCCAAATCCTAAGGAAAACAAAATGATCGCTGCCGATAAGAAGGCTGAAGTTGTCAAGGCCAATGCTCGTTCCGAAAACGACACTGGTAGCCCCGAAGTGCAAGTGGCTCTGCTGACAGCTCGCATCAACGAACTGACTCCCCACTTCAAGGCTAACGCCAAGGACCACCACGGTCGTCGCGGTCTGCTGCGCATGGTGAGCCGTCGCCGCAAGCTGCTGGACTACCTGAAGTCCAAGGACGCTGACCGCTACACAGCACTGATCGCCAAGCTGGGCCTGCGCAAGTAAGCACGGTGAAAGATCGAAACGCCTGAGTTAGATTGCCTAGCTCAGGCGTTTTTTACTTCGGAGTTCGCAAAACAGAGCGAAGCTGTGTCATTCCAGTGCTGCACTATTTGTAGCGCGTAGCGCAGCACTGGAATGGCATCGTGTTCTGTTTGCACTCCAAATCAAGACTGGATAAGCGCATCCAGCTATTCATAAAGGAGTCAATATGACCATGTTCAACAAAGTTACCAAGACCTTCCAGTGGGGCCAGCATACGGTCACCATGGAAACCGGCGAAATCGCCCGTCAGGCCTCCGGCGCCGTGCTGGTCAACATCGACGACACCGTGGTGCTGGCCACTGTCGTGGGTTCCAAGATCGCCAAGGCCGGCCAGGACTTCTTCCCCCTGACTGTCGATTACATCGAGAAGACTTATGCAGCCGGCAAGATCCCCGGCAGCTTCTTCAAGCGCGAAGCCAAGCCTTCCGAGCTGGAGACGCTGACCTCGCGTCTGATCGATCGTCCCATTCGCCCCCTGTTCCCCGAAGGCTTTTACAACGACGTGCATGTGGTCATCCACACCATTTCGCTGAACCCCGAAGTCGACGCCGACATCGCTGCCATGATTGCTGTCTCCGCTGCTCTGGCAGTGTCGGGTCTGCCTTTCAACGGTCCTATTGGTGCAGCCCGCGTTGGTTACATCAATGGCGAATACGTGCTGAACCCTGGTCAGACCCTGCGCAAGGATTCGCAGATGGATCTGGTTGTTGCTGGCACCGAATCTGCCGTGCTGATGGTGGAATCCGAAGCCCTGCAACTGCCTGAGGAAGTGATGCTGGGCGCCGTGGTGTTCGGTCACGAGCAAGGCAAGATCGCCATCGACGCCATCCATGATCTGGTACGTGAAGGCGGCAAGCCCGCATGGGACTGGACTGCCCCCGCCAAGGACGAGGCGCTGATCGCCAAGGTGGCCGAGCTGGGCGAAGCCAAGCTGCGCGCCGCTTACCAGGAGCGCAACAAGCAGGTGCGTACCCTGGCTTGCCGCACTGCATACGCCGATGTCAAGGCCGCCTTGACCGAGCAGGGCGTGGCGTTCGACGGCGTCAAGGTCGAAGGCATGCTGTTCGACATCGAAGCCGGCATCGTGCGTTCGCAGATCCTGGCGGGCGAGCCCCGTATCGACGGCCGCGACACCCGTACCGTGCGCCCCATCGAGATCCGTTCCTCCGTGCTGCCCCGCACCCACGGCTCCGCGCTGTTCACGCGTGGTGAGACCCAGGCCTTGGTGATCTCCACGCTGGGTACCGAGCGCGATGCTCAGAAGATCGACGCGCTGGCTGGCGAGTTCGAAGACCGCTTCCTGTTCCACTACAACATGCCTCCCTTTGCCACCGGCGAAGTGGGCCGCATGGGCTCGACCAAGCGCCGTGAAATCGGCCACGGCCGTCTGGCCAAGCGCGCTCTGGCCGCTTGCCTGCCGACCAAGGAAGAGTTTCCCTACACCATCCGCGTGGTGTCGGAAATCACCGAGTCCAACGGTTCCTCGTCCATGGCTTCGGTCTGCGGCGGCTGCCTGTCCATGATGGACGCCGGCGTGCCCATGAAGGCGCATGTGGCCGGTATCGCCATGGGTCTGATCAAGGAAGACAACAAGTTTGCCGTGCTGACCGACATCCTGGGTGACGAAGATCACCTGGGTGACATGGACTTCAAGGTGGCCGGTACCACCAACGGCATCACAGCCCTGCAGATGGACATCAAGATCCAGGGCATCACCAAGGAAATCATGCAGGTCGCCCTGGCTCAGGCCAAGGAAGCGCGCATGCACATCCTGGGCAAGATGCAGGAAGCCATGGGTGAAGCCAAGACCGAAGTCTCCAGCTTCGCGCCCAAGCTCTACACCATGAAGATCAACCCCGAGAAGATCCGTGACGTGATCGGCAAGGGCGGCGCCACCATCCGTGCGCTGACCGAAGAGACCGGCACCCAGATCAACATCGAGGAAGACGGCACCATCACCATTGCCGCCACCGACGGCGCCAAGGCCGAAGCCGCCAAGCTGCGCATCGAGCAGATCACGGCCGAAGTCGAGATCGGCAAGGTCTACGAAGGCCCCATCGTCAAGATTCTGGAATTCGGTGCCCTGGTCAACCTGCTGCCCGGCAAGGACGGTCTGCTGCATATCAGCCAGATCGCTCACGAGCGCGTGGAAAAGGTCACCGACTACCTGCAAGAAGGTCAAGTGGTCAAGGTTAAGGTTCTGGAAACCGACGACAAGGGTCGTGTCAAGCTGTCCATGAAGGCGCTGACCGAGCGTCCTGCCGGCATGCCCGAGCGCGAGCCGCGTGAACCCCGTGGCGATCGCGAGTACCGCGAACGTGCTCCTCGCCAGAATCGCGAACCCCGCGAGAATCGCGAGCCACGTGAAAACCGCGCAGCCGCTGACGAGCAGCAGCAACAGCAGCAGTAATGGCTGAGCAGGAGTCCGCCGCGAGGCGGTCTCCTGTTTTGTCGTTTGCTGGTTGATCCTGATTTTGTAGCTGCTAGCGCTTTCTGCATAAGCGTTTGAGCCTGATTTCTTTGATAAAGCAAAGCCTGACTATGGAAGCCAACACAATGCGAGCGGTGGAGATCACCAGCTATGGTGCGCCAGACGTGCTGCGCATGGGTGTACGTCCCATGCCGGTGGCGGCTGAGGGGGAGGTGCTGATTCGCGTTGCCGCGAGCGGCATCAATCGCCCCGATGTGCTACAGCGCAAAGGTCATTACGCGCCACCTCCCGGTGCCTCCGATCTTCCGGGGCTTGAGGTGGCGGGTGTGATCGTGGCGGGCGACGAGGCAGCCATGCGCAAGGCGGGCTTCAAGCTTGGCGACCGTGTCTGTGCGCTGGTGGCCGGTGGTGGCTATGCAAGTTTCTGCGCTGCGCCCGTGGACCAGTGTCTGCCGGTGCCAGAGGGCTTCAGCGACGTGCAGGCGGCGGCCTTGCCCGAGACCTTTTTCACGGTCTGGAGCAATGTGTTTGACCGGGGGGCTCTGCAACCCGGCGAAACCTTGCTGGTGCAGGGCGGCAGCAGCGGCATTGGCGTGACGGCGATTCAGCTGGCCAAGGCCTGGGGCGCGACGGTCATTGTTACGGCTGGCAGTGATGCCAAGTGCGATGACTGTCTCAAGCTCGGAGCCGATCACGCCATCAACTACAAGACACAGGATTTTGCGGCAGAGGTGCAGCGCATCACGTCGGGCGAAGGCGTCAACGTCATCCTCGACATGGTCGCCGGCAGCTATGTGGCGCGCGAAGTCCAATGCCTGGCTCCCGATGGTCGCCTGGTCATCATTGCGGTGCAGGGTGGCGTCAGGGCCGAGTTCGATGCCGGCCTGGTGCTGCGCAAGCGACTGACCGTGACCGGCTCCACGTTGCGCCCGCGCTCCGTGGCCTTCAAGGCGGCGATCGCCGAGGCGCTCAAGCGCAATGTCTGGCCCCTGCTGGAGTCCGGCAAGGTGCGCCCAGCCATCTATCGTGAATTCGATGCTGCTGATGCGGCGCAGGCTCATGCGCTGATGGAATCCAGCCAGCACACCGGAAAAATCGTTTTGACTTGGGAAACATGAAGCAAAAACTCATTGTTGGCAACTGGAAGATGAACGGCAGCCTGGCTGCCAATGCTGCTTTGCTGCAGGCCATCAAGCAGGGCTTGCCTGCTGGCAACAAGGCGGGCGTGGCCGTGGCTGCTCCTGCGCCCTATCTGGCTCAAGTCCAGGCGGAACTTGCGGGTACTTCCATTGGTGTGGGCGCACAGGATGTGTCCCAGCACGAGCAGGGCGCATTCACGGGCGAAACTTCTGCTGTCATGCTCAAGGAGTTCGGCGTGCGCTATGCGCTGGTCGGTCACTCCGAGCGTCGTCAGTATCATGGCGAGACCGATGCCGTGGTTGCCGCCAAGGCCCAGGCCGCGCTGGCCAAGGGCATCACGCCCATCGTCTGCGTGGGCGAGACCCTGGCGGAGCGTGAAGCGGGTCAGACCGAGGTCGTGGTCAAGCGTCAGCTGGCAGCCGTGATTCATCAGGTCGGCCACTGCGTGAGCGAGCTGGTTGTGGCCTATGAGCCTGTCTGGGCCATAGGCACCGGCAAGACTGCCACTCCCGAGCAGGCCCAACAGGTGCATGCCGTGCTGCGGGCGCAGCTGGCGGCGGCCAGCGACAAGGCTGACCGCGTGCCCCTGCTTTATGGCGGCAGCATGAATGCGGGCAATGCGGCGCAGCTGCTGGCTCAGGCCGATATTGACGGTGGCCTGATCGGTGGTGCGGCTCTCAAGGCCCCGGATTTCCTCACCATTATTGCGGCAGCGCAATAATTCGTCTGCGCCGCACTCCGGTGTGGTGCGCAATGATTCAGACTTTTAGGTTTTGATATGAACGTCTTTTCCAGCGTCATTCTCGCGGTCCAGATGCTGGCCGCTCTGGGCATGATCGGCCTCATCCTCATGCAGCACGGCAAGGGTGCCGATATGGGGGCTTCCTTTGGCAGTGGTTCGTCGGGCAGCCTGTTTGGCGCCTCGGGCAGTGCCAACTTCCTGTCGCGCTCCACGGCGGCTCTGGCCACCGTGTTCTTCGTGGCTACATTGGCACTGGCTTATCTGGGCAACGCTCGCCCAGTGAGCTCGGGCAGTGTGCTGGAAGGCGCTGCTCCTGTTTCGGCTCCTGCGCCTGCTGCCAATGTGCCGCCCGCAACTGCCGGCGATGCAGCCGTGCCTCCTGCTGCTCCAGCGGCTGGTGCCGAAGGTGCAGCCCAGATCCCAACGAAATAATTTGGAGAAAATCCTGAAGAACCCCAAAGAGTGGGGTTTTTCAGGCTAGAATCTAGGGATTGTCTGGGGATCAGAATCTTTGCAACGAAGGTTCCAGAGATTGCCGGACTTTGAGACGAAGCCGTCGTGGTGGAATTGGTAGACACGCTATCTTGAGGGGGTAGTGGCGAAAGCTGTGCGAGTTCGAGTCTCGCCGACGGCACCAACACATAACTAAAAACCTGCCCTGCTGATCAGGCAGTGATCGGTGAGGCATGTTTTCATAACAAGGCCCACTCGATGAACATCGATCAGTACCTTCCCGTTCTTCTGTTCATTCTTATTGGCATGGCTGTGGGTGTTGTACCCCTGGTGCTCGGCTACGTGCTGGGTCCCAACCGCCCTGATGCTGCCAAGAACTCCCCCTACGAATGCGGTTTCGAGGCGTTTGAAGACGCTCGAATGAAGTTTGATGTGCGCTACTACCTGGTCGCCATCCTGTTCATTCTGTTCGACTTGGAAATCGCATTTCTGCTGCCCTGGGCTGTCGCACTCAAAGATGTCGGCGGCGTGGGTTTTGTTGCTGTCCTGATTTTCCTGGCCATTCTGGTCGTGGGCTTTGCCTACGAGTGGAAAAAAGGCGCCCTGGATTGGGAATAAGCAGCTTTTCTGAGGAAACACGATGATCGAAGGCGTGATGAAGGAAGGCTTCGTCACCACCAGTTATGACACGGTGGTGAACTGGGCCAAGACAGGGTCGATCTGGCCCATGACATTTGGCCTGGCCTGCTGTGCGGTGGAGATGATGCACGCAGCAGCTGCCCGCTATGACATCGGTCGCTTCGGCTCCGAAGTGTTCCGTGCCAGCCCCCGCCACTCTGACCTGATGATTGTTGCCGGTACGCTGTGCAACAAGATGGCTCCCGCGATGCGCAAGGTCTATGACCAGATGTCCGAGCCGCGTTGGGTAATTTCCATGGGCTCCTGCGCCAATGGTGGCGGTTACTACCACTACAGCTACTCGGTGGTGCGTGGTTGCGATCGCATTGTTCCCGTCGACGTCTATGTGCCTGGTTGCCCCCCGACAGCGGAAGCGCTGATCTACGGCATCATCCAGCTGCAGCAGAAGATTCGTCGTACCCACACCATCGCTCGCGTTTAAAGGGCTGAGATGACTGCAATTGCAATTCACCCCGAGAAGCTTCGGGATGTGGTTACTGCTGCCTTGGGTGACAGGGTGCGCTCCGTCACTCTGGCCTATGGTGAAGTGACGGTGGAAGTATCCGCTGACAAGTATCTGGACGTGATGCAGATTCTGCGCAATGCCCCGGACTGCCAGTTCGAGATGCTGCTGGACCTGTGCGGCGTGGACTATTCCACTTATGCGGAAGTCGGCAAGGACGGTCCGCGTTTTGCCGTTGTATCCCACCTGATGTCTCTGACGTTGAACCAGCGCCTGCGTGTGCGTGTGTACTGCGCCGATGACGACTTCCCCGTGGTGGCCTCGATCAACCCCATCTGGAACTCGGCCAACTGGTTCGAGCGCGAAGCCTTCGATCTGTTCGGCATCGTGTTCGAAGGTCACGAAGACCTGCGTCGTATCCTGACCGACTATGGCTTCATCGGCCATCCATTCCGCAAGGATTTCCCCCTGTCCGGTCACGTGGAAATGCGCTACGACGCCGAACAGCAACGTGTGGTGTACCAGCCCGTCACGATCGAGCCTCGCGAAATCACGCCGCGCATCATTCGTGAAGAAAACTACGGCGGAGGCCTGCACTAAAGGCGCTCGTCGCCTTTTGACGGAAGACCATGGCTGAAATCAAGAACTATTCCCTGAACTTTGGTCCGCAGCACCCGGCAGCGCACGGTGTGCTGCGTTTGGTGTTGGAGCTCGATGGCGAAGTGGTGCAGCGCGCCGACCCGCACATCGGTCTGCTGCACCGCGCGACCGAAAAGCTGGCCGAAAGCAAGACCTATATCCAGTCGCTGCCCTATATGGACCGCCTGGATTACTGCTCGATGATGAGCAACGAGCACGCTTACTGCCTGGCCATTGAAAAACTGATGGGCATCGAAGTGCCCATCCGTGCTCAGTACATCCGTGTGATGTTCTCGGAAATCACCCGCATCATGAATCACCTGATGTGGCTGGGTTCCTCGGGCAACGATGCCGGCAGCTCGACCATTCTGATCTACAGCTTCCGCGAACGCGAAGCGCTGATGGACATGTACGAAGCAGTGTCGGGTGCGCGCATGCACGCGGCTTACTTCCGTCCCGGTGGCGTGTATCGCGACCTGCCGGACAGCATGCCCCAGTACAAGGCCAGCAAGGTGCGCAATGTGCGCTCCATGGAGGCCATGAACGAAGACCGCAAGGGCTCGCTGCTGGACTTTATCGATGCTTTCACGCAGCGCTTCCCCAAGTGCGCGGACGAGTACGAAACCCTGCTGACCGACAACCGCATCTGGAAGCAGCGTAACGTCGGTATCGGTGTGGTGTCTGCGGAACGCGCCATCAATCTGGGCCTGACCGGTCCCATGCTGCGCGCCTCGGGCCTGCCCTGGGACATGCGCAAGACCCAGCCCTACGAGGTCTACGACAAGCTGGACTTCGATATTCCGGTGGGTGCCACGGGCGACTGCTATGACCGCTATCTGGTTCGCATGGCCGAGATGCGCGAGTCCAACAAGATCATCAAGCAATGCGTGGACTGGCTGCGTGTCAATCCCGGCCCGGTGATCACGGACAATCACAAGGTTGCGCCCGCAAGCCGTGAAGCCATGAAGTCCAACATGGAAGAGCTGATTCACCACTTCAAGCTCTTTACCGAAGGCTTCAAGGTTCCCGAAGGCGAGGCTTACGCTTCCGTCGAGCATCCCAAGGGTGAGTTCGGCATTTATTTGATCAGCGATGGTGCCAACAAGCCCTATCGACTGAAGATTCGTCCACCAGGATTTGCGCACATGGCTGCTCTCGATGAACTGAGCCGTGGCCATATGCTGGCTGACGCCGTGATGGTGCTCAGTACCCTGGACATCGTGTTTGGAGACGTTGACCGATGATTACCGAAGCGACCAGAGAACGCTTTGCGCGTGAGGTGGCAAAGTATCCGGCTGACCAGAAACAGTCTGCCGTCATGGCTTGCCTGTCTATCGTGCAGCAGGAGCAGGGCTGGGTCAGCCAGGAAAGCGAGGCAGTGATTGCCGAAGTCCTGGGCATGGCCGAGATTGCGGTGCACGAAGTCACCACTTTCTACAATATGTACAACCAGCAACCCGTTGGCAAGTACAAGCTCAATGTCTGCACCAATCTGCCATGCCAGCTGCGCGACGGCTATAAGGCCTTGCACCACCTGGAGCACAAGCTGGGCATCAAGATGGGCGAGACCACCAAGGATGGCCTGTTCACGCTGCAGCAGTCCGAGTGCCTGGGCGCCTGCGCCGATTCGCCCGTGATGCTGGTCAACGACCGTTGCATGTGCAGCTTCATGAGCAATGAAAAGCTTGACGAGCTGGTCGACGGCCTGCGCGCAGCGGAGGGCAAGGCATGAGCACGATTCTGAACAATCCTGCCGCCAATGCCGTGCTGGCCAAGTTCGCATCGACCGGCAATGAAACCTGCTTCCACGACCGTCACATCAATCCCCAGATCTATGCGGATCTGAACGGCAGCAACTGGTCCATCAAGGACTATGAAGCACGCGGCGGCTATCAGGCCCTGCGCAAGCTGTTGGGCAAGGATGGCGGCGAAGGCCTGACACAAGATCAAGTCATCGCGACGCTCAAGGAATCCGGTCTGCGCGGCCGTGGCGGTGCGGGCTTCCCCACGGGTCTGAAGTGGAGCTTCATGCCCCGCCAGTTCCCCGGTCAGAAGCACCTGGTCTGCAACTCGGATGAGGGCGAACCCGGTACCTGCAAGGACCGCGACATTCTGATGTTCAACCCGCACATCGTGATCGAAGGCATGATCATTGCCGCTTTCGCGATGGGCATCAGCATCGGCTACAACTACATCCACGGCGAGATCTTCGAAGTCTATGAGCGCTTCGAGGCAGCCCTGGAAGAAGCCCGCGCTGCCGGCTACCTGGGTGACAACATCCTGGGCAGCAGCTTCAGCTTCCAGCTGCATGCCCATCATGGCTTTGGCGCCTACATCTGCGGCGAAGAAACCGCGCTGCTGGAATCGCTGGAAGGCAAGAAGGGTCAGCCCCGCTTCAAGCCGCCATTCCCCGCCAGCTTCGGTCTCTACGGCAAGCCCACGACCATCAACAACACCGAGACTTTTGCGGCCGTTCCCTGGATCATCCGCAACGGTGGCCAGGCCTATCTGGAATGCGGCAAGCCCAACAACGGCGGCACCAAGATCTTCTCGGTCAGCGGCGACGTGAACCTGCCCGGCAACTACGAAGTTCCCATGGGCACGCCTTTCAGCAAGCTGCTGGAGCTGGCAGGCGGTGTGCGCACCGGACGCAAGCTCAAGGCCGTGATCCCCGGCGGCTCTTCGTCGCCCGTGCTGCCTGCCGACATCATCATGGACTGCACGATGGACTATGACTCCATCTCCAAGGCCGGCTCCATGCTGGGTTCGGGCGCCGTGATCGTGATGGATGATTCGCGCGACATGGTCGAGTGCCTGCTGCGTCTGTCGTACTTCTATTCGCACGAGTCCTGCGGCCAGTGCACGCCCTGCCGTGAAGGCACGGGCTGGCTGTGGCGCGTGGTGAACCGTATTCAGCACGGCGAAGGCCGTCCGGAAGATATCGAGCTGTTGGACTCGGTATCCGTGAACATCATGGGCCGCACGATCTGTGCGCTTGGCGACGCGGCAGCCATGCCGGTTCGCGCCATGATCAAGCACTTCCGCCACGAGTTCGAAGCGAAGATCCAGAACGCTTCCAAACAGGCTGCATGAGCGCCTGATCGCGAGACAAGCATATGGTTGAAATTGAACTGGACGGAAAAAAGGTCGAGGTGACGGAAGGCAGCATGGTCATGCATGCAGCCGAGAAGGCCGGCACCTACATTCCTCACTTCTGCTACCACAAGAAGCTATCCATTGCGGCCAACTGCCGCATGTGCCTTGTGGATGTGGAAAAGGCTCCCAAGCCCATGCCCGCCTGCGCCACGCCAGTGACGCAAGGCATGATCGTGCGCACCAAGAGCGAGAAGGCCATCAAGGCACAACAGTCGGTGATGGAGTTCCTGCTCATCAATCACCCGCTGGACTGCCCCATCTGCGACCAGGGCGGCGAATGCCAGCTCCAGGATCTGGCAGTGGGTTATGGCAGCAGCTCTTCGCGTTACGAAGAAGAAAAGCGCGTGGTGTTCCACAAGAACGTGGGGCCGCTGATTTCCATGGAGGAAATGAGCCGCTGTATTCACTGCACACGTTGCGTGCGCTTTGGCCAGGAAGTGGCCGGCGTCATGGAACTGGGCATGATTCACCGCGGCGAGCACTCCGAGATCACCACCGTGGTGGGCGATAGCGTGGACTCCGAGCTGTCGGGCAATATGATCGACATCTGCCCCGTGGGCGCGTTGACCAGCAAGCCCTTCCGCTACAGCGCCCGTACCTGGGAACTGTCGCGCCGCAAGTCGGTGGCTCCGCACGACTCCACAGGCTCCAACCTGATCGTTCAGGTCAAGAACCACAAGGTCATGCGCGTTGTGCCCTTCGAGAACGAAGAAGTCAACGAATGCTGGATTGCCGACCGCGACCGCTTCTCCTATGAAGCGCTGAACAGCGACGAACGCCTCACCAAGCCCATGCTCAAGCAGGGTGGCGAGTGGAAGGAAGTCGACTGGCAGACCGCCCTCGAATATGTGGCCAACGGCCTGCAGCAGATCAAGAGCAACCATGGCGCCAGCGCCATCGGCGCTCTGGTCAGCCCTCACAGCACAGTGGAAGAGCTGTTCCTGGCCGGCAAGCTGGTGCGCGGCATCGGTAGCGAGAACATCGACTACCGTCTGCGCAATGCCGAGTTCGCTGCCACGCAAGGCGTGCAGTGGCTGGGTCTGCCCATCGCTGCATTGAGCAATCTGCAGTCGGCTCTGATCGTGGGCTCCAACCTGCGCAAGGACCATCCGCTGTTCGCACAGCGCATTCGCCAGGCTGCCAAGAAGGGCTGCAAGGTCTTCGCCATCAACGATCGCATCCATGACTGGGCCTTGCCCGTCAACGCATCGGTGGTCGCTGCCGGCGACTGGGCTCAGGCTCTGGCCGATGTGGCCGCTGCCGTGGCCGAAGCCAAGGGTGTCTCGGCACCCGTGGCCGGCCAGGCCCATGACGAAGCCAAGGCGATTGCCGCTGCATTGCTGGCCGGCGAGCAAAAGGCCGTGCTGCTGGGCAATGCCGCAGCGCACCATGCTCAGGCTTCTGCACTGCTGGCTCTGGCCAGCTGGGTTGCCGAACAGACCGGCGCTGCCGTGGGCTATCTGACCGAAGCCGCCAACACCGTGGGCGCGCAATGGGTCAAGGCCATGCCTGCTGGCAACGGTCTGAATGCGGCTCAGATGATTGACGGTGGCCTGAAGGCTGCCATCTTGCTGAACAACGAGCCCGAGTTCGACAGCGCTGCTGGCAAGGCCGCCATCGCCGGTCTGAACAAGGCCGAGATGGTGGTGACTCTGAGCCCCTTCAAGGCCAATCTGGAATTCAGCGATGTGCTGCTGCCCATTGCTCCGTTCACGGAAACCTCGGGCAGCTTTGTCAACGCCGAAGGCCGTCTGCAGAGCTTCCACGCCGTGGTCAAGCCTCTGGCCGACACGCGTCCCGCATGGAAGGTGCTGCGCGTGCTGGCCAACCTGATGGGTGTGCCGGGCGTTGACTATGAGACATCACAGGACGTGCTGGCTGAGGCCACCGGCGGCGCTGCACAAGTGCCTGCCAATGTGCTGAGCAACGCGGCCCAGGCCGTGAGCGCAGTGCCTGCCGGCACAGTGACTGCGCCTGCAGTCGCCAGCATTTACCAGCTCGACAGCATCGTGCGCCGCGCTACGTCGCTGCAATTGACGGCTGACGCTCGTCAGGTTCGTGAGGGAGGCGCCGCATGATCGACGCATTGAAAGCCTGGGGCGCGGGCCTGTCCGCCGCTCCTTTCTGGACCGATGTGGCTTGGCCCGTCATCTGGATTCTGCTCGGCATCGTGGCCATCGTGGCTCCCCTGATGGGTGCCGTGGCCTACCTCACATTGTGGGAACGCAAGCTGCTGGGTTTCATGCAAATCCGTCTGGGCCCCAACCGCGTGGGTCCCTCGGGTCTGCTGCAGCCTCTGGCTGACGGCCTGAAGCTGCTGACTAAGGAACTGATTCAGCCCACGGCAGCTGCCAAGGGCCTGTTCTATGTGGGCCCCGTCATGGCCATCATGCCGGCCCTGGCGGCCTGGGTGGTGATTCCCTTTGCCCCCGATGTGGCCCTGGCCAACGTGAACGCAGGTCTGCTGCTGCTCATGGCCATCACTTCCATCGAAGTCTATGGCGTGATCATTGCGGGCTGGGCTTCCAACTCCAAGTACGCCTTCCTGGGCGCGCTGCGTGCCTCGGCCCAGATGGTGAGCTACGAAATCGCGCTGGGCTTCTGTTTCCTGGTGGTCATCATGGTCACGGGCAGCATGAATCTGTCGGCCATCGTGATGAGCCAGGGTCAAGGTCAGTTCGCATCCATGGGCATGAGCATCCTGTCCTGGAACTGGCTGCCCCTGCTGCCTATCTTCATCGTCTACCTGATCTCGGTCGTTGCCGAAACCAACCGTCACCCGTTTGACGTGGTCGAAGGCGAAGCCGAAATCGTGGCTGGTCACATGGTCGAGTACTCGGGCATGGGCTTTGCGGTTTTCTTCCTGGCCGAATACGCGAGCATGTGGCTGGTCTCCATCCTGGCCGTGATCATGTTCCTGGGCGGCTGGCTGCCTCCGTTCGACTTCCTGGGCTTCATCCCCGGTTGGATCTGGCTGGCGATCAAGACCTTCCTGGTGGTGTCGTGCTTCATCTGGATTCGCGCTACCTTCCCGCGCTTCCGTTATGACCAGATCATGCGTCTGGGTTGGAAGATCTTCATTCCCGTCACCCTGGTGTGGCTGGTGGTTGTGGGTGCTTGGCTGTACTCGCCCTGGAACATCTGGAAATAAGCGGAGTACGTATGTCTGCAGTAGCTGCAACACCTTTCTCCTTCAAGGATTTCCTCAAGAGCTTCATGCTCTGGGAACTGGCCAAGGGCATGGCCCTGACTGGCCGCTACACCTTCCGTCGCAAGATCACGGTGCAGTTCCCTGAGGAAAAAACACCTCAGTCGCCACGCTTCCGTGGTCTGCACGCCCTGCGCCGTTACGAAAACGGCGAAGAGCGCTGCATTGCCTGCAAGCTTTGCGAAGCCGTGTGCCCTGCCATGGCCATCACCATCGAGTCCGATGTGCGTGACGACGGCTCGCGCCGTACCACGCGCTACGACATCGATTTGACCAAGTGCATCTTCTGTGGCTTCTGCGAAGAAAGCTGCCCCGTGGACTCCATCGTGGAGACGCACATCTTCGAATACCACGGCGAAAAGCGCGGTGATCTCTACTTCACCAAGGACATGCTCCTGGCAGTGGGTGACCGTTATGAAGCCGAGATCGCTGCCAACAAGGCGGCAGATGCCAAGTACCGCTGAAGCGGCTCCTTGATCACTTGAAAAGATTCGATCCATGGACGCCAAAACTGGTTTTTTCTATCTGTTCTCGGTCGTGCTGCTGTTTGCAGCCTTCCGGGTTGTCACGGCTCGCAACCCTGTGCACGCCGTGCTCAATCTGATTCTGGCCTTCTCGCAAGCTGCCGCCATCTGGCTGCTGCTCAAGGCTGAATTCCTCGGCATCGCTCTGGTGCTGGTCTATCTGGGCGCTGTGATGGTGCTGTTCCTGTTCGTGGTGATGATGCTCGATATCCGTATCGACTCCATGCGCCGCGGCTTCTGGAAGCATTTCCCGTTCGCCGCCCTGATCGGTGTGCTGATCGCCTTTGAAATGGGCATGGTGCTGATGGGCGGTTTCGGTGATGTCGAAGACGCCAAGGCTGTTGGTGCGACCATGGTCAATGCCGCCGGCCAGACCGTTCCTTACTCGAACACACAGGCTCTGGGCAAGCTGCTGTACACGGAATACCTGTATCCCGTGGAAATTGCGGCCGTGATCCTGCTGGTGGCCATGATTGCCGCAATTGCCCTGACGCTGCGCAAGCGCAAGGACAGCAAGGCCATGAACCCTGCAGATCAAATTCGTGTACGCGCCTCTGACCGCATCAAGCTGGTCAAGGTCGACAGCACCAAGCCTGCACAAAAACCTGACGCTGAAGCCGCGGCTGCAGCGCCTGCTGTGGAGACAAAAGCATGACGCTGACTTTGGGCCACTTCCTGACGCTGGGTGCCATGCTGTTTGCACTCTCCGTGGTTGGCATCTTTCTGAACCGCAAGAACCTGATCGTCTTGCTCATGGCCATCGAGCTGATGCTGCTGGCCGTGAACATGAACTTTGTCGCGTTTTCCAGCTATCTGGGCGACATGCACGGCCAGGTGTTCGTGTTTTTCATCCTGACAGTGGCTGCTGCTGAATCGGCCATCGGTCTGGCGATCTTGGTGCTGCTGTTCCGTAACAAGACAAGCATCGATGCGGAAGATCTCAACGCCCTCAAGGGTTGAGTCCGCCGTAACTTGCAAGGTTCTCAAGAAATGAGTCAAACCCTTTCTGCATCCATGCTGCTTGCGGTGCCGTTGGCACCGCTGGTCGGCTCCGCACTCGCGGGTATCTGGGGCACGGCCTTTGGCGGCAACAAGATTGGTCGCACCGGCAGCAGTTCCCTGACGATTCTGAGCGTGCTCCTGGCCTTCGTTCTGTCGGCCCTCACGTTCAAGGCTGTCGTGTTCGACGGCGCAAAGTTCAACGAAACCATCTACACCTGGATGGTTGTCGGTGGCCTGAAGATGGAAGTCGGTTTCCTGATCGACTCCATCACGGCCATGATGATGTGCGTGGTGACCTTTGTGTCGCTGATGGTTCACATCTACACCATGGGCTACATGGAAGAGGATGACGGCTACAACCGTTTCTTCTCCTATATCTCGTTGTTCACCTTCTCCATGTTGATGCTCGTGATGAGCAACAACCTGCTGCAGCTGTTCTTCGGCTGGGAAGCCGTGGGTCTGGTGTCCTATCTGCTGATCGGCTTCTACTACAAGAAGCCTACGGCCATCTTCGCGAACCTGAAGGCCTTCCTGGTCAACCGCGTGGGTGACTTCGGCTTCATTCTGGGTATCGGCCTGATTGCGGCCTACACCGGCACGCTGAACTACTCTGAAATCTTTGCCAAGCTGCCAGAGATCCAGAACACCCAGCTGCCCGGTACGGGCTGGCTGCTGGTGACCGTGACTGCCATCTGCCTGTTCATCGGCGCGATGGGCAAGTCGGCCCAGTTTCCGCTGCACGCCTGGCTGCCGGACTCCATGGAAGGCCCCACGCCTATCTCCGCGCTGATTCACGCGGCGACCATGGTGACGGCTGGCATCTTCATGGTGTCGCGCATGTCTCCTCTGTATGAGCTGTCGGATGTTGCGCTGAACTTCATCCTGGTGATCGGCTCCATCACAGCGCTGTTCATGGGTATCCTGGGCATCATCCAGAACGACATCAAGCGCGTGATTGCGTACTCCACGCTGTCCCAGCTGGGCTATATGACCATCGCTCTGGGTGTGTCGGCCTACTCGGTGTCCGTGTTCCACCTGATGACCCACGCCTTCTTCAAGGCGCTGCTGTTCCTCGGTGCCGGCTCCGTCATCATGGGCATGCACCACAATCAGGACATCCGCTGGATGGGCGGCGTGCGCAAGTACATGCCCATCACCTGGATCACCTTCCTGCTGGGTAACCTCGCGCTGATCGGCACGCCGTTCTTCTCGGGCTTCTACTCCAAGGATGCCATCATCGAGGCGGTTCACGCTTCCAACCTGCCTGCTGCCGGCTTTGCCAATTTTGCAGTGCTGGCCGGTGTGTTCATCACGGCTTTCTACTCCTTCCGTCTGTACTTCATCGTCTTCCACGGCAAGGAGCGCTACGACCAGAACCCCGATGCCCACCATGATGACCACCACGGTCATGACGACCACGGCCATGGCCATGATGCCAAGCCCCACGAGTCGCCTCTGGTGGTGACCGGTCCTCTGGTGCTGCTGGCCATTCCTTCGGTGGTGATCGGTGCGATTGCGCTGATGCCCATGCTGTTTGGCGACTTCTTCAAGGGCGTGATCCACGTCGATGGCTCCAAGCATGGCGCCATGGCCGAACTGGCCGAGAAGATCCACGGCTGGGTGCCCATGGCACTGCACGGCTTCACGGCTGCACCGTTCTGGCTGGCTCTGGCCGGTGTGGTGGTGTCCTATGTGTTCTACATGGTCAAGCCCGAGATTCCTGCCGCCATCATGGCTTTCTCCAAGAAGATTGGTCTCTACCAGGTTCTGGAAGGCAAGTACGGCGTGGACTGGGTGTACGAGAACATCTTCGCCCGCGGCTCCCGTGCCTTCGGTACCTTCTTCTGGAAGGCCGGCGATCAGGCCATCATCGATGGCGCCATCGTGAACGGCTCCTGGAAGCTCATGGCCAAGTTCGGTCAGTGGGTGCGCGGCCTGCAAACAGGCTATCTCTATCACTACGCGTTGGTCATGCTGCTGGGTATCGTTGCCCTCATGACGTACTTCGTGTGGCTCAACAAGTAGTAGGGGAAGAACAAAAATGGGTTTGTTGAGTCTTTCTATCTGGGTGCCGATTGCTTTTGGCGCCCTCCTGCTGGCCTTCAGCAAAGAAGGGCAGGCCAACGCGGTGCGCTGGCTGGCACTGATCGGTGCGCTGATCGGTTTTGCGGTGACCATTCCTCTGGTCACCGGCTTCGACACCACGACTGCCAATATGCAGTTTGTGGAGAACGCGCTCTGGATCGAGCGCTTCAACATCCACTACCACCTGGGCGTGGATGGCATCTCCATGTGGTTTGTGCCGCTGACGGCCTTCATCACCGTCATCGTGGTGATTGCCTCCTGGACCAACATCACCGAGCGCGTCAACCAGTACATGGCCGCTTTTCTGATCCTGTCGGGTCTGATGATCGGTGTGTTCGCGTCTCTGGATGGCATGCTGTTCTATGTGTTCTTCGAAGCGACTCTGATCCCGATGTATCTGATCATCGGTATCTGGGGTGGTCCTAACAAGATCTACGCAGCCTTCAAGTTCTTCCTGTACACCTTGATGGGCTCGCTGCTCACGCTGGTCGCTCTGATCTATCTGTACACCCAGTCGGGCGGCAGCTTCGAGATCCTGGACTGGCACAAGCTGCCCCTGTCCGGTACCGCACAGACGCTGATCTTCTTCGCCTTCTTCGCCGCTTTTGCGGTGAAGGTGCCCATGTTCCCGGTCCACACCTGGCTGCCCGACGTTCACGTTGAAGCCCCTACCGGCGGCTCCGCCGTGCTGGCCGCCATCATGCTGAAGCTGGGTGCCTATGGTTTCCTGCGCTTCTCTCTGCCCATTGCTCCCGATGCGGCGCATGAGTGGTCGGGCCTGATGATCACGCTGTCGCTGATTGCCGTGATCTATGTGGGTGTGGTGGCTCTGGTGCAAAAGGACATGAAGAAGCTGGTGGCTTATTCGTCCGTGGCTCACATGGGCTTTGTGACCCTGGGCTTCTTCATGTTCAACAACCTGGGCATCTCCGGTGGCCTGGTGCAGATGATTGCCCACGGTTTCGTGTCCGGCGCCATGTTCCTGTGCATCGGCGTGCTGTACGACCGCGTTCACTCGCGTGAAATCGCCGCTTACGGCGGTGTGGTCAACACCATGCCCAAGTTCGCTGCCTTTGCCCTGCTGTTTGCCATGGCCAACTGCGGTCTGCCTGCAACCGCCGGTTTTGTCGGCGAGTGGATGGTGATCCTGGGTGCCGTGCAATACAACTTCTGGATTGGTCTGGGCGCTGCAACCGCTCTGATCTTCGGCGCTGCCTACACCCTGTGGATGTACAAGCGCGTGTACCTGGGTGCCGTGGCCAACGACCATGTGGCTGAACTCAAGGACATCAACTGCCGCGAATTCCTGGTGCTGGGCCTGCTGGCCGCGGCCGTGCT
Source organism: Comamonas sp. HJ-2 (assembly GCF_053615495.1). Taxonomy (NCBI): domain Bacteria; kingdom Pseudomonadati; phylum Pseudomonadota; class Betaproteobacteria; order Burkholderiales; family Comamonadaceae; genus Comamonas; species Comamonas sp. HJ-2. The sequence continues at coordinate 147,127 of NZ_JBSIFD010000001.1, read as the reverse complement.
GGTCATGGGTCTGTATCCCAAGCCCTTCACCGATGTGATGGATGTGTCTGTGGCAGAGCTCATCAAGCATGTGGCTGTGAGCAAGCTCAACTGACCAGACTGAAACGAGAGACACGAGATGATTGACAACATCAGCTGGCTGGCGATCTACCCGGAGATCACTCTCCTGGTCATGGCCTGCGTCATTGCCTTGGTGGACCTGGGCGTCAAGAGCGCCCGTCGCACCGGCACCTATGTTCTGACCATGCTCACCCTGCTTGTCGTGGCGGTGATGCAAGGCATGTACGCCGCGAGCGGCAATACCTTCTACGGCTGGGGCAACATGGTTGTCTCGGACGCCATGGGCAACTGGCTCAAGTGCTTTGCCACTATCGCCGTGATGATCACCATGGTCTACGGCCGCCCTTATGCGGCCGAGCGCGACATGCTGCGCGGCGGTGAGTTCTTCACACTGTCCATGCTGGCCCTGCTGGGCATGTTCATCATGATCAGCGGCAACAACTTCCTGGTCCTGTATCTGGGCCTGGAGCTGCTGACACTGTCCAGCTATGCGCTGGTGGCTCTGCGCCGTGACCACACCGTGTCCGTCGAAGCCGCCATGAAGTACTTCGTCCTGGGTGCCATGGCTTCCGGTTTCCTGCTGTACGGCATGTCCATGCTCTACGGCGCCACCGGTTCGCTGGATATCGGACAGGTCTTCAAGGCCATCAATTCCGGTGAAATCAAGCACCAGGTGCTGGTCTTCGGTCTGGTCTTCGTGGTCGCCGGTCTGGCCTTCAAGCTGGGTGTGGTTCCCTTCCACATGTGGGTGCCCGACGTTTACCAGGGTGCACCTACCGCCATCACCGCCTTGATCGGCGGCGCGCCCAAGCTGGCTGCCTTTGCCATGACCATCCGCCTGCTGGTGGACGGCCTGCTGCCGCTGGCCATCGATTGGCAGCAGATGCTGATGGTGCTGGCCGTCTGCTCGCTGCTCATCGGCAACCTGGCCGGTCTGCAGCAGACCAGCCTCAAGCGCATGCTGGCTTACTCGACGATTTCCCAGATGGGCTTCGTGCTGCTGGGTCTGATGTCGGGTGTGGTGGACGGCAAGGTCGATCCTGCCACCGTCGAAAACGCCTACAGCTCGGCGATGTTCTACATCGTGACCTATGTGCTGACCGCCCTGGCTTCCTTCGGCGTGATCCTGCTGCTGGCCCGCGAAGGCTTTGAAAGCGAAGAGATCGCCGATCTGGCCGGCCTGAACCAGCGCAGCCCGCTGTACGCCGGCGTGATGGCGATCTGCCTGTTCTCCATGGCCGGTATTCCTCCGCTGGTCGGCTTCTACGCCAAGCTGTCCGTGCTGCAGGCACTGGTCGCTTCGGGCAGCAGCCTGTACATCGGTCTGGCCGTGTTCGCCGTGATCATGTCGCTGATCGGCGCTTTCTATTACCTGCGCGTGGTCAAGGTCATGTACTTTGATGCTCCAATCACTGCTACCAGCGTGTCTGCCCCTCTGGATGTGCGCGTTGTGCTGACTATCAACGGTGCGCTGGTTCTGCTGCTGGGTATCCTGCCCGGCGGTCTGATGGCCTTGTGCGCTGACGCCGTTGTGCGTGCCCTGGCTTCCTGATAAGACGAATGTGATGAGGGCTCGATGCCCTCATCGCTTTTTCTAGGAATGGCTTTGTGTCTATAACCGCCTCTATCTGGCTCATCATCTTGGCTGCCCTTGTGGCAGCCAATTTGCCTTTTATCAACCAGCGTCTGGGCATCATCGGCCCCGTCATGGCCGGTCGCAAGCCGCTGTGGGTGCGCCTGCTGGAAATGATTGCCCTGTACCTGCTGGTGGGCGGCCTGGGCTTGCTGCTGGAACGTCGTGCCGGTCAGATATCTCCCCAAGGCTGGGAGTTCTATGCCATTACTGCTACGCTGTTTTTGACGCTGGCATTTCCCGGCTTCGTTTATCGCTATCTGGTTCACCGCAAGGGTTGAGTGGCGCCATGAAAGTGCTTGATCTTCACTGCCCTGCAGGCCATGTCTTTGAAGGCTGGTTTGCTTCGGAAGATGATTTTCAGAATCAGCTGCAGCGCAAGCTGGTGGAATGTCCTGTTTGCGGCGACAGTGATGTGACCAAGCGCTTGAGTGCTCCCCGTCTCAATCTCGGTGCACAGCCGCCCAAAGCTGCCCAGACTGCAAAACCGGCTCTTGCCGCAGCGCCGGAGCTTTCCGTTGCCGTACCCGAGATCAGCGCCGAGGCGCGGGCACATCTCCAGTCCATGCAGGCGGCCTGGATGCAGTGGTCGCGCCAGGTTGCGCAGAATACCGAGGACGTCGGCAAAAAATTCGCCGAAGAGGCGCGCCGCATTCACTACGGTGAAACCGAGGAGCGCGCCATTCGCGGCCAGACCAGCGCCCGGGAGGCCATGGAGCTGATCGAAGAGGGCATTGGCGTTCTGCCCCTGGCCTTGCCCGAGTCGGCCAGCGGCGAAGGCGGCAGCGGCAGCCTGCAATAAGCCCAGACCTTCACTCTCCCTTGCACGACGACGCTAGGGGCTGTCGCTTCAGCTCAGTTGCTGATAGATCGCGTCGGCCAGAGTCTGCAGGCGCTCGCGCGGCAGGGAGGCACTCAAGGCATAACCTTGCTGGCCGTCGATCCAGTAAAAGCCATGGCTTGCACCGTCGCTGCTCCATTGAAAGGAGGCAGGGGCGGAGGTGGCTGCCGTCCCGGGCTTGAGCACCGAGACATACAGGGTGACGCGCTGGCCGGCCTGATCCTCGTACATGAACTGGGCGCGGGCCTGGCCGGTCTCCCCGGGCAGCAGCCGCCCGCCCATGAGATGAAAGCCCTGGGCTTCCAGCACCGGCGGCTTGAGCGCAACTCCCAGCCGCTTGGACAGCCACTGCACCAGATGCGCCTGCTGCTGTGCCGCGACCTCGACGGGGTGGCGCTGCTCGGGCACATAGACGGCATGGGCAGCAGCTGCCTCGCGGACAAAACCTGGCAACTGCACGGCCGTGTCGGCGGGCGGCGAGCCGGATTTTTGCTGGCCTGCACCATAGCCAAGTCCCAGGCCCACGCTGAGCATGATGCCTGCGGCCAGCGCATGTTGCCAGCGCCACTGCAGCGCCGGCTTTTGCAGGGATAGTATGAGCCGGGGCGGGACCGGCTCTTCGAGCAATTGCGCATGCAGAGCCTGAAGGCCCGCGTTCTGGGCCTGAATGGCGGCCATGCGCGCTGCTTCTTCGGGGTGTTCGGCCAGCCATTGCGCCACGGTCGCAGCGGCATCGGGCTGCAACTCTCCATCCACCCAGGCATGCAGCGTGGTTTCATCGGGGCGCTGGGGTGTCATTGCACTTTCCTTCATTTGACAGCCCTCAACACGGTCGTCGCGGGTCTTTCTCCTTCCATGAGGCGCCTGAGCTGCTCGCGGGCGCGCGAGAGACGCGACATCACCGTTCCCACGGGAACGCCCAGCATCTGCGCGGCTTCGCCATAGCTGAACTGCTCCATGCCGATCAGCAGCAGCACCTCGCGTGCCTGCGGCGTGAGATGGGACAGGGCCCGCTCCAGATCCAGCTGCAGCGTCAGTCTGGGCATGGGGTCGTGAGGCGTGTCCTGCGCCTCGTCAAGCGCCACCATGCGATGCCGCGACGACTGCTGCCACTGATTGGCATAGAGGTTGTGCATCAAGGTCAGCAGCCAGCTGAGCAAGGCTTTTTGCACCTGCTCGGCCGAGGCGGCTGCCGGCGGCTGCCACAGGGCCCACTTCTGGCAGGCGCGCTCCAGGGTGTCCTGCACCAGATCATCTGCCAGCGCGGCATCGCCCGCCAGCGCACGCGCATAGCGGCGCAGGCGGGGAATATGGACCAGGGCGGCGTCGACCTTCACTCAGGGCTTGGCGACATGCCAGCTATTGTTGAGGAAGCCGTCACCCGTCATGTCGCCGGGCTTGGCATCCTTGACCCAGTGATAGAGGGGGCGGCCCTTGTAAGCCCATTGCTTGCTGCCGTCGTCGCGCATCACCACGCTCCAGTCGCCGATCGGCGCCGCACTCGCGGGGGCCATCAGAGGCGGCCAGTTGGTGGCGCAGCCGCCGTTGCAGACGCTTTTGCCGGAGCCTGCGGCATCCTTGTCAAAGACGTAGAGCGTCATCTGGGTCGGTCCGACCAGCACGCCGTTGAGGGTGGTGGCAGGGGATTTTGCCGAAGTGACCGAGCCGGTCGAGCAGGCCGCCAGCAGGGCGGCGGAAGCTAGCGTCAGAGAAGCGATGCGAAACATGAGGTCTCTCCTTGTGGTTGACCTGCAGTAAACAGTTCTGCAAGGGGTTTTATTCCATGCGTTTTCACGCAGGAACTCAAGAGCAGCGCGGCAGGTCTTGCAGGCATGGCCTCAGGCATCGATTGCTGAATAATTTGATAGCTGCTATCGCCGATTGAGTATTTATTTCATGGATAAATGAACATGAAATTCATATGAGGCAATCGGAAGCAGCTTTTAAATTTATAGCGACATGGCTGTTCTTTGTCGCCCTTGGTTTTTGAGGGCGACAAATGGCAAGCATATTTGCGAGCATTGGGCTAGTAACCTGGTTACTCCAGTGGGAATTGAGCGACTCAGGGTTTACGGCATCAGGGCCAATCTGGGGAGTGCTGTGCTATGAGGGCACATTTCGCCCAGTCTTATTAATATTGATAGCGCAATATGTATAAGGCATAAGCTTTTTTAGAGATTCCGAAGTGGATGCTGATATTCCTGGGGATGCCGCTGTCTCTGGCATGACTTGCAGTTGCGATGAGTTTGAAGTTTGCAGTTACTTCTGTTGTTGCTATTTGTTTTATGGAAGATTAGGGAAAGCATAAGCCCGATGGCTCTTCATTCCTAGGAGTTTCCCGCTGCGGCACTGCAGCATGAAAGACCAAGATGCCGCTCAGGCAGAGGAAGTACATCAAGTTGTTCCCCTCTTTGTTTTGCAGCATTCAGGACTGACGGCCAGCGCATGAGCGACCTTATTCTCGAAACCAGGCAACTCACCAAAGAGTTCAAAGGCTTTACCGCCGTCAGCAAGGTGGATCTGGCCGTGCAGCGTGGCTCCATTCACGCGCTGATCGGGCCCAATGGAGCGGGCAAGACCACTTGCTTCAATCTGCTGACCAAGTTTCTGGAGCCCACTTCCGGGAGCATCCAGTTCAACGGGCTGGACATTACCCGCGAGGCGCCGGCACAGATTGCGCGACGTGGCGTGATTCGCTCGTTTCAGATTTCCGCCGTGTTTCCGCACTGCACCTTGCTGGAGAACGTGCGCATTGGCCTGCAGCGCAAGCTGGGCACGGCCTATCAGTTCTGGACCAGCGAGAAGACGCTCAATCAGCTCAATGACCGCGCCATGGAGCTGCTGACCGAAGTCGGGCTGCAGGACCTGGCCGATGAAGTGACCGTGAACCTGCCTTATGGGCGCAAGCGCGCCCTGGAAATTGCGACCACGCTGGCCATGGAGCCCGAGCTGATGCTGCTGGACGAACCCACACAGGGCATGGGCCATGAGGACGTGGACCGCGTGACCCAGCTCATCAAGAAGGTCTCTGCCGGCCGCACCATCCTGATGGTGGAGCACAACATGAAGGTGATTGCCACCATCGCCGATCGCATCACCGTGCTGCAGCGCGGCGCCGTTCTGGCCGAAGGGCGCTACGAAGAGGTTTCGCGCAATCCGCAGGTGATGGAAGCCTATATGGGGACCACGGACGGACAGCTTCAGGGAGGGCATTGAATGCTCCCCCTGTGCCGCTCACGCGGCTTCCCCCTGAGGGGGACGGCAGCCTCGGTGCGGGGCGGCCCTTCCTCGCTGCCTCTTTGATGGTTTCGTGCGTGATTTGAGTGAGACGAATGAATAAGACAAGTACTCCGGCGCTGGAAATTTCGGGACTCAATGCCTGGTATGGCGAGTCCCATGTGCTGCATGGCATGGATCTGGTGGTCAATCCCGGCGAGGTGGTGACCCTGCTGGGCCGCAATGGCGCAGGGCGCACTTCCACGCTGCGCGCCATCATGGGGTTGACCGGCTCGCGCAAGGGCTCGATCAGGATCAACGGCGTGGAAACCATTCACATGCCCACGCACAAGATCGCCCACCTGGGCGTGGGTTACTGCCCCGAGGAGCGCGGCATTTTCTCCAGCCTGTCCTGCGAAGAGAACCTGATGCTGCCGCCGCCGCTCAAGACCGGCCAGCCGGGGATGAGCATCGACGAGATCTACCAGATGTTCCCCAATCTTTATGAGCGCAGGAACAGCCAGGGCACGCGCCTGTCAGGCGGCGAGCAGCAGATGCTGGCCGTGGCGCGGATCCTGCGAACGGGCGCGCGCCTGCTGCTGCTTGATGAAATTTCCGAAGGCCTGGCCCCCGTCATCGTCCAGACCCTGGCTCGCATGATCACCACGCTGCGCGAAAAGGGCTACACCGTGGTGATGGTGGAGCAGAACTTCCGCTTTGCCGCGCCGCTGGCCGACCGCTTCTATGTGGTCGAGCACGGTCATGTCGCCTTGCGCTTCGGAGCCAGCGAACTGGACGAGAAGATGTCCGTACTCAACGAGCTGCTGGGTGTCTGAGCCTGCAAGCAATTCCCATTCGTTCATAACAAAGAACCAACCCGTGGAGATAAAGATGAAAGCAAAACTGAGCGTTCTCTCGTGCATGCTGGCCGTGGCCGGTCTGTCCAGCCCCCTGGCCCAGGCCCAGGAAAAGGTGAAGATCGGTTTCGTCACCGATATGTCCAGCCTGTACGCCGACGTGGAGGGCAAGAACGGTGCGGTCGCCATGCAGATGGCGATTGACGACTTCGGCGGCAAGGCCCTGGGCCAGCCCATCGAGCTGGTCAGTGCAGACCATCAGAACAAGGCTGACATCGCTGCCTCCAAGGTGCGCGAATGGATTGATACGCAGGGCATCTCCATGGTCTTCAGCGGCACCAATTCCGGCACGGCACTGGCAGTTTCCCAGATCGCCAACGAGAAAAAGCGCGTTCACTTCAACAGCGGCGCGGGTTCCTCCGCGCTGACCAACGAGCAGTGCAACCCCTATACCGTGCACTATGCCTACGACACCGTGGCCCTGGCCAAGGGCACGGGCGGTGCGGTGGTGGATCGCGGCGGCAAGGACTGGTTCTTCCTGACGGCCGATTATGCATTCGGCCAGGCGCTGGAAGCCGACACCACCAAGGTCATCAACGCCAAGGGCGGCAAGGTTCTGGGCTCGGTCAAGCACCCGCTCAATGCCTCGGACTTCTCGTCCTTCCTGCTGCAGGCGCAAAGCTCCAAGGCCCATATCCTGGGTCTGGCCAATGCGGGCGGCGACACCATCAATGCCATCAAGGCCGCCAAGGAGTTCGGCATCAACAAGACCATGAAGACCGCCGGTCTGCTGGTCTTTCTGACCGACATCCACAGCCTGGGTCTGAAGAACACCGAAGGCCTGCTGCACACCACCAGCTGGTACTGGGACATGAACGACGAATCGCGCAAGTTCGCCAACAAGTTCTTTGCCAAGACCAAGCGCATGCCTACCGATGTGCAGGCCGCTGACTACTCGGCCGTGATGAACTATCTGAAGGCTGTCGAAGCGGTGAAGACCACCAATGCCGACAAGGTGATGGCCCACCTCAAGAGCACGCCCATCAACGACTTCTACGGCAAGGGCGTGATCCGTCCCGACGGCACTTTCGCCCACGATATGTATCTGGTCGAAGCCAAGAAGCCCAGCGAATCCACCAAGCCCTGGGACTACCTCAAGGTGCTGACCAAGTTGCCTGCCGATACGGTCTGGACCACCAAGGCCGAAACCAAGTGCGCGCTCTGGAAGTAATGGCGCTACCGGTTTGATGCACACCTCACCCTCACCAGCGTATCTCTCATGGAAATCTTCGGCGTTTCATTGCCTGGCCTGATGAGCCAGCTCCTTCTGGGGCTGGTCAACGGTTCGTTCTACGCAATTCTGAGTCTGGGCCTGGCCGTGATCTTCGGCCTGCTCAATGTCATCAACTTTGCGCATGGCGCCCTGTTCATGCTGGGGGCCATGTGCACCTGGATGGCCATGAGCTATTTCGGCATCAACTACTGGGTGATGCTGATCCTGTCGCCGGTGCTGGTGGGGATTCTGGGGGTGTTGATCGAGCGCTTCTTGCTGCGCTGGATCTACAAGCTCGATCATCTCTACGGCCTGCTGCTGACGCTGGGGTTGTCGCTGCTGATCGAGGGGGTGTTCCGCTCCGTCTATGGCGTCTCGGGCCTGGGCTATGACACGCCCGAGCTGCTCGAAGGTGCGACCAATCTGGGCTTCATGATTCTGCCCAATTACCGTGCCTGGGTGGTCGTGGCTTCCATCGTGGTGTGTGTGGCCACCTGGTTTGTGATCGAGAAGACGCGCATCGGCGCCTATCTGCGTGCCGGTACGGAAAATCCGCGCCTGGTCGAGGCTTTCGGCGTCAACGTGCCCGTGATGATCACGCTGACCTATGCCTTCGGTGCCGCGCTGGCGGCTTTTGCCGGCGTGCTGGCCGCTCCCGTCTACCAGGTCACGCCGCTGATGGGGCAGAACCTGATCATCGTGGTGTTTGCCGTGGTGGTGATCGGCGGCATGGGCTCCATCATGGGATCGATTCTCACAGGTCTGGCGCTGGGCGTCATCGAAGGGCTGACCAAGGTTTTCTGGCCTGAAGCATCGTCCACCGTCGTGTTTTTCATCATGGTCATTGTTTTGCTGATTCGCCCCGCTGGCTTGTTCGGTAAAGAAAAATAAGAGGGGCACGACATGAAATCCAAGACGCTTGTTCAACGCATTGCCCCCGTGGGCTACGGCCTGCTGCTGCTGGGCCTGATCGTCGCGCCCTTCCTCGGTGCCTATCCGGTTTTTGTCATGAAGCTGATGTGCTTTGCACTGTTTGCTTCGGCCTTCAATCTCTTGCTGGGCTATACGGGTCTGCTGTCCTTCGGCCACGCCGCGTTTCTGGGCGGTGCGGCCTATGTGGCGGGCTACACCATCAAGGCCTGGGGCTTTACGCCCGAAGTCGGCATGTTGCTAGGTACGGTGGTCGGCGGTCTGCTGGGCCTGATCTTTGGCTGGCTGGCCATCCGTCGCCAGGGCATTTATTTCTCCATGATCACGCTGGCGCTGGCACAGATGCTGTTCTTTGTCGCGCTGCAGGCCAAGTTCACAGGCGGCGAAGACGGCCTGCAGGGCGTGCCGCGCGGCAAGCTGTTCGGCGTGATCGATCTGAGCAGCGATATGGTCATGTACTACGTGGCGCTGATCATTGTGGCAGCGGCTTTTCTACTCATCGTGCGCACCATCCACTCGCCGTTTGGGCAGGTGCTCAAGGCCATCAAGGAGAACGAGCCGCGTGCCATCTCGCTGGGCTATGACGTCAACCGCTTCAAGCTGCTGGCCTTTGTCATCTCTGCGGCCCTGACGGGTCTGGCCGGTTCCCTCAAGACCCTGGTGCTGGGCTTCGCCACCTTGTCCGATGTGCACTGGACCACCTCCGGTCATGTGATTCTGATGACGCTGATGGGGGGGCTGGGCACGCTGTCGGGTCCGCTGCTGGGTTCGGCGGTCGTCGTGGCGCTGGAAAACAAGATTGGTGAGTTCGGCAGCTTCCTGGCCCATGCAACCGGCGTGGAATGGTTCAGCACGCTGGGCGAGTCGGTCACCATCGTCACCGGCCTGATCTTTGTGCTCTGTGTGCTGCTGTTCCGCAAGGGCATCATGGGCGAGCTGATCGCCTGGCTGCAACGTCGCAAATAGGGCGCTTCACTCTCGCTACCAAGGCCGCATCTGCGGCCTTTTTTATTGCCATGACTCAGATCAGGAGAGGGTAATTTTCAGAGATTTCTGAAATTGCTGGTACACGTTTGCAAGCGATGGACTTTATTTCTCACAACAATGGACTTTTTTTCTCATTTCAAAAATGCCTGAGTGCAGCCGGATGCCGGTGCGCGTGCAGGTGCATACAGTTCGAGGTTCGATATGACACATCGGGAGCAGGCGCAGCCCTTGGCCGCGCGCATCTGGCTCTGGGTTCTGGGGACGGCGCTGGCGCTTGCCGGCCTGTTCTTCTTGATAGGCGGTGGCAAGCTCATCAGCCTGGGCGGCAGCTGGTACTTTTTGCTCGCTGGCCTGGGGCTGCTGCTGTCCGGCGTGCAATTGGTTCGCCGCCGCGTGAGCGGTGCATGGTTCTACCTGGGCACTTTCGGCGCGACCGTGTTGTGGGCGCTGGCCGAAGTGGGTCTGGATTACTGGAGCCTGATTTCGCGTCTGCTGGCCTTGACCTTTGCTGCCGCGGTGGTGCTGGCCAGCATGCCCCTGCTGCGTAAGGCTGGTGAGCCGGGCAAGGCGTCGTCCAGCAAGCTGCCATTTGCTGCAGCGGCGGTCATGCTGGTGGCTGGCATGGCGGCCTTTGTGTCCATGTTCCAGATTCACCCCGAGGTGCAGACCCCGTCTGCCGTGGCACGCAAGCCCGTGGATGCTGCCGGCGAGCAGAAGGACTGGAGCCATTACGGCAACAGCAGCAACAACGACCGCTTTGCCGCGCTGGATCAGATCAACGTGGACAACGTGAGCCAGTTGCAGGTGGCCTGGACTTTTCGCACCGGCGACATACCCAAGTCCACAGGCGCCGGCGCTGAAGACCAGACCACACCGCTGCAGGTGGGCGACAAGGTGTTTGTCTGCACGCCCAGCAACAACGTGATTGCGCTCGACGCCGACACCGGCAAGCAGCTGTGGCGTCATGACACCAACTCCCATGTGGGCGGTGTGTGGGAGCGCTGCCGCGGACTGGCCTACTTCGATGCGGATGCCGCACTGGCTCAGCCCAGCGTGCCGGGATCGACTCCCGTGCAGGCGGTGAGCCTGCCTGCTGGCGCCGCCTGCAAGCGCCGCATTCTGATGAACACCATCGATGCACGTCTGTTTGCCATCAACGCAGACAACGGCGAGTTGTGCGGCGAGTTCGGCGATCACGGCGTGGTCGACCTCAAGCAGGGTGTCGGCACTATTTCAAATCCCGCTTTCTACACCCTGACATCGGCGCCCACGGTGGCCGGCACTACGGTGGTGATCGGCGGCCGCGTGGCCGACAACGTACAGGTGGACATGCCTGGTGGCGTGATTCGCGGCTTCGATGTAGTGACCGGCGCACAGCGCTGGGCGTTCGACTCCGGCTCGGCCACGCCCAATGAAGTGCTCAAGCCCGGCGAGACCTACACCCGCTCATCGGCCAATGTCTGGGCGGGAACGACCTACGACCCGAGCTCCAATACCGTGTACCTGCCCATGGGATCGGCTTCGGTGGACCTGTATGGTGCCACGCGCTCTGCAGCGGACCTGAAGTACGGTGCGTCCATCCTCGCGCTGGATGCTGCCACGGGCAAGGAAAAATGGGTGTATCAGACCGTGCACAACGATTTGTGGGACTTCGACCTTCCCATGGCTCCCACACTGATCGATTTCCCTCTGCAGGACGGCAAGACGACGCCAGCGCTGGTGGTCGGTACCAAGGCCGGTCAGATCTTTGTGCTGGACCGCCACAGTGGCAAGCCGCTGACCAAGGTGGAAGACATTGCCGTCAAGCCCGGCCATATTCCCGGCGAAAAGTATGCCCCGACCCAGCCTCTGTCCGTGGGCATGCCGCAGATCGGCACCAAGACCCTGACCGAAGCCGATATGTGGGGCGCGACGCCGGTGGATCAGCTGATCTGCCGGATCAAGTTCAAGTCCATGCGCTATGAAGGCCTGTTCACCACGCCTGGCACCGATGTGTCGCTGAGCTTCCCGGGTTCGCTGGGCGGCATGAACTGGGGCGGCCTGTCTGCGGATCCCGGCAACAATCTGATCTTTGTGAACGACATGCGTCTGGGCCTGTGGGTGCAGATGATGCCCCAGCAGAAAAAGGACAAGCTGTCCGACGGCGGCGAGGCGCCCAACACCGGCATGGGTCAGGTGCCGCTGGGAGGCACTCCCTATGCGGTGATCAAGGACCGCTTCATGTCGCCTCTGGGCATTCCTTGCCAGAAGCCTCCGTTCGGCACGCTGACCGCCATCGACATGAAGACCCAGCAAGTGGTCTGGCAGGTGCCCGTGGGCACGGTGCAGGATCAGGGTCCCATGGGCATCAAGATGCGCATGCCCATGCCTGTGGGCCTGCCAACACTGGGCGGCACGCTGGCGACCCAGGGCGGTCTGGTGTTCTTTGCCGGCACGCAGGATTACTACCTGCGCGCCTGGGATAGCGCCACCGGCAAGGAAATCTGGAAGGGCCGACTGCCAGTTGGCAGCCAGGGCGGCCCCATGACTTACAAGTCGCCCAGAACCGGCAAGCAATATGTGGTCATCTCGGCCGGCGGCGCCCGCCAGTCGCCCGACCGCGGTGACTACGTGATTGCCTACGCATTGCCCGATAGCGGCAAATAAGCGACGCAGGCATTGAACCGAACAGCCATGGCTCGTCAGAGCCATGGCTTTTTTCATCGCCGGGCAGCGCCCCTCCCGGAGGGGCAGCGACCACACGCAGTGAGAAGCGTGGGGGGCCTTTTTTCATGCCTGAGCTGCGTGTTACGCTCGCGCGCTTGAGTCAATGGAGATGTGGTCGTGAGCGAGCAGCAAGGTCCTGAAAATTCACTGAGCCAGCAGCCTTCGGCAGACGAGGCATCGGCCGATATGCGCCGAGCCCTGCTGGACGCAGGCAAGACCGAGTTTGCCAATTACGGCTATGACGGAGCGCGGCTGGAACGCATTGCCGCCAAGGCGGGCTGCGCCAAGCGCATGCTCTACTACTACTTCGGCAACAAGAAAGACGTGTACCTCGCGGTCATCGAGCAGAGCTACTCGGATATTCGCGAGTCGGAGGAGCAGCTCAATCTCGATGCGCTGGAGCCCTTGCAGGCGTTGCATGCGCTGGCGCAAAGGAGCTTCGAGTATCACGAGCAGAACCAGGAGTTCACGCGTCTGGTGCTGCAGGAGAATTTCCAGGGCGGCGAGATGCTGGGCCAGATCTCCAAGACCGAGCTGTTGCGCAAGGCGGCGCTGGAGCCGATCGAGCGCATTCTGCAGCGCGGCGTGGCGCAGGGCCTGTTCAAGGATCAACTGAGCGCGGTCGATGTCCACTATCTGATTTCGGCCCTGTCCGGCTTCCGCGTGGATCATGCCGCGACCTGGCAGAGCCTGCTGCAGGTCGATCTCTTGGGCGAGAGCTTGCGCGAGCGCCATCTGCAGCTTCTGCTCGATCAGCTCCGCGCTTTGGTGTGCAAGCCCCAGGCCCTAAAGCCTTAGTGCATTCGCATAGCCGGTCATTTCCAGGTAACCGCTGCCTACGCGGACGCTTTTGCCATCGGCGCCGATGCTGCGCAGCTCGCACAGACCCTCCCAGTAAATGGCGCCGGTGCTGGCGCGACTGTCGAGTTCCTGGTCGTCCAGCAGCGCATAAACCTCGAAACGGCCCGCCGGTGTCTGCACGCTCCAGGCCACAGGGTAGCTTGCTTTGCTGTGCGGGCTGCTCCAGTGGCGCAGCGGTTTGAACCGTACCTGATCGGCGGCAAAGATGTGCGCGCTCTGGTTCGGCGCGCGGAATGAACCACCGGCCCAGAGCGCCGATCCATTGCGGCGGCGCAGATGAAAGGCCGTGAGGGCGCTGCCGTCATCGAGATTCATGCCTATCCAGTCCCAGCCCTGAGCCTCAGGGTCCATGATGGCCGCGCTGCATTCATGGTCCAGCCAGGCGCGGTTGTGTGCGCTGGCTTGCACAGGCAGTTGCTGCCCGTCCACGGTGATGGAGCCGCCGACCTTGAGCTGAGGCTGACTGTAGTAGTAGCTGGCCTGTTCCTCACGCGGGCCTTTGCGTGAAAGACCATTCAAGCCCTGCAGCAGCAGTGGCTGAGTGCTGTCAAATTCAAGATCCAGTATGAAGTCCTGGCTGCTCAGCAGAGCTCTGTAGCGACTGGCTTCGCTGGCGTTTCGTCCCGGTACGGGTCGACGCTGAAGATACCAGTCGTTGATATGCACATCGGTATCGTTTTCGCTGGCTCCGGCCAGGCCCAGTCCCGCGCGCGCCATGCGCTGGTCGTGGCGCAGCTTTTGGCCCTCGACATCGCACAGGGCCGCATGGGCAAAGATCAACTGCTTGGCCGCGAGCGCCGATTGCAGGCCTTGCGCGGCTTCGATGCGCGAGCGAAAGAAAGTCAGCTGAAAGCCCCAGGGCTTGCCGCCGGCCTGCAATTGCCCGGTGATGTACCACCACTCGGTCTGCAGATCCGGGTGGCTGCCGAAGTCGCGCGGAAACTGCAAGGTTCTGGACGGCAAAGCCATGCCTGGCAGAGGCAGGCCCAGAGTCGCCCAGCCCAGACCGGCAGCAGCCAGCCTCTGCAGGGACTGCCTGCGTGACAGGGCCAGCAGTGCCGGTTGTTGAGGCTGGGAGGGCGTGGGCTGATAAGGCATGACCCATTGTCGCCGAGCCGATCAGCGCAATGCCGTCACCCCGAGGTGCTGCTTTGCGCTACCTCAGCCGATATCGACCAGGGGAACGATCACCATCCAGCTGACCCCGAAGCGGTCGGTCACCACGCCAAAACGACGCGCAAAAAACGTGGTGTCCAGCGCCATCTGTACCTTGCCGCCCTGGCCGATGGCGGCAAATATGCGGTCGGCCTCATTCTCGCTGGGCGCGGTGATGGACAGAGAAAAGCCTTTGAAGTCCGGCTTGCCGCTGTTCATGCCGTCGGATGCCATGATCTGCGTCTCGCCAATCTGGACATTGGCGTGCATGATTTTTTCGGGATCCATCTGGCCCGGGCCGCAGCCTTGCTGGCTCGATGACTCGGGTTGCGGCGGAGCATCCTTGTAGCGCATCAGCATGGTGATCTCGGCCCCCAGAGCGGCCTGGTAGAAATCCAGGGCCTCTTCGCAGCGACCGTCGAAAAAGAGATAGGGCTGGATTTGCATACGAACTCCTCGCAGGGGTTGAGGTTTCATTGTGCGCCGCGCCATGGCGCAATCGTGTGAAAAACGCTGACAGGGGTGCTGGTATAGCTACCAGTCTTCCTTGACGGCCAGCACCGCGTCGGCACTGGCGGCCCGGCGCCCGGCCAGCCACGCGGTGATGACGCCTGCCAGCACCACGGCAGCACCCAGCGCCAGCAGGCGTAGCAGGGGCAGGCGCAGCTCCATGGTCCAGTGAAAGCTCTGCGGGTTGACCACATGCACGAGGATCACGGCCACGCCCAGGCCCAGCAGCGTGCCCGCGATGGCGCCCAGCATGGTCCAGGCCAGACCCTCGGCGGCGACCACGCTCAGCACATTGCGGCGCGTCAGGCCCAGGTGGGCCAGCAGCCCGAATTCCTTGCGCCTGGCCAGCACCTGGGCGCTGAAGCTGGCGGCAATGCCGAACAGGCCTATGCCTATGGCCACGGCCTGCAGCCAGTAGGTGACGGCAAAGCTGCGATCGAAAATGCGCAGGGAGCGCTCGCGCAGCGCCTGGCTGCTGACAAACTCCAGCGCAGGGGGGGATTGCCCCGGCGTGCCGAGGGCCTGCTCTATCGCCGCTTGCAGATCGGTGCCAGACAGCTGGCTTTGGGACTCCGGCCAGACGGCGATCTCGCTGATCTGCGCGGCATTGCCTGCATGACCCACCAGTGCCAGGTAGTCCTTCCAGTCCAGGGCCACGGCACCGAACTGACGCACATAGTCGCGCCACACGGATGCTATGTAAAAAGAAGCTTCCGGCGTCTGGTGGTCATGGGTTTGAAGGCTGAAAGCCTTGGAAAGCAGCGGCCACGCATCACCGGGCTTCAGGCCATAGAGCTGGGCCACGGCTTCGCTGATGTGCACGGCAATGCCTGGGCGTGTCTCATGAATTGGACCCTCCACCCAGGGAAGCTGCATGGCCTGCTGCCCTTGAAGAGGTCGAATCAGCAGACTGATGGCCGGGCGTTCGGGGCTCAGTACCAGCTGGCTGCTGCGCATGGCCTGGGCTCGTTCTATGCCAGGTAGCTGTTCCAGGCGCTGCGCCGCATCGGCCGGCAGCAGGGCTGCATCGACACGGCTGGAGCCGCCGGCGGCGCGCACATACATGGGGGCGGGCAATACGGCGTCCAGCCACTCCATCATGCTGCCGCGAAAGCTGGTGACCATCACCGTCAGGGCCACGGCCAGGCTCAGGCTGGCCACCACACCACCCACGGCCACGGTGGTGGCGTGGCGCATGCGCCGCGCGCGCTCCAGCGCCAGCATGGCCAGCGGCTGGCGCGAGAAGGCCTTGGGTACCAGTCCCAGCACCGAACCCAGCAGCCAGGGCAGAGCTGACATGCCGCCCAGCAACAGCAGGCCCACTGCCATATAGGCCGCCAGCGGGATACCTGCCACCGGTGGCATAAAGGCCAGCACCAGGCTGGCTGCAAGCAGCGTCACTGCGGGCCACAGGCGCGGGGCTCTCTCATGCGTGCTGCCCAGTCCCTTGAGCGTGGCCGCTGGCGGCAGATCCATGGCGGCGCGTGCGGGCCACCAGGCTCCGGCCAGCGTGGCGGCAATGCCCAGCAGACCGAAGACCAGCGCTGCCACAGGGCTCCAGTGCAGGGCGGGCTGCACGCCGGCAAAGAAGCCGCCGCCCAGATCGCCGCCCAGCACCTGCAGCGCCAGCCAGGCCAGTGCCGTACCCAGTGCAATACCGGCCAGGCTGCCTATAAGCCCCAGCGCCAGCGCTTCCAGCAGCACCAGTGCCATGCGCTGGCGCGGCGTGGCGCCGAGCACGGCCAGCAGCGCAAACTGCGGCGCGCGCTGTGCCACGCTGAGCGCCAGTACCGAGAACACCAGAAACGCTCCTGTGAACAAGGCCACCAGCGCCAGCACCGTGAGGTTGACGCGGTAGGCGCGCGACATCTCGCCCACGCGCTGCTGATCGTCGCTGGGCTGCTGGATCAATACCTGGTCTTGCCAGGCCGGCAGGGCGTGCAGGGCGGTGGCCACCTGGCTGCGGCTGGCGCTGTCGGTCAGCAAAAGGTCCAGCCTGTCGATACGGTCAAACAGGCCGAGCTTCTGTTGCAGTGCGCCAATGTCCATGACTGCGACCGGTGCGCCGCTGGCGGCTACCGTGCCCGCAATGCGAAGTTGCTGGGCCTGGCCGTTGAGCAGCCATTGCATGGGGGCGTTGGCGGCTTGTTCAGGACTCAGTCGCAGGGCCTGCAAGGCGGCGGCATTGAGAAATACGGCGTCGGGTGCAAACAGATCGAGCCGGTTGCTGCCTTCAAACAGGCGCGGCATCAGGGCCGGGGCGACAGGTGCCAGTTTGAGGGCATCGCTGCCGAGCACGCGCAAGCTCACGCCTTGCGCTGCTCCTAGCGTGCTGCGCGTCTGCAAATCTGCAGTGCTGCCCGGCAGCAACACCGTGGTCTCGACCCAGGGAACGGCGGTGGCGACGCCCCGGGTCTGCGCCACCTGCGGATAGAGTGCCAGCGGCAGACCGCCCTGCATGGCGTGCAGTTGCAGATCGGGCTGGCCGTTGACGCTGCGCACAGCCCTGGAAAATTCGTCCAGTGCCGACTGGTTGATCACATGGACGGCAAAGCCCAGCGCCACGCCAAGCATGATGGCAATCAGCGCCGTGGCCGTGCGCCAGGGATGCTGGCGCAGCTCCTGCCAGGAGAAGCTGCTCAGCAGCATAAGAAGCGGAGGGCGTGAAGTCACAGGCCTAGCGATGTTTGCTGCGACACCGAGAGTTCGGCCTGCATGCCATCGGCCGTCAGCCGCAGCACGCGGTCGGCGCGTCTGGCCGCTTCTGCGGAATGGGTGACCAGTACCAGCGCCGTGCCGTTGTCGCGGGTTTGCTGCAGCAGCAAGTCCATGATCTGCTGGGCTGTGGATGGGTCCAGATTGCCCGTGGGCTCATCGGCCAGCAGCAGAGGCGGTGAATGCACCAGGGCTCGCGCTATGGCCACGCGCTGCAGCTGGCCGCCGCTGAGCTGCTGGGGCAGGCGCTGGCCCAGACCCGCGAGTCCCACGGCTTGCAGCACCTGCTGCACGCGCTGCTGACCCTGCACGTCCATGCGCCCGAGCAGCATCAGCGGCAGGGCAACGTTCTGCGCCACATCGAGATGGGGCAGGACATGAAAGGCCTGGAACACAAAGCCCAGATGCGCGCGCCGCCAGATGGCACGCCGGGCTTCATCGAGCGTGGAAAGATCCGTGCCGTTGTGCAGAACCCGGCCTTGCTGCCAGCTGTCCAGCCCGGCCAGGCAGTTGAGAAAGGTGGACTTGCCCACGCCGGAGTTGCCGACGATGGCGACGAACTCGCCGGCGGCGATCTCGCAGCTCACCTGCGCGAAGACCGTGGTCTGGGCCTCGCCCTCGCCATAGCGTTTGGCAAGGTCGCTGACCTGCAGCAGCGGAAGGGCGTGGGGTGAGTCGGTGGCAGCCATGCAGCGATCTTAACGATGGGCGGCTGCGGTCGTGGTTCTTAGCTGGCGTCTCGCTGCGCCGCGTCAATGGCTGCCATGGCGGCATCCAGCAATTGCTGCTGGGCGCCGGGTGCATCGCAGGCAATGGCATGGCGCTGGGGCATGGAGCGCAGCCAGGTGATCTGGCGCTTGGCCAACTGGCGTGTGGAGGCGATGCCGCGCTCGCGCAGGCCTGCCATGTCCAGCGGCTTGCCGGGATCGGCCTCCACAGCATCCAGCGCTTCCCAGGCCTGGCGATAGCCCACGCAGCGCATCGAGGGCAGATCCAGATGCAGGTCTTCGCGCGCGCGCAGGCTGCGCACTTCGTCGAGGAAGCCCTGCTCCAGCATGAGATCAAAGCGCAGCGCAATGCGCTGGTGCAGCCAGGTTCGCTCTGCAGGCTCCAGCGAGAAAAGCGTTGCAAGTCCCATCTGTTCTGCAGGGCCCGTTTTGTTCCTGGTCGTGTGAAAGCTCGAAAGCGGTTTGCCCGAGACCTGCCAGACCTCAAGCGCGCGCTGGATGCGCTGGCTGTCGCCGGGGGCCAGGCGTGCTGCGGTGACGGGGTCCACCTGGGCCAGTCTGGCATGCATGGCGGGCCAGCCCAGTTCGGCGGCCTGCGCGTCCAGCATGGCGCGCACTTCGGGGTCGGCGGCGGGCATATCGTCCAGCCCGTCCATCAGCGCCTTGAAGTACAGCATGGTGCCGCCCACCAGCAGAGGTATGGCCTGGCGAGCGCGGATTTCGGCAACCAGGGTCTGCGTGTCGCGCACGAACTCGGCCGCGCTATAAGCCTGCAGCGGATCGATGATGTCGATGAGGTGATGCGGCACGGCAGCCAGCTCGTCCCTTGTGGGCTTGGCCGTGCCTATGTCCATGCCTTTGTAGACCAGGGCCGAATCCACGCTGATGATCTCGGCCTTCTGCCCGCGTTGTGCCAGGCGCTCGGCCAGTGCCAGCGCTGCCGCAGTCTTGCCCGAGGCAGTGGGGCCGGCAATGGCGATACAGGGCAGGGTGTGGGCAGCAGTCATGGGCGAAATCCGTACAGGTCAAAGCACAAGAACCAATGACCGCCGGTCATTGGTTCTTGCTGGTTGTGAAGGATAACGCAGCCTGCCGCCTGGCGGCAGCGGTGGGGCTTAGTGCCCTGCCTAGCCCCGGCTCAGGCGTGCCGGCACATAGCGATCGGCCTGAATGTCGGGCGAGAGGCCGTGGCTGTAGATTTCGGCCGTGATGGGCAGCAATTGCTCGTTCCATTCCTCCCACTGCCTGCGCAGCCCGGCAAAGATTGCTGGCTGATGCTCCTTGAGATTGGCGCGTTCGCGGGCGTCCTCCTCCACATTGAACAAAAACTCGTTGTCGTTGATCTTGAGGTATTTCCAGGGTCCCTGGCGCACGGCACGCTGGGTCTGTGATTTGTAGCGCCAGAACAGGCTGCGCTCGGTATTGGCTGCATGGCCCTCCAGAATGGGCAGGATGTTCTGGCCGTCGCTGGGGAAGTCCGGGTGAGGTCTGGCACCTGCGGCGGCCAGCAGCGTGGGCAGCCAGTCGAAGCTGGCGGTGACCTGCTCCTGGACCTGTGGCTGGATGCGGGCGCTCCAGCGCAGCAGTGTGGGTACGCGGATGCCGCCTTCGAGCAGCTCGGTTTTCTGACCGGTGAAAGGCCAGGTCTTGGAAAAGCGTTCGCCGCCGTTGTCGCTGGTGAAGATGACGATGGTGTTGTCGGCCTGGCCGGTGTCATCGAGCGCCTGCAGCACCTGGCCCACGGCCTTGTCCAGCGCCTCGACGATTTCGCCATATTTCTTGAGACTGCCGCCGTCGTAGTGGAACAGGTCCTTGATGCTGTGCGCGACATGCTCGTCGTCAGGCCCTTCCCAGGGCCAGTGCGGTGCCGTGAAGTGCAGCGATAGGAAAAAAGGCTTGTCCTGGTCCTTGCGCTCATGGACATAGCGTGTGGCCTCATCCCCCAGGATATAGGTGTAGTAGCCCGTGCGCTCCACGGGCTCGTTGCCTTGCCAGAGGTCGGGGCTGAACTGCTCGCCCACGCCGGGCTTGTGCGTGAAGTAGTCAATGGCACCGCTGTGATTGCCGAAGAAATAGTCGTAGCCGCTGCGCTGCGGGCCGTAGGCGGGCGGCTTGCCCAGATGCCATTTGCCTATCAGCGCCGTATCGTAGCCCGCTTGCTTGAGCAGCGATGGCAGCGTGGGGTGATCGGCAGGCAGGCCTAGTTGCGCGCCATGGCGTGCCAGCGGCTCTTCAAGCCCAGCCTGGAGCCGGTACTGATAGCGCCCGGTGATCAGCGCAATGCGGGTGGCCGAGCAGACGGCCGAGTTGGCATAGGCCTGATTGAAGCGCACGCCCTGGGCGGCGAGGCGGTCCAGATGCGGGGTCTTGAAATCGGTGGCGCCATAGACGCCCAGGTCGGCCCAGCCCAGATCGTCGGCCAGGATGAAAACGATATTCGGTGCGGTCATGAGTAGGTCGTTCTGCTTATTCGATGGCAAAGCCGGAATTGGCAATCACGGGACGCCATTTGGCGACTTCGGCCACGCGCAACTGCTCCAGCGCCTGCGGCGTGCGCGGGTCAGGCTGCAGGGACAGCTCGGCCCATCTGGGCTGCAGCTTGGGGTCCAGCAACGCGTGGTTGACGGCGCGGTTGACGGCGGCAATGGCTTCGGGCGAAGTTCCTTTGCGTGCCCACAGGCTGTACCAGCCGCTGCCTGTGGCCTTGGGGTAGCCGGCTTCGGCAAAGGTCGGCACATCGGGCAGCTCGCGACCGCGCTGGTTGCCGAAAGTGCCCAGAATGCGCACCTTGCCTTCCTTGTGCAGCGGAGCGAGCTCGCTGGTGGTCTGGATGGCGGAGGCCAGCTGGCCGCTGATCAGATCCGTCATCATGGCCGGACCGCCCTTGTAGGGCACATGCACGATGTTGACGCCCGCTGCTTCGCCCAGCAGCAGGCCGAAGAAATGCGGCAGGCTGCCCACGGCGGGACTGCCGAAGTTGGCCTTCTCGGGGTTGGCCTTGAGCCAGGCCACATATTCCTGAATATTGCGCGCCGGGTGTCTGGCGGGGACGGCCAGGCCGAACTGGAAATGCGCGAGCAGGCCCACCGGAGAGAAGTCGCGTGCAGGGTCGTAGCCGGGCTTTTTGTAGACGATCTGCGAGAGCACCGGGGTGATCAGCGGTGCGATCAGATAGGTGCTGCCGTCGCTGGGGGCGTTGAGCAGAGTCTGTGCGGCAATCTGGCCGTTGGCGCCGGGCTTGTTGTCCACCACCACATAGTGGCTCCTGCCCAGCTGTGCGGCGATGTTTTCGGCCAGCACGCGTGCCAGCAGATCGATGCCGCCGCCTGCGCCAAAGCCCACCAGAATGCGGCTGGATTGAGGAACGGCGGAGATCTCGGCGGCCTTGGCCAGAGAGTTCAAGGAGAAGCCGGCGGAGCTGGCGGCGAGCAGCGATTGCTGAAGAAAGAGGCGGCGGGAATGCATGGCTGGAGATCACAAAAGTGCGGCGCGTTGGCCAGTCCAGGCATTCTCAAAAAATCTCTATAAAAAGAAAAATAATAAAAATTGGTTTTTAAATAACCAATAAATCTTATTTCAAATCATGATTTGCTGATGCCGAAACGCTGTATCAGCGTCCATGCCGTGACCGCCGTGCAAGCCGACCAGAACCAGATGCCGAAAGCCAGCGGCATGGTGGAATCCGCATCCAGATTCAGTCCCAGCCAATGTCCCATGGCAAACGCCATCAGCATCATCACCAGGCCGTTGATGGCCGAGGCCGTGCCCGCTGCCTGGGGGAAGGGCGCGATGGCATTGCTTTGTCCGCAGGGCATGTGAATGCCGTGGGCGATCTGGTAGAGACAGAAGGGCAGGGCATAGGCCCAGATGCTGCGCAGATCGGCCAGGGCCGCCAGGCCCATGAGGGAGCCTGCCGTCAGCGACAACACCCCCGCCACGGCCACGGTGCGCTGCACGCTCATGCTGCGCAGCAGACGGCGGCAGGCGAAGGTGCCGGCGATATAGCACAGCGCGTTGCCGCCCAGCATCAGCCCGTATTGCGTGCGCTCCATATGCAGCACGTTGATGTAGGTGAACGAAGAGGCCGCCAGATTGGTGAACAGGCCTGCATAGCTGAAGCAGGTCAGCAGGTTGTAGGCCTGGAACATGGGGTTGCGCACAATGCGCGACCAGGTGCGCAGCAGATTGCCCGCTTGCAGCGCCTGCGGGTTGCGCTGGGGAATCGACTCCCTGAAGCGCAGCACCACCAGCAGCCAGGCCAGGCAGCCCATGAAGGCCTGGGCCAGCATGGTGGAACGCCAGCCCAGCCAGCCCACGAGCAAGCTGCCACTGATGGGGGCCAGAAAGGCCAGCACGCCCAGGCCTGTCAGCGCCTTGGACATGACTTGCGCGCCCATATGCGGTGCGTAGAGATCGCGGACCACGGCACGCGCGCACATCACGCCGGCGCCCAGGGCGGCGCCTTGCAGGCTGCGCCAGGCAATCAAGGCCTCCATGCTCTGGGCACTGGCGCAGCCCAGAGCGGCGATCACATAGCCGCTGATGCCCAGCAGCAAGACCGGGCGGCGGCCCAGCCGGTCCGACAGAGGGCCCCAGAAAATCTGCGAGCAGCCAAAGGCCAGCAAAAAGCCGGTCAGTGTCAGCTGGGCCTGCGAGACATGGGCGCCGAAACCTTGCTGCAGCTGAGGCAGGGCGGGCAGATAGAGATCGGTTGCCAGCGGTTGCAGACCCAGCAGCAGCCCCAGTGTGAGAATCACAAGGACTGCAGATTCAGGAGCACTCTTCGCTTTCTCATCAAGGGATTGAGCGGGATTTGGCTTTGATTTCAGGGCAGGCGGCGCAGACATAGCCAGACAGACTATCAGAACCTGTCCATTGGTACGTATGCTGACGAGACAGTATGTGGCGATGTCGCTCAGCGCGGACTCAGGCCGAACAGCTCATGCAGCGCCTGGCGGTATTGCGCCAGCGCCTTGGACTGGGTGTTGTGGTGGCTGGCGCCCTCGACCAGGATCAGCCGTTTGGGCTCGCGCGCCGCGTCGAACAGTTGCTGGCCCAGTCGGGCCGGAATCAGCGGGTCGGCCGTGCCATGCACGACCAGCAGCGGCGAGCCGATGTCCGCCACGGTGTCGACCGAGTTGAAGCGCTGCGTGATCAACCAGTTCACGGGCAGCCAGCCCCAGCGCATGGAGTCGAACACATCGGGAATGCTGGTGAAGGTGGACTCGACCAGCACCCCGCTTTCATCCTTGACGGAGCTGGCCAGATCAATAGCAACGGCGCCGCCCAGCGAGTGGCCGAAGATATAGCGCGGCCTGCCTGCGGCCTGTCGGCCCAGCCAGTCCCAGGCGGCACGGGCATCCTCGGCGGCCGAGGCCTGCGAGGGCAGGGCCGGGCTGCTCTTGCCAAAGCCGCGGTAGTCCACGGCCAGCACCGAAAAGCCCATGGCCTGCAGGCGCCGTATGCGTGGCGAGGAGCCCGTCACATTCCAGCGCGCTCCATGCAGAAACAGCAGCAGGGGAGCGCGTGCATCGCTGGATGGCATCCAGAGGGCATGCAGCCTGGCGGCGCTGCCGTCGCGGCTGCGAAAGTCTATCCATCGCTCCTGCATGCCGGCCGTGTTGGCTCCGGGCCAGCTGCGGTCGCTGGGCTGAAAAATCCAGACCCGCTGCCTGGCATCGAGCTCGCGCATGCCCCAGCTCGCGAGCATCAGCAGCAAGGCCAGACCGAGTGCTGCCGCGATGCGGCGGGGGCTCCAGAAGCGTGAGGTCTTGGGCATGGAAGAAGAGCGACGGAAGATGGCGGCTGTCAAGTGCTGTGCAAGTATGGCTGTCTGACCTGGCCCCAGTCATCTGGAGTGCATGAATTGGCGATATTCTTGCGGGTGTTTCAAGCCGCAAATGCATAGCTGGTTACGCAGAGTTTGCGAGCGTTTGAAGCCTGTTTGAAGGATTAGTTCACTATGTCGATCTGCCTGGGCCTTGCCGCCAACAAACTCCACCACCAAACCGAGGATGCCGCGCTGTTTGCCCTGCTGCGCGCCTGCGAGGCCGGAATTCGCGAGCTCAAGCTGGGCTTTCATACCGTGGGCCGCACCTATGACGCCATCACGGCGGCCAGCATGCTTCAGGGCTACAAAGGCCTGGTGCGCTATCCCTATGGCCGCGAGGGCGGGCTCATGAGGCTGGTGGCCGAGGTGGTGGGCATGGAGGGTGACGAGCGCACTCTCGACGGCGCCATCTATCTGATGGACCCGGTGGACCCTTCGTCCATCTTTCCCGAAGCCCTGGCCTTGAAGCGCCAGTGCGTGATCCACGGCAAGCCTTTTCTTTCCACGGTTGCCTCCACGCGCGACTGGATCGAGATGGAGCGCATTCACGCCGGCCTGGCGCGCGACCGCAATGCCGACCGCTTTCACGACTATGAGAACCAGACGCTGGCGCTGATTGCCCACGATGCCATGAAGCCCACCATGCTGGACTTTGCAGCACACAACTTCGAGTTGCTCAGCCGCTATCGCCGCCGCGTGGGTACGGGCACCACGGGTCAGAAACTCAACGAAATGGCCTGGAGCAAGGGCTGGCCAGCTGACAAGCCCTGGGTGGACCGCTACAACAGCGGCCCGCTGGGCGGTGATGCGCAGATTGCCGATCTGGTTCTGGAAAAGCGCTGCCACCGCGCCATCTTCTTTGAAGACCCGCATGTGGCACGTCAGCACGAAGCCGATATCCAGCTGCTGGAGCGCGCCGTGACCACGGTTACGCACGATGCGGTCTGCAGCACCTCGCCCCAGGTGGCGCAGCGCTGGTGCGATGCGGCCGTCAAGCGCGCAGGCTGAGGCGGGGTGCTGAGCGCTACTGGCGGTTGCGGTAGCGCTTGAGCTCGGCCTGCAGCCAGCTGGCGCTGGCTTCGGCCTCCTTGCCGCTGCAGCGCACCTGGTAGGGCTTGTGGCTGATGCTGCTCTCCGTGCCTGCGCGGGCAATGAAGTCCTCGGTCGTCGCCACCCAGCCCTTTTTGAGCAGATAGTCGTATTTGCCGCGCAGATGTTCGGCGGCCTTGGTGCTGTCATGCCAGCTGCCATTGCGCTGGAACTCGCAACCCGAGGCTTTGAGGTGGCCGATCAGGTACTCGATCTCCTGAGTCGCGGCTGCCGTGGGCGATGCGGCAAGACTCAAGCTGCAGGCTGCACCCAGCAGCAGGGCGGTAACGGTGTGCTTCATGTGGGTTGATCCTACAGAAGAAGATCCGAGTAAAGAACAAAGGCCGCAGCGATGGACTGCGGCCTGGTCTTGGTCGGTCGAAGCCGTGTGCTGCTCAAGGGGCCGGCGTGGCCAGAGGCTTGCCCTTCTCCACGACATACACGCCAATCAGCTTGACCGTGCCATTGCTGGCATTGTGTGCATCATGAATCACACCTGCGGGAACGACAAAGGTTTCGCCGGCCTTGAGCGTGCGCGGCGGCTGGCCGTCGATCAGCAGATCGACCTCGCCCTCGCTGATATAGCTGATCTCGTCGCCAGGGTGGGTGTGGCGGCCCGCGCGTGAGCCTGGGGCGACCTCCACCTTGGCTACCACGGCTTCGCGACCCGGTACCGAAACATCGGCCTTGCCGACCATGGTCCGGGACAGGCCCCCGGTCTGAGCCGCACCCGCCTGGGGCGCAGCAGCCTGGGCCAGGGCATTCTGGCTGAACAGCATGAAGGCGCTGCTGCAAAGCAGGGTCGAAAAGCTGGCGCGGCGAATCAAGGACATGAAATTACCCTCCACGGTTTTTACAGAAACAAGTTGTGAAACCTGTCACTTGTACCGGGAAGGAGTGCGGCCATGCCATGGGGGCAGCCCTAGTCGCAGGGGCGCCGAAAACAAACCCGGGCGCGGTGATGCAAGGCCCTGCGGGCAGGAAACCATATGGCGCTGCAGGCCGCCGCTTTAGTTGTCGCCCGTGATCCTCGCGAACTTCACCAGCTCGGCGTATTTGTCCATGTCGGTGCGCATCACCTGGGCAAGGCTTTCATTGCCCTTGG
This sequence comes from Comamonas sp. HJ-2, assembly GCF_053615495.1. Lineage (NCBI taxonomy): Bacteria > Pseudomonadati > Pseudomonadota > Betaproteobacteria > Burkholderiales > Comamonadaceae > Comamonas > Comamonas sp. HJ-2. The sequence continues at coordinate 120,631 of NZ_JBSIFD010000001.1, read as the reverse complement.
CGGGCGGGGTTCCCGCTGCTTCCAGCTTCTGGCGGATGGCCGGATCGGCGAGACCTGTCTGTATCGCTTTTTGCAGCTTGGCCAGCACTTCCGGAGGCAGGCCCTTGGGGGCAGCCAAAGCAAACCAGCCGCTCAAGGCATAGCCCTTGAGCGCGGGGTGTTCTGCCAGCGCCGGTACCTCCTTGAGCGTGGCGATGCGGGTGGCCGTGGTGGCGCCCAGAATCCGGATCTTTCCGGACTGCGCCAGCGGGGCGGCAGCGGTTGGCGAGAGGATGGCGAAGTCCAGGTTGCCGCCGCCCAGATCGCTGGTCATGGCGGGAGAGCCCTTGTAGGGGATGTGAACCAGGTAGACACCCGCAGTCTTCTTGATCAGCTCTCCCGAAAAATGCGGCGTCGAGCCAATGCCGGGGCTGCCGTAGCTGTATTTGCCGGGGTTGGCCTTGGCCAGTTTGACGAAGTCATCCACGGTTTTGACAGGAACATGCGCACCGGCCACCCACAGATTGGGGGCCTGGGCGGTCAGGCTCACCGGGGTCAGATCCACAGCCGGATCGTACTTCTGCGCGGCATTCACAAACTTGGTGCCCGCCATTTCGTTGCTGGAGCCGGCCAGCAAGGTGTAGCCGTCGGGCTTGGCCGAGACCACGCGCTGCGCACCCACCACGCCTGCGGCACCCGGCACGTTCTCCACCACGACGGTGGCGTTCAACTGCCTGGCCAGTATGTCCCCGACCACGCGGCCGACCATGTCGACAGAGCCGCCCGGGGCATAGCCAATCACGATCCGGATGGGCTTGCTGGGATAGACATCCTGTGCCTGCACCGCGCCTGCGAACAGGCTGGTCATGGCACAGGCAATGCAAAGTCGGCGGGAAAGAGTGGCGCGGTCTGGATTCATAAGTTCCACAATTATTTGTGGTGAAGGTTGATTCAGTGATTGGTGTTGAATTGCTCAACAAAATTTAATTGATTGTCATGAGATTCAGTGTGAATAGGAATCCATGAAAACCAGTGCTTCATATGATTTTTAGCCGGTGCCTCGCGCCGGTAGGGCTGGCTGAACCAGCTGCAGGGCGCACTGCCGAGCTTGAAAGTCCGATTGCGCTGCAGTGTTGGCTGGCGGGGGCAATCAGCCCGTTGCAGTCAATCAATGATCGATATTCCTGCTTATAGTCAGTGGCAAGGCCTGCCCAGCGCATACCCCGCAACGGCGCGTTCTCCGCGGCAGCCAGCCAACCGGGCACAGATCCGGCTCACAAGCGTTTCAGTTGAATCGTCAGGGAGTCTCAGATGCAGGAACAGAACCGCGTTGCCGCCTGGCACGCGTTGGCTACCGATACCGTACTCGCTCAATTGCAATCGACTGCCGCCGGGCTGAGCTCTGGAGAGGCCCGCGAGCGCTTGCAGCAGCAAGGGCCCAATGCCCTGCCTGCTGCCGCTTCGCGCAGCATGCTGGCGCGCTTTCTGTCGCAGTTCAACAATTTGCTGATCTATGTGCTGCTGGGCTCGGCCGTGGTCACCGCCTTGCTGCAGCATTGGGTCGATACGGGGGTCATCCTCGCGGTGGTGCTGATCAATGCGGTCTTCGGATTCGTGCAGGAAGGCCGTGCCGAGAAGGCTCTGGACGCCGTGAAGGCCATGGTTTCCAGTCGCGCCAATGTGCTGCGCGATGGCTTGCGCATGGCGGTGCCGGCCGAGGAACTTGTCGCCGGCGACTGCGTGCTGCTTGAGGCTGGCGATCGCGTCCCGGCCGATCTGCGCCTGCTGCGCGCCAGCAGCCTGAAGCTGGACGAGGCCATGCTGACGGGGGAATCGGTGGCCGTCGACAAGTCGGCCGATCCGGTGGCTGTCGATGCCGCTCTCGGCGACCGCTTTTCCATGGCCTACTCCGGCACCCTGGTTGCCGCGGGGCAAGGCCTGGGCGTGGTGGTGGCCACGGGCCCGCGTACCGAGTTGGGCCTGATCAGCACCATGCTGGGTTCGGTGCAGACACTGGCCACCCCGCTGACGCGGCTGATGGACCGTTTCGCGCGCCAGCTCACCATCACCATACTGAGCCTGTCCGCGCTGATGTTCTGCTTTGCGCTGTGGGTGCGCGACTACGACATAGCCGACGCCTTTATCGCTGTGGTGGGCATTGCCGTATCGGCCATCCCCGAAGGCCTGCCCGTGGTCATGACCATAGCGCTGGCCATTGGCGTGCAGCGCATGGCCGCACGCTATGCCATCGTGCGCAGTCTGCCGGCGGTTGAAACACTGGGCGCCGTCTCGGTCATCTGCTCCGACAAGACCGGCACATTGACACGCAACGAAATGAGCGTGCGCGCCGTGGTGCTGCCCGGTTCCCGCTTCGACATAGAAGGCGAGGGCTATGCGCCCCAGGGGTGTTTCACCCTGGCGGGCGAGGAGATCGAGCCTGCGCTGCATCCGCAGCTGCTGCACTTCGCCACGGGGGCGGCACTTTGTAACGACGCCCATGTAAGACATGCCGAAGGTACGGCCTGGACAGTCGAAGGCGATCCCATGGAAGGCGCGTTGGTGACGCTGGCCGCGCGCGCCGGTCTGGATGTGGAGCGCCTGCGTCAGGACTGGCGCCGATTCGACGAAGTTCCCTTTGATGCTGTCCACCGCTACATGGCCACTCTGCACCGCCCCGTTGATGCTCCAGCCGTGGTTTTCGTCAAAGGGGCTCCGGAGCAGGTTCTTGCCATGTGCCGCGACCAGCAGGGCGCTGAAGGCGTGCAGGCGCTGGATGCAGCCTATTGGCTGGAGCAGGTCGATGCCCTGGCGGCCAAAGGCTATCGCGTGCTGGGTCTGGCCAGCTTCGCGCCCGAGGATGCAAAGGACAGGGTGGACATGGCCGACGTCAGGGATCTGACCCTGCTTGGCGTGCTGGGCATGATAGATCCGCCGCGAGAATCGGCAAAGGAGGCCGTGCGCGAATGCCGCAGCGCCGGAATTGCCGTGAAGATGATTACCGGCGATCATGCGGCCACCGCTGCCGCCATCGCCAGGGAACTGGCGCTGGCCGACACCATCCGAGTCACTTCAGGCCATGAGCTGGACGGGCTCAACGATGCCCAGTTGATCGACGTGGCCAGAGCCTCCACGGTATTCGCCCGTACCAGTCCGGAACACAAGCTGCGCCTGGTGCAGGCCCTGCAGGCAGATCGCAGCGTCATCGCCATGACCGGTGACGGCGTCAACGACGCACCGGCACTCAAGCGTGCAGACATCGGTGTGGCCATGGGCATCACCGGCACGGCTGCCGCCAAGGAGGCCGCGGGCATGGTGCTGGCCGACGACAACTTCGCCACCATCGTCGCCGCCGTCAAGGAAGGGCGCACCGTCTACGAAAACCTGCGCAAGGTCATTGCCTGGACCTTGCCGACCAACGGCGGTCAGGCGATTGTCATCGTCGCGGCGATTCTGCTGGGCCTGTCCCTGCCCGTCACTCCGGTGCAGATTCTCTGGGTCAATCTGGTCACCGCCGTGGCCCTGGGCCTGACGCTGGCCTTCGAGCCGCCCGAGCCCACGCTGATGCAGCGCAAGCCGCGCTCGCCGGACGAGCAATTGCTGCAGCCCTATCTGCTGTGGCGCGTCGCCCTGGTCTCGGTGCTGTTCGCGCTGGGCTGCTTCGGCATGTTCGAGTGGTCGCTGCGCCGCGGTGACTCGGTCGAACTGGCTCGCACCATCGTGGTCAATGCGCTGGTGATCATGGAGATCTTCTATCTGTTCAGCGTGCGCTACACGCAGGGAACCTCGCTGAGCCTGCGCGGCGTCCTGGGCACCCCGGCGGTGCTGCTGGGCGTGGCCGGCGTCACCCTGGTGCAACTGCTGTTCACCTACACCCCGCCCATGCAGGCACTGTTCGACAGCCGTCCTGTCGACCTGGCGGCCGGACTGCTGGCGATAGGGCTGGGTGTTGCCCTGCTGCTGTTGCTGGAGGTCGAGAAGTTCTTGATACGCTGGATGAAACTGGGCGTGCGGGCCTAGAGCGCTGTGCACGCAGGCATTCAAGCAGCCGTTTCATCACCTGGCCGAGGGCATAAAAAAAGGCCCCGAAGGGCCTTTCCTGCGAGTGACGAGCGCCTGACGCTCAGATCACGCCTTGTGCCAGCATGGCGTCGGCCACCTTCACAAAGCCGGCGATGTTGGCGCCGTCGATGTAGCTGATGGTGCCGTCTTCGCGCTTGCCGTGCTTCACGCAAGCAGCGTGGATGCTTTGCATGATTTGCAGCAGACGGGCATCCACTTCCTCAGCGGGCCAGGACAGGCGGGCCGAGTTTTGCGACATTTCCAGACCCGAAGTGGCCACGCCACCGGCGTTGGATGCCTTGCCGGGGGCGTACAGCACGCCGGCAGCTTCGAAGGCGCGGGCGGCTTCGTTGGTGGAGGGCATGTTGGCGCCTTCAGCCACGCACAGCACGCCGTTGGCGATCAGGGTCTTGGCATCGGCTTCGTTCAGTTCATTCTGAGTGGCGCAAGGCAGGGCCACGTCCACCTTGATGGACCAGGGGCTCTTGCCGGCCAGGAATTCCACGCCGGAAACCAGCTTGGCGTAGTCGCTGACGCGGCCGTACTTGTGGTTCTTCACGTCCATCAGGATGGCCAGCTTTTCGGTGGTGAAACCTGCAGCGTCGTACACGGTGCCCGAGGAGTCGGACACGGTCACGACCTTGGCGCCCAGTTCCATGGCCTTTTCCACGGCGTACTGAGCCACATTGCCCGAACCGGACACGGACACGGTCTTGCCTTCAAAGGACTGGCCGCGAGTGGCCAGCATTTCACGGGCGAAGTAGACGGTGCCGTAGCCGGTGGCTTCGGGGCGGATCAGCGAGCCGCCGAAGGACAGGCCCTTGCCGGTGAACACGGAAGCCGCAGTGTTCGACAGCTTCTTGTACATGCCGGCCATGTAGCCCACTTCACGGCCGCCCACGCCGATGTCGCCTGCGGGCACATCGGTGTCGGGACCCACGTGGCGGAACAGCTCGGATACGAAAGCCTGGCAGAAGCGCATGACTTCGGCAGGGCTCTTGCCCTTGGGGTCGAAGTCGGAGCCGCCCTTGCCGCCGCCCATGGGCAGCGTGGTCAGTGCGTTCTTGAAGGTCTGCTCGAAAGCCAGGAACTTCAGCACGGACTGGTTGACCGAGGGGTGGAAGCGCAGACCGCCCTTGAAGGGGCCGATGGCCATGCTGTGCTGGATGCGGAAGCCGCGGTTCACCTGCACCTGGCCCTTGTCGTCAGTCCAGCTCACGCGGAACTGGATGATGCGCTCGGGCTCGACCAGGCGCTCCAGCAGGGCGTGCTCGGCGTACTTGGGATTCTTCTCGATGAAGGGCCACAGGCTTTCCATCACTTCGGTGACGGCTTGCAGGAATTCGGGCTGACCGGGGTTGCGTTGTGCCACTTCTTCCAGGAATTGGCCTACGGACTCGTACTTCATAGAGAACTTTCTGACAGGGACAGAGGAATGCGCTGAAACTCGCGAAACCAAAATTATGCCAAAAAGTTATGCCGTCATGCATGGATTCGGTGCATGAGAGCGCAATTCTGGTGCGCTCATGCCCGAATTTGGAACATTGCTGCCGTATTTATTCTTAGTTTTCAGGCACTTGGATGGTGCATTTGAAGTAAAGGATTTTTCATTCCGGTGTCGTAAAAACATTTTTGCGGCCTGTCGCACAAGTGTTTTCGTTGCGTGACGGCCGGCCTCATGCGTTCGCCCTGTCTTATCTGTGTTAGCACCACTGTGGTGCATGTGATTTCAGGCACGGAATCTGCAGTTGTGAAATTGTTTTTTCATCACGGCAGTCATATGAGTCTGGGGATGGCCTCTTTCACAAGCATCGGGGCTGGGTAAACATGGATTTGAAAAAATGTTTTCATAACTTTAAATGTGAAAAATTAATTTCAAACCCGGCTTACGGCCCAGCGCCTGGGCGGTCATCAGCACACAGGAGATGGATATGGCAGGTGAGATCCCCGTGACGCCCTCGGCGTCAGGCAAAGCCAGTGCGGCGCAGATGCAGCAACTGGAAAATGCGCTCAACCAGATCGGCGTGACGCGCTCGCACAAAAGCATCATCTTTCTGGTGGTCTGCGGCGTGCTCTTCGATGTGTTCGAACAGAACGCGGTCGGCCTGGTCGGCCCCCTGCTGCGCCTGCAATGGGGGCTGGATGCGACGGACATTGCCTTTCTCAACACCATCACTTTCTTTGCCGCCGCCATGGGGCGTCTGCTGTCGGGCTACCTGGCCGATCGCATGGGGCGGCGCTTCATGCTCAATGTGAACCTGGCGCTGTTCACGCTGGGTGCCTTCGGCTGCGCACTGGCACCCGATTACGCTTTCCTCGCCGTGGCGCGTGCCATCGTGGGCTTTGGTCTGGGCGGAGAAATCACCACGGCCGTGACCATGCTGGCGGAGTTCTGCTCGGCCCGCTTTCGCGGCACGGCAGTTGGTCTCATCAATGTGGGCGGCGGCGGTCTGGGCAATATGCTGGCGCCTGCGTTCGCGCTGGGCGTGTTCACGCTGTTCCCGGGCGATGATTCCTGGCGCTGGCTGTTCGGTTGCCTGGTCATGCCGGCCATCTTCATCGTGTTCTACCGCCGCTTCGTGCCGGAGACGCCGCGCTTTCTGCTCTCCAAGGGACGGGTCGAGGAAGCCAATCAGGTGCTGAGCATGCTGGCGGCCGGCAAGCTGGCCAATGCGCAGTACGAGTTGCGCGAGTTCATCACCCCAGGCAGCGCACAAGAGCAGACGGCTGCCGCTCAGACCGTGCAGCGCAGCTCCTTCATCGACATCTTCAGGGGCGGCTATGCGCGGCGCACGCTTGCCGTGGGCCTGGCTTCGTGGATGACGTTTGGCGCGCAGCTCTCGGTGCTCACGCTGATGCCGACGATTCTGGTCGCCCAGGGCTATTCCATCACCAAGAGCTTCAGCTTCACCATCGTCATGCAGATGGGCAGTCTGCTTGGGGCGATCGCGGCATCGACCATGGGCTATTACTTTCCGCGCAAGCGGGTGCTGACGGTAGGGGCGATTGCCGCCTGTCTGGCGGGGCTGGCGTTCGGCAACTTCACCGATAGCGTGGCCATGATCCTGGTCTGCGGTGCGTTGTTCCAGTTCTGCGTGCTGACGCTCAACACCTCCATCTGGATCTTTGCGCCCGAGCTCTACCCCACGCGCATCCGTGCGCTGGGAACCTCCTTCCTGCTGGCGCTGGGCACGATTGGCGGCGCCATGTCCCAGGTGCTGGCGGGCAAGATGTTCGACCTGCACGGCGTCTCCGGAATGTTCGGCATGATCGCGGCCATGTATTTCATCTTTGCGATTGCCGTTCAGTTTGCCCCCGAGACCTTTGGTCGCTCCATCGAGGAAGGCGCGGGCGGAGAATCTCATGCCGAGCAGGAGTCTGCCGCTGCAGGCGCGGTCGCTGCTGGCCAGGAGCGCACGGCATGAAGGCTGGCATGCATATTCTGCTGATCAACCCCAATACCTCGCAGCAGACCACGGCGCTGATGCTCAGACAGGCGCGGGCCTGTCTGCCGCCCGGCGTGCTGCTGCACGGCGCGACGGCCGGGCGGGGAGCGGCCATGATTACCGACGAGGCGGGACTGAAGATCGCCGAGCAGGAGGTGCTGCGGCTGGGCCTGGGCTTTGCCCAGGGCGATGACAGCCAGGCCGGCCGGGCCATCATCGTGGCCGCCTTCGGCAATCCGGGGCTGGAGCTGCTGCGTGCGGCCCTGCCGGAGCGGGTTGCCGCCTTCGGCATAGGCGAAGCCGCCATGCTGCAGGCCGCTAGAGATGAGCAGGGCCGCCCGCGCCACTTTGGCATTGCGACGACCACGCCGGGGCTGGAGGCTTCGATTGCCGCCTCGGTCGCGGCGCTGGGCCTGACGCCCTGGTTCTGCGGCACCCGCATTGCCCAGGGCGAGCCGCTGGCGCTGGCCGCGGACCCGGCCTTGCAGTGCGAGCGCCTGGGCGATGCCGTGGCCCAATGCGTGCAGCGCGATGGCGCGCAGGCCGTGGTGATCGGCGGTGGCCCGTTGTCCGAAGCCGCGCTGTGGCTGGCGCCGCGCTTTGAGGTGCCGGTGCTGTCGCCCGTGGTGGCCGCGATGCAGGCGGCGCTGGCCGGCCTGTCGTTCGCTGTCGCCAGCTGATCGCTATTGATTCAAGAGCTTATACCGCCAGTCATTCATGTGTTTCAGATTGAAAAGTATCTGAAATCTATGAATAACAAGCGCAACAAGCTTTTGATTTCATAGCATCTCGTCCAGCGCATCGTGGCTGGTCTCGATGGCCGCCATATGTCTGCGACCCGGCTGGCCGCTTTGCTGCAAGGTAGCCGTGGCAATCAGGTGGCAGAGCATGAAAAGCGCCGTGTGATTGTCCAGCGGTCCCGGGGCCGAGGTCTGCACGCGCAGCAGCCAGTCCGCCTCGGGGGCCGGGCTGGCATGGTCGGTGATGCAGATCAGGCGGGCACCCAGCAGCCTGGCCTGGCGCGCGAACTCGCTGACCACGCGCACGCTGCGGCGCAGGGCAAAGATCACCACGACATCGTTTTCGCCGATCTGGGCCGCGTATTCGCCCAGGGTCTCGCCGGCGCCGGGAATGACCTGGCTGGGCATCTCCAGTGCCTGCAGCAGCTGCCAGCGCAGATAGGCGGCAAAGTTGCGGTTCTGGCGATAGCCGACAAAGAACAGCTGGCGCGCGCCGATCAGGGCCAGGGCGATGTCCTCGAGCTGCTGTGCCGAGATCTGTCCTATGGTGACAGCCAGATTCTCCGAGGCCTGGCGCAGATGGGTGGCAATCACATCCGCCGTGGGCCGGCCCTGGGCCGATGCGGCAGCCAGAAACAGTGGTGAGCCGTTATCGCCCTGGGCGCGGGCATGGCGGCGTGCATCCTCGTAGCCCTCATAGCCCAGCCGCTGTATGAAGCGTGTGACCGTGGCATTCGAGACCCCCGTGAGCTTGGCCATCTCGGCCGCCGCATAGCTCGACAGATTGCCGGGAAAATCCAGCAGGAATTCAGCCAGTCGCCGCTCCGAGGGCGGCAGCTGCGGCAGGGCCGCACGCACGCGGGCGATGAAGGAATGGGATTCGGCGGGTTCCGGGGTGGAGGAGCTGGGGTTCATGACGGCGGATGGCAGGCGGGCCCGCTGATCTGCCGGCCCGCTGTTTTGGTCGATATTGGCAATGTAGCGGCTATTTGGCGGCCATTGCCGAGCTGCCGTCAGCGCCCGCGCAGAAACAGCGCATCCAGCTCCTTCATGCTGAGCTGACGCCAGGTGGGGCGGCCATGGTTGCACTGGTCGGAGCGCTCGGTCACCTCCATCTGGCGCAGCAGTGCATTCATCTCGTCCAGCGTGAGCTTGCGGTTGGCGCGCACCGCGCCGTGGCAGGCCATGGTGGCCAGAATCTCGTTGCGCGCGCGCTGCACCACGGTGCTTGCGTCATGCTGGGCCAGTTCGGCCAGCACGCTGCGCGCCAGCTCCACGGCATCGCCCTGGGCCAGCGTGGCCGGCACGGCGCGCACGGCCAGGGTCTTGGGCGAGAAGGGCGAGACTTCCATGCCCAGGGTCAGCAAGGTCTCTGCATGGGCCTCGGCCGTGGCGACTTCCTCGGGCGTGGCGGCAAAGGTGGCGGGAATCAGCAACGGCTGGCTGGGAATCTGCTGGTCGCCATTTTCCGTATTCACGGCATTCTTGAGCTGCTCGTAGACGATGCGCTCATGGGCGGCATGCATGTCCACGATGACCATGCCCTGGCTGTTCTCGGCCAGGATATAGACGCCATGCAGCTGGGCCACGGCCCGGCCCAGCGGCCAGACGGGAGTATTGTCTGCCGCAGCCGTCACGGGTGGTTGCGTTGCTGGCGCTGCGTCATGTTCGGCAGTGTGCGTGGCAGCAGCAGGTTCGACCGGGGCTGCAGCTGCAGCATTGACAACGATCTCCGTAGCGGCTGGTGCTTCCTGCATCTGGGGTGCAGGCGCTTTTCGCTGAAAGTAGCTGGACTGGCCCGAAGGGCGCAGCCTGATGCCTTCGTCCTCGGGCTGAGGCACGGGGCTTGGCATGGCCGTGGTGTTGGTGATCGTGGTCGCGCCGGTGGCCGATTCAGGCGTCGCGGGCGTGGCGTTCGCTGGGGCTGGTGCCGCAGTTGCCATCTGGGGCGCGGGTGCGGCTTCCGCAGTGGCTTCGCGCATGGGCTCCCAGAGCTTGGCCAGATCGCGCACGGGGTTGCCGATGGCGGGTTCGCCAAAGCTCATGCGGGTTTGTGGCCAGGCCGGGGCTGCGGCGGGCTTGTTCGCCGATTTGGCAGCCACAGGCGTGGCAGTGCTCTCGTCGATCAGGCCGGGCTGGCGTGCGGCTTCCTGGGCCGCCGCCTCGACCACGGCTGCGGCGCGCGGCGTGGCCAGCGCGTTCTCGATCGCGTGGCGCACCGCCTGGTGGACTTCGCGGCTGTCGCGAAAACGCACCTCGATCTTGGTGGGGTGCACGTTCACATCCACACGCGCGGGGTCGATCTCTATGTAGAGCGCGTAGACCGGCTGTTTGTTGCCATGCAGCACGTCCTCGTAGGCAGAGCGGGCCGCATGTGTCAATACCTTGTCGCGCACAAAGCGGCCATTGACATAGCAGAACTGCTGGTCGGGACGCGAGCGCGCCGCGTCCGGGATGCCGGCGCGGCCTGTGACGTGGACGGGGCCGGCCCAGTGATCGACGGCGACCGAGTTGTCGACAAATTTGTCGTTCAGCACATCGGCCAGGCGGCGCGACAAGGCTTCGTCGGGCGTGCTGCCGGCAGCGCGCCATTGCTCGACGAGCTTGCCTTCATGCCAGATGGCAAAGCCCACATCGGGGCGAGCCAGTGCATGGCGACGCACGGACTCTATGCAATGCGCGAGCTCGGTGGCATCGGTCTTGAGGAATTTGCGACGCGCGGGCGTGGAGAAGAACAACTCCTTGACCTCTACGGTCGTGCCCTGGTTGCGTGCGGCGGGGCGCAGCTCGCCGCTGCGTGCATCCAGCAGATAGGCCGAGTCCTGACCTGCGGGGCGCGAGAAGATGGAGGTTTCCGATACCGAGGCAATGGCGGCCAGTGCCTCGCCGCGAAAGCCCATGGTGGCCACGGTTTCCAGATCGTGCAGATCGCTGATCTTGCTGGTGGCATGGCGGCGCAGGGCCACGGGCAGCTCGTCGCGCGGGATGCCGCAGCCGTCGTCTTCGACCGCAATCAGGCGCACACCGCCAGCCAGCAGGCGCACGGTGATCTGGGCTGCGCCCGAGTCCAGAGCGTTGTCCACCAGTTCGCGCACCACGGAGGCGGGGCGCTCGACCACCTCGCCGGCAGCGATCTGGCTGATCAGCTCGTCGGGCAGGTCGCGAATCGGCCGGCGCACGGGGGCAGCCTGGTCGGCGGTTTCGGTAGGGGAGGGGGAGAGTTCGGGGCTGGTTGCGTTCACGGCAACCATTCTAGGCGGCTGTACAAACCGGCCGGGAAGTGAGTTTTTTGAAGGGCGAAAACACAAAGAGCCGCCGGAATATTTCTGGCAGCTCTTTGTTCAGTCCGTGGGCGCAGGGCTTAGTGGCGGTGGCGGTAGCCGCCCTTGGTCAGTTCGTTACCGATCAGCGCACCGGCGGCAGCACCGCCGATGGTACCCACGGGGCCGCCAAACAGCACGTTGCCCACTGCACCGCCGGCCACGGCACCTGCGCCGATACCGACTTGCTGACGGCTGGGGCCATGGGCGCAGCCGCCCAGTGCCAGGGCGCCGGTCAGTGCGGCTGCCAGAGTCAGGGCCTTGCCATAGCGCATTGTGAATGTCTTCATGTTCGTATTCCTCTCGTCGTGCTAGTTATGGAAAGCGGTCTGGTCTCTGTGCCCACTCCTGCACATGCGGGAGGCTGGAGATGCCGGACTTTGTTGGCCAGGGGCCGATGTCGTGATTTGCAATGCACGGCTTGCGGCGACACATCTCTACTGTGCCAGCAGAAATGGCAAGCTGACGTATTGTTGACGTTTAGTTTTATCAAAACTTGTAACAAACCAGCATTAAAAGGCCGGCCTTGTTGCAGTCTGCAAGCAGCTGTGAGTTTGCTCTCAAAAACATGGCACTACAGCAAAGGGTGGAGCGTCTGCGGGCTTTGGGGGCGCAGTACATTACTGGCCGGCATACGCCGGTATGCCAATCCATTTTTGAGGACCGTGTTTTGGAAATCATTCAGTTTCTGATCGACTTCATCCTGCATATCGACAAGCATCTGGAAGCCTTTGTCGTGGCCTATGGGCCCTGGGTGTATGCCTTGCTGTTCATCATCGTGTTTGTCGAAACCGGTGTGGTGGTCATGCCTTTCCTGCCCGGTGACTCGCTGATGTTCATCGTCGGCGCGCTGTGCGGAGCCGGCTACATGAGCTACCCGTTGGCGGTGGTGGTGCTGCTGGCAGCAGCCATCCTGGGCGACCAGAGCAATTACACGATAGGCCGCTACCTGGGCCCCAAGGTGTTTCAGTGGGAGGACTCGCGCTGGTTCAACCGCAAGGCTTTTGACCAGGCCCACAACTTCTATGAGCGCTATGGCGGCGTGACCATCATTCTTGCGCGCTTCATGCCTTTCATCCGCACCTTTGCACCTTTCGTGGCCGGTGTGGCTCATATGAGCCGCGCCAAGTTCAGCCTGTTCAATGTCGTGGGAGCCGTGCTCTGGGTGGTGGGCATCAGCGCCGCAGGCTACTTCTTCGGCAATATGGAATGGGTGAAGAACAATCTTGAAAAAATCATCTGGGGTCTGATCCTGGTGCCGGGCCTGATCGCCATCTTCGGTGCCTGGCGCGCCGGCAAGGCCGAAAAGGCCAGGACCGCCTGATCCGCGCTCTTGCCAGCGCTTTGCCCCGACCGGAAAAGCGCTGACCCAAAAAAGAAGCCCCGGCATGCCGGGGCTTCTTTTTTGGCATTCAGATCGCATCGAGGCGTTTATTTGCGCTTGCCTACCTCGTTGCCGATCAGCGCGCCTGCCGCGGCACCGCCTACGGTGCCCAAAGTGGAACCAAACAGTGCATCACCGACCACGCCGCCAGCGACGGCGCCGACACCGGTGCCGATCTGGGCATTGGTGGGCGAGGTGGAGCAGCCTGCCATGGCAAGCGTGAAGGCTGCAGACACGGTGATGGCAAGAGTTCGCAGTTTCATGAGGTCTCTCCTGTACAGCTGCCCTAGAGGCCAGCTTTCATAAGAACATGTCCTGATCTTGAACCTTTTGCCCTGGCTTTCAGGTAGGAGAGAGGGCCAAGCCTGTGTCATTCAGGCTTGGCGACTGTCATCAAGCCGGCTTGTCGGCTGACAGCCAGCACGGTGGTTTTGTGTAAGCACACACTTAAACCGATCGGCTGCGCGCCAGGGGCGGGTTGTGGGCGAAGTACTTGCGTATGCCCGTCATCAGCGCATCGGCCAGTTGCTCGCGGTAGGCGGCAGAGGCCAGCTTGGCTTCCTCCTCGGGGTTGCTGATGAAGGCCGTTTCCACCAGCACGCTGGGAATGTCGGGGGCCTTCAGCACGGCAAAGCCGGCCTGCTCCACGCGGGCCTTGTGCAGCTTGGCCATGCTGCCGATCTCGCCCAGCAGCGAAGTGCCCAGCTTGAGGCTGTCCTTGATCTGGGCCGTGGTGCTCATGTCCAGCAGCATGCGCTGCACATGCTGGTCCTGCAGTCCGCCCACGTTCAGGCCGCCCACCAGGTCGGCCTGATTTTCCTTGTTGGCCAGCCAGCGGGCGGCCGTGCTCGATGCGCCGCGTTCGCTGAGCGCAAACACGCTGGCACCGCGCGCTGCCGGGGTGGTGAAGGCATCGGCATGGATGCTGATGAACAGATCGGCCTGGACACGGCGGGCTTTTTCCACGCGTGTGGCCAGGGGCACGAAGAAGTCGGCATCGCGCGTCATGAAGGCGCGCATGGGGCTGCCGCCGATGCGCGAGTTGTTGATGCGCTCGCGCAGCAGATGGGCGACCTTGAGCACCACGTCTTTTTCACGCAGGCCGCTGGGACCGGTGGCGCCGGGGTCTTCGCCGCCATGGCCGGGGTCCAGTGCCACGATGATGATGCGGTCCGTGCTTTGCGAGGTGGCAATATTGGGTGCAGGCCTGGGGGCCGGTGCCGGGCGTGGCGCGGGAGCCGGTGGTGGCGGCACGGGAGCCGGTGCCGGAGCCTGTGCAATCACCGCGGGAGCCGGTGCTGGAGTGCTGGGGCGCTGGTTGCGCTGGGCAATGAGGTCACCCAGGGGGTCGGCCTGGGGCGCTGTGGCAATCGCCGCCGGGGGCGGCGTCGTAATGGCGGGATGGTTCGCAGCCGGCGCGGCGGCCGTGCTGCCGGCATCGCGCAGGCGCTCGCTGATCAGGGCTTCCAGCGGATCCACGGCCTTGGCGGGATAGAGGTCCAGTACCAGCCGGTGCTTGTAGGGAGCAATCGGGGCCAGCGTGAAGACCTGGGGCCTGGCTTCCTGCTTGAGGTCGATTACCAGACGTACCACGCCGGGTGCAAACTGGCCGACGCGGATGCTGGCGATATTGGGGTCGTCGGAGCGGACCTTGGCCACCAGCTCCTTGAGCGCCGGGTTCAGATCCAGGCCCTCGATATCAACGGCCAGGCGCGGCGGGCTGGGCACGAAGACCGGTTTGGCCGTCAGCGGAATATCGGATTCCAGCGTGACGCGCGAGTAGTCGGGTGCGGGCCAGACGCGTACGGCCACGATGCTCGCGCCCTGCGCAATATGCTGGCGACCCAGCAGCAGAACCACGCCGCCTGCCTGCAGCAGATTGCGGCGGGAGAGGCCCGGTCGGGAAGGGCCTGGCGGGGAGAGATCCAGTCGGGGCTGATCGGGAAAAGCCGTGGAGGAAGTTGTTTTGCTCATGCCGTCAATGCTTCAAGCACGGTGCAGCCTGCGGGGGTGCCGGCCTTGAGCGTCACCTGTCGCTGCACATCGTCAATTGCTTCGATATGGATAGCTATATCCGCAACAGGTGTAACCGCTGCAGCCTTTTCAGGCCATTCTGCCAGCTTGAGTCCGGCGCTGGCAAAAATGTCACGAAAACCTGCATCTTCCCATTCGCGCGGATCGTCGAAGCGGTAGAAGTCAAAGTGCCAGATCGAGAGATCGCCGGCCTCATGCGGCTCCACCACGGCATAGGTCGGGCTCTTGATGCGGCCCTGCACGCCCAGGGCGCGCAACCAGTGGCGCACCAGCGTGGTCTTGCCCGCACCCAGGTCGCCATGCAGGGTCACATAGGCGTTGCGCAGCTGAGGCAGGGCGGCCAGTTGCCGGGCGAAGCGCTCGGTTTCCTGTTCGCTTTGCCAGAGTATCTGGCGCTGCGCCAGCGCCGGTGTGGGCTCGCTTCCTACAATTCGGGGTGTATGTTGAGCAGCAGTCAATTGGTTCCTTTGATGCAAGCCTGGGCTCGCGAGCTGGGATTTTCCCAAATCGGCGTGGCGGGCGTGGATTTGTCCTCGGCAGAACCCGGTTTGCTGCAATGGTTGGCGCAAGGGTTTCATGGCGAGATGCATTACATGCAGGCCCATGGTTTGAAACGAGCCCGGCCAGCGGAATTAGTTCCCGGCACGGTGAGCGTGATTACCGCGCGCATGGATTATCTGCCGCGCGAGACCGGGGACGGCTGGCAGGCCGTGGAATGGGATCGGCTCAAGCGTCCCGAAGAAGGCATTGTCTCCATCTACGCCAGAGGCCGTGACTATCACAAGGTGCTGCGCAACCGCCTGCAGAAGCTGGCCGAGCGCATCGCACAGGAAATAGGCCCGTTCGGCCACCGTGCCTTTACCGACTCCGCCCCGGTGCTGGAGGCCGAGCTGGCCAGCCGCAGCGGCCAGGGCTGGCGCGGCAAACACACCCTGGTGCTGAGCCGCGAGGCCGGATCGATGTTCTTTCTGGGGGAGATCTATGTGGACTTTGCGCTCGAGCCCACCGTCCCCGTCACGGCGCACTGCGGCAGCTGCTCGTCCTGCATCGACGCCTGTCCCACGGGCGCCATCATCGCGCCGCACAAGGTCGATGCGCGGCGCTGCATCTCCTATCTGACCATCGAACATGCGGGAAGCATTCCCGAGGAACTGCGGCCCTTGATGGCCAACCGCATCTATGGCTGCGATGACTGCCAGCTGGCCTGCCCCTGGAACAAGTTTGCCCAGCCCAGCGTCTTGCCTGACTTCGACGCCCGCGCCGCACTGGCCGGCACGCAGCTGGTGCATTTCCTGGCCTGGGATGAAGCCACATTCTTGCGCGTGACCGAGGGCAGTCCCATCCGCCGCATCGGGCATGCACGCTGGCTGCGCAATGTGGCCGTGGCCCTGGGCAATGCCTGGCGCGAAACCGGCAGGCCCGAACTCAGGGCCGCGCTGCAGAGCCGGGCCGATCATCCCGACCCCGTGGTGGCCGAACATGTGGCCTGGGCGTTGGCCCAGCGCGCCTGATTTTTAGTGAAATTGGCCTCTATCGCTTATCCAGTAAGCACAAGAAGCTATTAAATTCAAATACCGATCAGCCAGAGCCCGAAGGGCAGGCTGAGCACGCCCAGCATCGTGGACAGCGACACCAGACTGGCCACAAACGAGCCTTCATAGCCCATGCGCACAGCCAGCACATAGCAGGACGAGGCAGTAGGCAGGCTGGAGAACGCCATCAGCGCAATCGCCTGCGGCTGGTTGAGGTGGAACAGCTGAACCATGGCAAAGGCGATCAGCGGCTGTATGGCATGGCGTATCAGCAGCAACTCGCTGGCCAGCAGCTTGTTGCTGGCCAGTGCACTGAGCTTGAGGCCGGCGCCGGCGGCCATCAGGCCCAGTGCGATCGAGGCCGCACCGATGCGTGCCACGGGGGCTTCCAGCAAGGCCGGAATTTTCAGTCCAGCGGCATTGAACAGCAGGGCGCTGACGGTGGCGATGATCAGCGGATTGCGCAGCAGATGACCGACAAAATGCTGGTCGCTGCCACGCGTCATGGGCCAGACGGCGGCCACATTGAACAGCGGCACGGATACGCCGATCAGCACCGAGACATAGAGCAGTCCGTCAGGACCCGCCAGGCGCGAAACCAGTGCCAGCGCGATAAAGGAGTTGAAGCGAAACGCCACTTGCGCGGCTCCCGCATAGCCGCGTGCATCGATGCGCCGGCCAAGAAGAGGCAGGTGCGGCAGGCTGTAGGTCAGCGCAATGCCCAGCAGGCCTCCCAGCACACCGGCGGCCAGCAATTGGCTGGCGTCGCCCCACTGGATCGGGTTGCGCGTGATGGAGTGAAACAGCAGCACCGGAAACAGCAGGTAGTAGACGAGCTGCTCCACGGCTTGCCAGACGCTGCGGTTGATGGGCGTGAAACGGCACAGCACATAGCCCAGCACGATGAGCGCGAAATCGGGAAAAAGCAGTTCTAGATAGTTCACGGCCTGTAAGCATAGAGCCGGTCATAGGTTTGCTGAGAGAAAGCTGTCGCCAAGTTTCTATGTAGTAGTACTTACTGTTGTCGCTCGGCTCATTCGAGCTGAACTTTGATGCGCTTCAAGGAAATGGTGCGAATCTAGGGTAATTACTGAGAAATCAGGGCTAACAAGAATGTGCCGGGTTTTTTGCGGCACGTACCATCAGCCGTTAATTTCAGAACTCATAAGGAGACCCCTTCATGAATCGTCGTATGTGCGTGGGCCTGACAATGGCTCTGGCAACTGTAGGTTTCTCGACTGGTGTGTTGGCTGAGGCCAACTACCCCACCAAGCCCATCAAGCTGCTGGTGCCCTTTGCCGCAGGCGGCACGACCGACATCATTGCGCGTGTGATCGCCGAGCCGCTGAGCAAGGAACTGGGTCAGTCCGTGGTGGTGGACAACAAGGGCGGTGGCGGCGGCGTCATCGGTGCGCAGGAAACCGCGCGCCAGAAGCCCGACGGCTACAACCTGGGCATTTCCACGCTGTCGACCATGGCCACCAATCCGGCCATCAACCCCAAGACTCCCTACAACCCGCTGACGGACTTCACGCCCATCATCAATATTGCGGCCACGCCCAATGTGATCGCCGTGAACCCCAAGTTCCCCGGCGCGGCTAACTACAAGGCTTTCGAGGCCGAACTCAAGGCCAATCCCGGCAAGTACTCCTATGGCTCGTCCGGTACGGGCGGCATCCAGCACATGCTGATGGAGCTGTACAAGTCGCTGACCGGCATCCAGATGACCCATGTGCCTTATCGCGGCGCGGGCCCGGCCCTGAACGACGCGGTTGCCGGCCAGATCCCCATGATTCTGGACAACCTGCCTTCGGCGCTGCCCTTCATCAAGGACAACCGCCTCAAGGCCATCGCCGTGGCAGCTCCCCAGCGTCTGGCCGTGCTGCCTGACGTGCCTACCTTCAAGGAAGTGGGTCTGCCCCAGGTCAATCGCATGGCTTCCTACGGCATTCTGGGCCCCAAGGGCATGGACAAGGCCATGGTCGACAAGATCAATGCCGCCGTGAAGAAGGTATTGCAGGACCCCGCGGTCAAGAAGCGCATCGAAGACACCGGTTCGCTGGTGGTGGGCAACTCTCCTCAGGAATTCGCCAAGGAACTGAAGGAAGAGTTCGAAACCTACAAGCAGGTCGTGGCCAAGCAGAAGCTGACACTGGACTAAGCAGCTGATCTGCTGCCGATGCAGTAGCGGATACCGCAAGCCCGAATTGCCTTTGAGGCCATTCGGGCTTTGTTTTTATATGCGAGGGCCGGGACAGGGCGATGAGGTGGGCTGATTTCGGCCCTGAGCAGCCAATCGATACACAAAAACAAGGCCAGGTGAGGGTGAATAAGCCAAAGAAGCATCAATGTGCTCATTGTCCAAGGCGTTGAGCTCGATTTGTCGGGTGCTTTGCGTCAGATCCTTTATCCAGTCATCGGAGGTGTGCATGGCAAGTGAACAAAAGATCAAAGGACCCGCGTCCTACTTTCCTTCCATCGAGAAGACCTATGGAAAGCCGGTCACGCACTGGCTCAAGATTCTCGATGAGCTGCGCGATAAAAAACATATGGAGCAGGTCGCACATCTCAAACTCGAGCACGGCATCGGTCATGGACATGCGAACGCGCTTGTTGCATACCATAGGGCACAGCCCGGCGCTTGTTAGATGATTCAGGCCGATGCCGCTTCACTTGCGTGTCGTATGGCCATGCAGTGCATATGCCGAAAAACCGGGCTTCCATCCCTGTCTACCGTTCCGTTGAGTGCCAATCCAATATGGACTGCAAGCGCCTGATGCGGACTGAGTACCGCTGCCGTCTGCATGACATGAGGTTTCCATATCCATCCGGGCCATGAAATTCAAGAGGGTGCTGCGTGAAGCGTTGAGGTTCTGGCCATCGCGGATGGCGATTTCAGATGGGAAGCTCGTGGCTGGCGTTCCGCAACTGTCCGGGTTGCTGGAGCTTGCACAAGCTCATGCCAAGGCGTGGAGCGAGGCGCATCAGCTGATGGTCTGGGGGCTTCTGTGCCTTGCACAAAGATGCGGTCACGAGCGTCAAAGCGGGCCAAGGCGGGATTACAAAATCGGATCTCGATATGAGGTATCTGCGCCAGAAGTACCTGCAGAGCCTGTTCGCCAGCGGCAGTCACTACCCGCGCCAGATGCTGCGTGCATATCGGCGCGAGCTGGAGAGCCGGTCGAGATCCAGGCAGTCTCTCAAGCCGGCTCAGATCGGCAAGCTGTCGCTTGTGGCTCGGCTTCAACATTGAGTGCCCGTTTCTGGTCGGCCCAAGCGGCGGCTCATGGCCGTTTGCGCCACGGCAGGCGAAGTGGATGGGCTAAAGCTGGGTGAGCTCGACAGTGTCGTTGAGCCCAAGCGCCTCATCGAGGAGGCTTTGCAACGCTAAGGCCGCGACAGTGCGATCCGCCAGGTGGTCGATGAAATAGAAACCGTCCGGCTCTATCGCGTAGCTGTAAGCCTCGCCCATCACTTCTGGATTGTTCGGGTTTGGCAACCTTCCAAGCAGCGCAGTGGGGTCGTAATTGCCTGGCACGACAAATTTGATTTTGTACTCTCGTCCCATGTCTCCGAATCCGTCTTCAGTCTGAGTTTGTCCTCCCTGAGCTTACTCCACGGCCTACTTCGAGTATGGATTGCCTCTGGCCCGCGATCTGACCAGTAGCGCCATATCGCATGGGCCTGCCGTCAAACCTGCACGGCCTTCACCAGCGTGTACGCTAGCCCCATGTCCGACGTCCCCAAAAAAGCCCGCGAGTCCCAGATTCCCGATGACTGGCCGCCGCCCTTGCCGCAGAGCCAGCATGCGCTCGATCAGTTCATCGATGCCCTGCTGCTGGAGGACGGGCTTTCGCGCAATACCTTGTCCGCTTACCGGCGTGACCTGACGGCGACTGCGCGCTGGCTGGCGCGGCTGCAGCCGCCCAAGGCGCTGGATGCTGCGCTGGAAGGCGATCTGCAGGGCTATTTCACGGCCCGTGTGGAGGGCACCAAGGCCACCTCCTCGAACCGTAGGCTGACGGTGTTGCGTCGCTATTTTCACTGGGCGCTGCGTGAAAAGCGCATCGCTGCCGACCCCACGGTGCGCATGCTGGCGGCCAAACAGCCGCCGCGCATGCCCAAGACCCTGACCCAGGAGCAGGTGGAGGCCCTGCTCGATGCGCCCGATGTGGACAGCCCGCTGGGCTTGCGCGATCGCGCCATGCTGGAGCTGATGTATGCCAGCGGTCTGCGCGTCAGCGAACTGGTGGGCGTGTGCATGCATGAGCTGGACCTGCGCTCGGGCGTGCTGCGCGTGACGGGCAAGGGGCGCAAGGAGCGGCTGGTGCCGTTCGGCCAGGAGGCGCAGCACTGGCTGGAGCGCTATCTGCAGCAGGCGCGTGCCGTGATTCTGGGGGGGCAGCAGACCGAGGAGGTGTTTGTGACCCAGCGCGGTGCGGGCATGAGCCGCGTGATGTTCTGGGTCATCGTCAAGAAATGCGCGCAGATTGCAGGTGTGAACTCGCCGCTGTCGCCACATACGCTGCGCCATGCGTTTGCCACCCATTTGCTCAACCATGGCGCCGACCTTCGCGTGGTGCAGATGCTGCTGGGGCATGCCGATATCTCCACCACCACCATCTACACCCATGTGGCGCGTGAGCGGCTCAAGGCCCTGCATGCCGAGCATCACCCGCGCGGCTGAGCCGCTGCCTAGGCTGTCGCGCTGCCAAGCTGCAGGTGGTAGAGCCCCCAGACGGCGGCAGGAAAGCGCTGCTTGACGGGCAACTGGCCGAGCTCCGGAATCTGATGGGCTGCAAAAATGGCCCAGAGCGGGCCCACGCCGCCCATGGCCAACGGCACGCCGTCCAGCTGGGTGGCGATCAGCATGCGCCAGCGCACGGCCTGGGCCAGCGGCATCTGGCTGCGATAGCCGTCTATGCCCTGCAAAGTCAGTTGCAGGCCGCGCGCCATGGCCTGGCCTACATCCACGCCGGCGGCTTGCAGCACCTGCTCCAGCAGCGGGCCTTGCAGGTTGTGTTCGGCTTCGTCGTATTCAAGCGTGGTCCTGAGCGTCTGCTGCTCCAGGCTGTTGAGCGCATCCATGCCGCAGGACCAGGCTGCATCGAACAGATAGCCATGGATGATCAGCATGCGGTCCGCCACGGCCTGCGGCTTGCCGCGATTGGCCTGCACACCGGGGCCGCTGATGGTGAGCACTGCGGGTTGCAGGCCATCGAGCACACAGGTGCGGGAGGCCTTGCGTGTGGCCGCGGCGGGCAGAGCCATGGCGCCCAGTGCAGCGCCCGCAGCACCGCTTCGCAGCAAGATGGAGCGACGTGATAGAGGTTGTTTTTCTGCCATGGGGCGCTTTCTTTGTGGAGATTGCTGCAGTCTAGCGGCAAGCCTTGCGGGCGTCATTGCGACACGTCGATGAAGATGTTGGCCGGTTGGAGTGTTGGTCTATTTGAATGTTTGAAGTTTTATTTTGATGTTTTCTGTCCAATGAATTGACGAATCGTCGTCCAAATCAACCGGGGAATTCACTTTGGTCAAAAATGCAGGTCTTGATTTTTGGATTTCGAGTGATGACTAACTTTCTGCGTCGCAGCATGCTGACCTGTGCCCTGGCAGCCGTGCTGCCTGCCACCTTGTCCCTGAATGTCCAGGCGGCCGACAAAGCCGACGCGGCTGGCTGGCCCAGCCGTCCCATTCGTCTGGTGGTGTCCTACCCTGCCGGTGGTGTCAGCGATGTGGTGGCCCGTGCACTGGGTGAAAAGCTGTCGCAGTCGCTGGGTCAGTCGGTGGTGATCGACAACAAGGCCGGTGCGGGTGGCGCGATTGGCCTGGATCAGGTCGCCAAGTCCAACCCCGATGGCTATACGCTGGGCTTTTCGTCCATCAGCCCGCTGACACTGAGCCCCCATCTGGGCAAGCCGCTGTTCGATCCGCACAAGGATATTGTTCCCGTGGTCAGCGTGATGTACTCGCCCGTGCTGCTGCTGGGAACGACCCGTCTGGCAGCCAAGAGCTTTCCCGAGCTGATGACCCAGGCCAAGGCCCACCCCGGCGATGTGCGCTGGGCCACGGCCGGTCTGGCCTCGCTGGGCCACATCATGCTCGAGCAGATTGCCGACCAGGGCAAGGTGCAGATCACCCATGTGCCTTACAAGGGCGGCGGCCAGCAGCTCAATGACGGCCTGAGTGCACAGTTCGAGGTGTTGTCCACGAATGCCGGCCCGGCCGTGATGCAGCACATCAAGGCCGGCAAGTTCAAGGCCCTGGCCGTGGGTGCTCCGGCGCGTCTGGACTCGCTGCCCCAGGTGCCCACGCTGGCCGAGCTGGGTTACAAGAACGCCAACACCACATCGGTCTTCGGCATCTTCGCTCCCGCCGGTGTGCCTGCCCCCGTGCTGGCTCGCCTGAATGCCGAGGTGAACAAGGCGCTGGCGCTGCCCGAGATCCGTCAGCGCCTGGAAGCCACGGACAATGTGCCTACCGGAGGCAAGGCAGCGGACTTTGCCAAGCAGATCGAGGCAGAGTCCAGGTCCAACGCCCAGATCATCAAGGCTGCAGGTATCCAGACCAACTGATCGGGACTTTCTTGAATGAAAAAGGGCTTGCGGTCACATCGGCCGCAAGCCCTGTTTCGTTGTGCGCAGCAAGCGCACTGACTGGTCGCGAAGCGGATTGGCTCAGATCACTTCACTGGCCAGGTTGTCGGCCCAGCTCAGCGCCTGCAGATGGGCCCAGTTGACCTGGTGGTTGGACAGCTGCAGCGCATTGGCGGCGCGGGCAAAAGCCGCTTCGTCGCCCGACTCACAGGCGCGCGTCAGATCCAGGAAGGGCGCAAAAACGCCTTGGTTATGTACCAGTGCGTCAACCACGGACTGGGGCAGGGCCACGGATTCAAGGGCCTTGGCCATGGGCTGGCTCAGCATCACATCGAGCAGCGAGAAAACGCCCACGACGAAGGCGTGGTCGCATTCCTCGGGCGGCAGCAGCTCGGCGGTCAGCAGCTCCATCAGGCGGCCGCGCACCACGGCCGTCTGGCCCACAGCCGGCGGTGTGCCGCCGGCGCGTGAGGTGGTCAGCAGCAGGGCCGCCCAGCGGAACAGCTTCTTGAGGCCCAGAATCATCACCGCATGGCGGAAGGAGGTGATCTCGCAGGACAGGCCGAAGCCCGAGCTGTTGATGAAGCGCAGCAGGTTGAAGGACAGCGTGGGGTCCTTCTTGAGCAGCTCTTCGATCTCCTCGGTGCTGGCCTGCTGGCGCACCAGGTTGATGAGCTGGATGATGGTGGTCTGCGTGGGGCGGATGGTACGCGCCTGCACGAGCTGGGGCTGGGCGAACCAGTAGCCCTGGAACAGCTTCACGCCAAGGCTCCGCATATGCTCGAACTGCTCGGCTGTTTCGACCTTCTCGGCCACGATCTGGGCGCGTGTGTAGGTCTGGGCAAACTTCACCAGCTTTTCGGCATGCTCGATTCCGAAGCTCTGCATGTCCAGCTTGACGAAGGAGGCCATGGGCAGCCATGACGCATAGTTGCGGCGCAGCAGGTTCTGGTCGAAAGCCAGGCGAAAGCCACGCTGGCGCAGGGCCGCAAATGTGGGCAGGCAGGCTTCGATGTTTTCCTGCGTGGCATCGGCAGGCAGGGCCGGCACTTCCAGTACCACACGGTCGGGGTGAATCAGCTCCAGGTGGCCGCCGCTCAGGCTGTCATGGGTGCAGTTGATGAAAACCGTCTTTTTGCCCACCAGGGCCTCGGCACCGGCGTAGGACAGTGCATTGAACAGCAGCGCCGCATCGGATGCCGCTGTGTGTGCGTTATGTGCAACCGAGCGGTCAAACAGCTCGTAGCCATACACATCCCGTTTTTCATCGACGATTGCCTGACGCGCAATGCTGGCCATATTGGCCTCGTCCCTGTCTGCAACGGGGCTGGCGGTCGGTGAAGAGGAGTTGGTGTCAGAGGTATCCATGTCGGTTATCGCTTGGGTGTGGGGCAGAAGCGCTGTCAGTCGGACAGACACTCCGTCCATCTCAAAGCCTGCAGGTGAGCGTGATTGATGTCCCCGTGCTCCAGCTCCAGGCTGCAGGCACTGCGGTCGAATTGTTCCTGGTCATGACTCTCGCAGGCCTTGGTGAGCATCAGCAGCTCGCCCAGAATGCCTTCATGATGCAGCAGCGCGGCGGAGACCGACTCGGACACCGGAATCAGCGCCAGCGCTGCAGGCAAAGGCATGCCCAGCATGCGGTCCAGCATGGAGAACATGCCGCAGATAAAGGCCAGATCTGCGTCGGTGTCCGTCAGCGAGTGCTTGGCCAGCAGCTCCATCAGACGGCCGCGAATCACGGCGGTCTGGCCTACGGCCGGTGGGGGGCCGCCTTCACGGGCGGCAGTCAGCAGCATGGCAGCCCAGCGAAACAGCTTGTTCAGGCCGAGCAGCATCACGGCCTGCTTGAAAGAGGTGATCTTGCGATGGGCGCCAAAGCTGGCCGAGTTGATGAGGCGCAGCAGGTTGAAGGCCAGGGCGGCGTCCTTTTTGAGAACTTCCTCGATCGCATCGGTGCTGGCCTGCTCGCGTACCAGCGTCAGCAACTGGATGATGCTTTGCTGCGTCGGGGTCAGAAGGCGGGTCTGCATCACCGTGGGACGGGCAAACCAGAAACCCTGGAAAAGCTCTATGCCCAGGCGCTGCCCCAGCTCATGCTGGTGGGCACTTTCGACTTTTTCGGCGATCAACTCGGCGCGGGTGTGGCGGTTGGCGAACTTGACCAGCACCGTAAGCTGGTCCGGTGCCAGCGTGGAGAGGTCTAGCTTGATGTAGTCGGCCAGCGGCAGCCAGGCCGAATACACGGACTCCAGTACCGTGTGGTTGAAGGCCAGATGAAAGCCCTGGTCCTTGAGTGCCAGCAAGGTGGGCAGGCGGGCTGCCACCTCATGCACGGCGGCATGGCCCAGAGGGGGGATCTCCAGCACCACCTTGTCGGCCGGCAGCAGCTCCAGGTGCTCGCCGGTCAGGCCTTCGTGAGTGCAGTTCACGAACATGAGCTTGGTGCCGACCAGATCTTCCTCTCCAGCATGCGTGAGGGCAGCAAAGATCAGCGTCGCGTCTGAGGCCATGGTGTGACCATAAGGCGAGCGCGAGCGGTTGAACAGCTCGTAACCAATGATTTGCTGCAACCCGTTGACGATGGGCTGGCGTGCAATCATGCCTTTGGACAGGTTGCGCGGCGAGGCGAATGCCTGGTCCTCTATGGTTTGTTCACTCATTGCTGCATGACGTCTGTGTGGGAAATGGTTGGCTGGGCCGGTTATTGTAAGAACGAGCCGATCATAGTGTCAGCTTCGTGCGTTCAGGCCGTTTGTGCCAACAACTTCGGCTCGCGGGCCTTGCTTGCCGGTGGTTCTTGATTCGAGTCAAGAAAAAATACCTAAATCTGTTGCAGCCAGGCGATCTCGGTCGCGGTGAAGCCTGCGGCGCGGCGTGCCTTCTCATTGAAGGGCGGGCGCAGGCGCGGCGCTTCATGGCGCTGTGTCAGCTCCAGGTACAACGACTCGGGGTCCAGGCCGTTTTTCTCGCACAGCCAGCGATACCAGTGGTTGCCTATGGCCACATGACCCACTTCCTCGCGCAGGATAATGTCCAGAATGTCGCAGGCCGCCAGCGCATCGGTCGCGTGGGTGTTGCGCAGCTTGTTCTGGATCTGCGGCGTGGCGTCCAGGCCGCGCGCCTCCAGCGTTCTGGGTACCAGGGCCATGCGGGCCACGATGTCGCCTGCCGTTTTCTCGCACATGGTCCACAGGCCCTGGTGGGCCGGATGGTCGCCATAGTCCTGACCATGATGCTGGCGCAGATGATCGCGTAGCAGGCGGAAATGCTTGGCTTCCTCTGCAGCCACCTGAAGCCAGTCGTGGTAGTACTGCCCGGGCATGCCGTCAAAGCGCCAGATGGCGTCCAGTGCGAGGTTGATGGCATTGAACTCTATATGTGCAATGGCATGGATGAGCACGGCCCGGCCTTCGAGGGTGGCCGGCGAGCGGCGCGCCACGGCGGTGTGGTGCTTGAGCTCGGGCCGGGCCGGGCGACCGGGAAGCTCAGATTCGGGGATGCGCAGTGTCGGTGCTGTTTCTGCTATCGAATAGAGAGCTTTTTGTGTATGCAGATCAATGGCTGCAGCAGCTTTTTTCTCTGGGTCTGCAAGACACAAGACCTCTAGCGCGCGATGACGTAACTCCATCCCTACAATTCTAGGTTCTATAAAGAAGCAACCCACAGGGAGACAAGCAGATGGCAATTTACGAACTCGACGGCGTTGCGCCGCAGATCGACGAAAGCGCCTGGGTGGCCGACAGCGCCGAGGTCATGGGCCGCGTCAAGCTGGACAAGGACGCCAGCGTCTGGTTTGGAACGGTCATCCGCGGGGATACCGAAAACATCAGCATCGGTGCGGGCTCCAACATCCAGGATGCCAGCGTGCTGCATGCCGATTTCGGCAAACCGCTTACGGTGGGTTGCAATGTGACGGTTGGCCACCAAGTAATGCTGCATGGCTGCACGATTGGCGATGGCTCGCTCATCGGCATCGGTGCAGTGGTGCTCAATGGCGCCAGGATAGGCAGGAACTGCCTGGTGGGCGCAGGCTCGCTGGTGACCGAGGGCAAGGAATTTCCCGACGGCTCCATGATCCTCGGCAGCCCCGCCAAGGTCGTGCGCGAGCTATCGCCCGAGCAGATCGAAGGTCTGCGCCAGAGCGCCAGGAACTATGTTGAAAATGCTCGCCGCTTCAAGCGCGGCTTGCGCAAGCTGGGCTGAGGGCCCAGCTCTTTACCGGAATCGATTAGCGTGTCTGAACTGCATAAATTCATTTTTGACGGCCTGCCCGTGCGTGGTGCCATTGTTCGCCTGACTGACTCCTGGCAGGAAATCCTGCAGCGCCGTGCCGGCAACAAGGATACCGGCGCCTATCCCGAGGCCGTCAGCACCTTGCTCGGCGAGATGACGGCGGCTGGCGTGCTCATGCAGTCCAATATCAAGTTCAATGGCGCGCTGGTATTCCAGGTCATGGGCGACGGCCCCGTCAAACTGGCTGTGGCCGAAGTGCAGTCGGACCTGAGCCTGCGTGCCACGGCATCGTTGGTGGGAGAGGCCAGTCTGCCCCTGCGCGGCCAGTTGGCCCCGCTGGCAGAATTGGTCAATGCCCATGGCGCGGGCCGCTGTGCCGTCACGCTGGACCCCAAGGACCGCCAGCCCGGTCAGAACCCCTATCAGGGCGTGGTGCCGCTCAATGATGGCGCTGGCGGTCGCTTCGAGCGTCTGTCGGATGCGCTGCAGTTCTACATGATGCAGTCCGAGCAACTCGACACCGTGATGGTGCTGGCTGCCAATGACCAGATCGCGGCCGGTCTGATGCTGCAGCGCATGCCTGTGAAGGGCGAGGCGAATCTGGCCGCGGCCACCGAAAGCGGGGAGGCCGAGCATGACGCCCAGGGCCTGAACGAGGAGTACAACCGCATTGCCACGCTGGCCTCCAGCCTGACGCAGCAAGAGCTGTTGACGCTGGATGTGGAGACCATTTTGCGGCGCCTGTTCTGGGAAGAGAAGCTGCTGCGCTTCGCTCCGCAGGCCGACGAGCAGGCCCCGCGTTTCGCCTGCACCTGCAGCCGTGACCGTGTGGCCGCCATGCTGACCTCGCTGGGCGAGAAAGAGGTGGATTCCATCGTGGCCGAGCGTGGCAAGATCGAGGTGGGCTGCGACTTCTGCGGCCAGCAATACCAGTTCGACGCCATCGATGCGGCGCGTCTGTTCACCGAAGTGCAAAAGCAGCCGCCCAGCTCCAGCTCGGTGCAGTAACTGAACAGTCTGCTCGCGGCTATGGAGCTCTGATGGCGGTGGAGACACCCTGCAAGAGCCCAGGCCGGGGCAGCGCGGGTGTCTTCCAGCTCGGAAAAGACAGGGGAGAAGGCACGAGGCGCCTCAGGGGGCGCTTTTCAAGGCCTCGAACAGTGCCAGCTCGCACTCGGGATCGCCGCATTGCTCGCAGGCTTTGCGGCGTATTTTCTGACTGGAATTCCAGGGGTTCTGGCTTGAGATCCAGTCCCAGTCCGCGGTTGGGGCCGTGAACTTGAGAGATGCGGCCAGCTGTTGCCATTGGGCAGACGGCTTGCCGTAGAGCATCACATAGCTCTGTGCGCGTGCGTGCAGCAGTGCGCGCCATCGGCTGATCTGCTGCGCGATGGCGGGGTCCGGGTCGGCATCGCGCCAGTCCTGGCCCAGCACATAGACCAGGGCATCGGCCGGCCATTCATCGCCGCTCGCGGGGGCCAGGCATTGCCAGGGCGTGGCATGGCCCGCATCCAGACGGGCCTGCAGCAAGCCATGCGCCATGCCGCGCGCCAGTGCATGAGGCGCACCCAGCAGCACCAGCGTGGGCGCAGGAACAGCAAAGCCAGCGCGGGGCTGGCTTTGATGCAGAGCGGGTGCCGGGTCAGCGCTTGGAAACCTGAATATAGATTTCATTGGGTTTGACCATGCCCAGCTCGTAACGGGCCT
Source organism: Comamonas sp. HJ-2 (assembly GCF_053615495.1). Taxonomy (NCBI): domain Bacteria; kingdom Pseudomonadati; phylum Pseudomonadota; class Betaproteobacteria; order Burkholderiales; family Comamonadaceae; genus Comamonas; species Comamonas sp. HJ-2. The sequence goes on along the minus strand of NZ_JBSIFD010000001.1, from coordinate 91,598 downwards.
TTTCTTCCACGGTGGACAGGCCGTCCTTGAGGTCATTGACCTCGGATTGCAGCCTGTCGTTTTCCGATTTTTCTAGGGCGTTGGCCGCGTATTGATCCTTGATTTGCTGCTGCAGCTCGTGCACATAGGCCATGCTGCCATTGCCCAGCCAGAGCTGGGCATGAATGGCGGTCAGCAAGACCAGCAAAGTGACGCAGACGACGCGGTTGACCATAAAAAAACCTGGTGGAATCAAGGGTAAGCGTCACAGCCGCAAAGCGGTTGCCGGGCACTTACTTCAGCTGCGCACTTTAGCGCAGGTTGTAGAAGGCAGCACGACCGGGGTACTCGGCCACATCGCCCAGGTCTTCCTCGATGCGCAGCAGCTGGTTGTACTTGGCGATACGGTCGGAGCGGCTCATGGAGCCAGTCTTGATTTGACCAGCATTCAGGCCCACGGCGATGTCGGCAATGGTGCTGTCTTCGGTTTCGCCCGAACGGTGCGAGATCACGGCGGTGTAGCCGGCGCGCTTGGCCATTTCGATGGCGGCGAAGGTCTCGGTCAGGGTGCCGATCTGGTTGATCTTGATCAGGATCGAGTTGGCGATGCGCTTTTCGATGCCTTCCTTGAGGATCTTGGTGTTGGTCACGAACAGGTCGTCACCCACCAGCTGAACCTTGGAGCCCAGGCGCTCGGTCAGGATCTTCCAGCCATCCCAGTCGCCTTCGTGCATGCCGTCTTCGATGGAGATGATGGGGTACTTGTCGCACCAGCCGGCCAGCATGTCGGTCCACTGCGTCGAAGTCAGTGTCATATTGCCTTCGCCGGCCAGCACATACATGCCGTCCTTGTAGAACTCGGAAGCTGCGCAGTCCAGGCCCAGGGCGATCTGCTCGCCGGGCTTGTAGCCGGCCTTTTCGATGGCTTCGATGATCAGCTGGATCGCGGCTTCGTGGTTTTCCACGGAAGGTGCGAAACCGCCTTCGTCGCCCACGGCGGTGGACATGCCCTTGTGGTGGATGATGGCCTTCAGAGCGTGGAAGACTTCGGCGCCCCAGCGCACGGCTTCACGGAAGGTGGGGGCACCCACGGGGATGATCATGAACTCTTGCAGGTCCAGCGAGTTGTTCGCGTGGGCGCCGCCGTTGATCACGTTCATCATGGGCACGGGCAGCTGCACGCCGCCCATGCCGCCGAAGTAGCGGTACAGGGGCAGGCCGGCTTCTTCGGCAGCGGCGCGGGCCACGGCCATGGAGACGGCCAGCATGGCGTTGGCGCCCAGGCGGCTCTTGTTGTCGGTGCCGTCCAGGTCGATCAGGGTCTTGTCCAGGAAAGCCTGCTCGGAAGCGTCCAGGCCCAGCACGGCTTCGGAGATTTCGGTGTTGATGTGCTCAACAGCCTTCAGGACACCCTTGCCCAGGTAGCGGCTCTTGTCGCCATCACGCAGTTCAATGGCTTCGCGCGAGCCGGTGGATGCGCCCGAGGGCACGGCGGCACGGCCCATCACGCCGGATTCCAGCAGCACGTCGCACTCAACGGTGGGGTTGCCGCGGCTGTCCAGCACTTCGCGGCCTACGATGTCAACAATGGCACTCATTGCATTTCCTTTGGGTTTCTGAAATCGGTACGTGCAGGCTGACTTCTTTCATGAAATCACGCCCAAGCGCTTGTGCATGAAGCGCAAGCTGCTATCAAAATTGTGAAGCCGACTCTTCTCCACATGCTGCGCGCGCGCCATGCACGCGACGAGTATGGAAGAGGCTGCGGCGGCTATTGTGCACAAATTTGGTGGGCCGCTTTTGCCTTGACGTGTTGCAGCAGTCGAATTTCTTGCGCAAGACGTTTCTGTGCAAGCATTCGGACACAAAAGCGGATACAAAAAAGGCATGACGCCACGCTTCATCGTGTCGGTCATGCCGGGGGGCATCATCTGCTCAGACGCCGCTGCCCGCCTTGGGGCGGCCGGGGCGTATGAACATGCAGGCCTGCAGCAAGGCCGTCATGTCGCTGCTGATGCGCTGTGTATGCATGCTCAGGCCTGGAAATGGTCTTCCAGGAAGCCGTTGCGCTTGGTCACATCGTCCAGCGCCACCAGTGTCTCCAGCAGTGCCTTCATGTGCTTGAGCGGCACGGCATTGGGGCCGTCCGACAGGGCGTTGCAGGGATCGGGATGGGTTTCCATGAACAGGCCTGCCACGCCCACGGCCACGGCCGCACGCGAGAGCACGGGCACCATCTCGCGCATGCCGCCGCTGGATGTGCCGTTGCCGCCGGGCAGCTGCACGCTGTGGGTGGCGTCGAACACGACAGGGGCGCCGGTCTCGCGCATGATGGCCAGCGAGCGCATGTCGCTGACCAGATTGTTGTAGCCAAAGCTGGCGCCGCGTTCGCAGGCCGTGAAGCTGTCCGCGGGCAGGCCCGCTTCCACCGCCGCAGCACGGGCCTTGTCGATGACATTCTTCATGTCATGCGGGGCCAGGAACTGGCCCTTCTTGATGTTCACGGGCTTGCCCGACTGGGCCACGGCGCGGATGAAGTCCGTCTGGCGGCACAGGAAGGCGGGGGTCTGCAGCATGTCGACGACAGACGCCACATAAGGCACTTCGGCCTCGGTGTGCACATCGGTGAGGATGGGCACGTTCAGCTCCTTCTTCACCTTGGCAAGGATCTCCAGACCTTTTTCCATGCCGGGGCCGCGAAAGCTGGTGCCCGAGGAACGGTTGGCCTTGTCGAAGCTGCTCTTGAAGATGAAGTGAATGCCCAGCGAGGAAGTGATTTCCTTGAGTTGCCCGGCCACGTCCATCTGCAGCTGTTCGGATTCGACCACGCAAGGGCCGGCGATCAGAAAGAAGCGCTTGTCCAGACCAATATCAAAGCCGCAGAGTTTCATGGTGGGTTCCTTTTTGCACGCCGCGCATGCTTCAAAAACTGAAGCGGCCAGCGCTCTACATTGAATGGTTTCAACATCATTTGATGCTGAGGTCATTGCATTTCAAGCGCTGGCAGCTCCTATTTGAGGATTGATTCCGAAGGAAGGGAATCAGGCCTTCTTGCCCGGCTGGGCCTTGTTGTCCATGGCCGCCTTGATGAAGGCGTTGAACAGCGGGTGACCATCCCAGGGGGTGGACTTGAACTCGGGGTGGAATTGCACACCGATGTACCAGGGGTGAACCTTGGCGGGCAGCTCGACGATTTCGGTCAGCTGTTCGCGCTGGGTCAGGGCCGAGATCACCAGGCCGGCTTCGCGCAGCTGGTCCAGATACTGGGTGTTGGCTTCATAGCGGTGGCGGTGACGCTCGGTCACCACGTCGCCGTAGATGCTGTGCGCCAGCGTTCCCTTTTGCACGTCGGAAGACTGTGCGCCCAGGCGCATGGTGCCGCCCAGGTCGGAGTTCTCGTCACGGGTCTTGATCGTGCCGTCCGCATCCTTCCACTCGGTGATCAGGGCGATCACGGGGTTGGGGGTGGCGGGGTCGAACTCGGTGGAGTTGGCGCCTGCGAGGCCGGCCACATGACGGGCGTACTCGATGGTGGCGACCTGCATGCCCAGGCAGATGCCCAGGTAGGGCACCTTGTTCTCACGGGCAAACTTGGCCGTGGAGATCTTGCCTTCCACACCGCGCGAGCCGAAGCCGCCGGGCACCAGAATGCCGTCGTAATCCTTGAGCAGCTTGGTGGCATCCGCGTCGTGGATGGTTTCCGAGTCCACATGCGTGATCTTCACGCGCACATGGTTGCGCATGCCGGCATGCTTGAGCGCTTCATTGACCGACTTGTAGGCGTCGGACAGCTCCACGTACTTGCCCACCATGGCAATCTTGACTTCGCCCTGGGGATGCTCGGTCTCATAGACCAGATCGTCCCAGCGCTTGAGATTGGTGGGAGGCGTGTTCAGGCGCAGCTTGTCGCAGATCAGGCCGTCCAGACCCTGCTCGTGCAGCATGCGCGGCACCTTGTAGATGGTGTCCACGTCCCACATGGAGATCACACCCCACTCGGGCACATTGGTGAAGAGGGAGATCTTGCTCTTTTCCTCTTCGGGTACCTGGTGCTTGGCGCGGCACAGCAGCGCATCGGGCTGGATGCCGATTTCGCGCAGCTTCTGCACGGTGTGCTGGGTGGGCTTGGTCTTGAGCTCGCCGGCCGTCTCGATGAACGGCAGGTAGGTCAGGTGCACAAAGGCGGAGTTGTTGGGGCCGAGCTTGAGCGCCAGCTGACGCGCAGCTTCCAGGAAGGGCAGGGACTCGATGTCGCCCACGGTGCCGCCGACTTCGCAGATGGCCACATCCACTTCGTGGTCGGTGCCCAGGCCCGCGCCGCGCTTGATGTATTCCTGGATCTCGTTGGTGACATGGGGGATGACCTGCACGGTCTTGCCCAGATAGTCGCCACGGCGTTCCTTTTCCAGCACGGACTGATAGATGCGGCCCGTGGTGAAGTTGTTGCTCTGACGCATGCGCGTTTCGATGAAACGCTCATAGTGGCCCAGGTCCAGATCGGTCTCGGCTCCGTCATCGGTCACGAACACTTCGCCGTGCTGGAAGGGCGACATGGTGCCCGGGTCCACGTTGATATAGGGATCGAGCTTGATGAGGGTGACTTTGAGACCGCGCGATTCCAAAATCGCAGCAAGGGAGGCTGAGGCGATTCCCTTACCTAGGGAAGACACCACACCGCCGGTGACGAAGACGAACTTGGTCATGTCTTTTTTTGGTGGTGGTAAAACAGGATTATAGGTTCGCCACGAATTTCGGCGTGGCGTACAGGGATGCTTGTGCGGCAGCAAAGCCGCTCAGGTCTGATAAATTGCGCAGCATGAATGACGTGTTCGCAGGCAAACATCTGGTGCTGGGTCTCTCCGGAGGCGTGGCTTGTTACAAATCGGCCATGCTGTGCCGCTTGCTGGTCCAGGCCGGTGCCACGGTGCAAGTGGTCATGACGGAGGCGGCCGAGCAGTTCATGACGGCCGTCACCATGCAGGCGCTTTCTGGGCGCGCAGTCTACACCTCCCAGTGGGATGTGCGCGAACCCAACAACATGCCCCACATCAATCTGAGCCGTGAGGCCGATGCCATCCTCATCGCACCCTGCAGCGCGGACTTCATCGCGCGCCTGGTGCAGGGCCGCTCGGACGAGCTGCTCAGCCTGATGTGCCTGGCCCGCCCCATGGAGAGCGTCCCCCTGCTGCTGGCCCCGGCCATGAACCGCGAGATGTGGGCCCACCCCGCGACCCAGCGCAATCTGGCCCAGGTGCAGGCCGACGGTGCCCAGGTGCTGGGCGTGGGCAACGGCAGCCAGGCCTGCGGCGAGACCGGCGACGGCCGCATGCTCGAGCCCGAGGAAATCATGGAGGAGCTGGCGGCGCACTTCACGGCCAAGAGCCTGCAGGGCCAGCATCTGCTGGTGACGGCCGGCCCGACCTTCGAGGCGATCGATCCGGTACGCGGCATCACCAACCTTTCGAGCGGCAAGATGGGCTTCGCGATTGCCCGTGCGGCGCACGAGGCCGGCGCCCAGGTCACGCTGGTGGCAGGCCCCGTGCATCTGCCAACGCCGCGCGGAGTGACCCGCGTTGACGTGCAGTCGGCGCGCCAGATGCAGACTGCCGTGCAGTCCCTGGTGGCGGGGGCCTCGATCTTCATTGCCACGGCCGCCGTTGCCGACTGGCGTCCGGCCGAGTTTTCCGATCAGAAGATCAAGAAGGATGGCTCGGGCGATGTGCCGGCCATGGACTTTGTCGAGAACCCCGACATTCTCGCCGGTGTGGCCCAGTCCGACCAGGCTCGGTCCGGCAAGCTGTATTGCGTGGGCTTTGCGGCCGAAAGCCATGATCTGCTCAAGCACGCCAGCGCCAAGCGGCTGCGCAAGAGCGTGCCGCTGCTGGTCGGCAATATCGGTCCCGCCACCTTTGGCAAGGACGACAATGCACTGCTGCTGATCGACGATCAAGGCTTCAAGGAGCTGCCCCATGCCAGCAAGGACGTGCTGGCGCGCCAGCTGGTCGATGAAATTGCGCAGCGCCTGAGCGCCAAGCGTCCCTGACCCGTGATCCCAGGAGCCCGAACATGAATCCCTCCAGCTATGAAGGCCCGCGCAATGGCGACTATGTGGCTTATGTGGATCAGCTGATGCGAGCCAGTCCCGAGTACCGCCGCACGCTGCGCAGCATCGACGGAGCGATTCAGACCGCGGTCGTCACGCCCGGCTCCCAGGCCGCCTCGCCCATGTCCCAGCTGCGCAACACCTTGCAGAAGGCGCGCGACATGGCCGAGCAGGCCCAGCAGGTGCCGGGAGCGCGAACCACGGCGGCTGCTCAACCGGCCCAGCGCACGGCTGCTGCACGGCGCCCCAATACGGCCGTGACCAAGCAGGAGGCGCAGCAGCGCTTCAGGGCCATGGAGCGCGAGATCGAGGGGCAGAAGGCTCAGAACGGTCGCAAGCCCTGGGTGTCTCCGGGCTCGCTGGCGCTGATCGTGGGCGGGGTGATCCTCTCCCAGTTCATCCAGGGCTTTGGCGTGCTGCTCGCACTCATGGGCCTGATGTCGCTGGTGGGCGGCGTGCTCAAGCGCCTGCAAGGCCGCTGACAGGCGTCAAGTGCCGACGCCTGCCCGGCAGCGGGCACAATGGCGCCCTTCAGGAAAACTGCTGGCCGCTGCCATGCAGCTGCCGCAATGGATGCAAGGCCCGGTTCACGGGCCTTGTTCAAGACAGACAAGACTAGCCAGATCCTTATGAATGTTGATGTAAAGATTCTCGATGCGCGCCTGCGCGACAACCTGCCCGCCTACGCCACCCCCGGCAGCGCCGGACTGGACCTGCGCGCCTGCATCGACGCGCCCGTGACCCTGGAGCCCGGCCAGTGGCAGCTGATTCCCACCGGCATGGCCATGCACCTCAAGGATCCCCATTACGCGGCGCTCATCCTGCCGCGCTCGGGCATGGGCCACAAGCACGGCATCGTGCTGGGCAACCTGGTCGGCCTGATCGACTCCGACTACCAGGGCCAGCTCATGGTCAGTGCCTGGAACCGTTCGCAGACCGCCTTCACGCTGCAGCCCATGGACCGTCTGGCCCAGCTGGTCATCGTGCCCGTGGTGCAGGCACAGTTCAATCTGGTGGATGACTTTGCCGACGCCAGCGAGCGCGGCGAAGGCGGCTACGGCTCTACCGGCAAGCACTGAGTCTCTGGACTCGCCCGCATCTCGCGCAACATGAGCCGCCAGACCCGCAGCCGCTCTGCCTCCTGGACCAAGGTGCAGCTGGGGCGCGACCAGCACATGCGGCGACGGCTGCAAAAACGCCACTGGCTGCGTCTGCATGCCGCTCTGACCGGCGGCCTGAGTCTGGCTGCCATGTCCCTGATCAGCCTGTGCCTGCTGCATGCCGGTGTGCACAGCATGGGGCTGCGCTATGGGCTGGCGCTGGCCTGCGGCTATCTGCTTTATCTGCTGCTGGTGCGTCTGTGGGCGGGCTGCATGCTGCGCCGCGACTGGGACGGGGGCGAGCTGCCCTCCGATGGTCCCGGCTTGGGCGGCAAGTCGGGCAGTGCCGACGCTGCGGGCTTTGAAAGCGGGCAGGGAGGCTCCTACGGCGGCGGCGGTGCCGGCGGCCACTGGGACGATGGCGCAGTCGTGCCTGATATCGCGCCTGCGTCATCGGGCCTGGAGCTGCCCGATGTCGATGTGTCGGGGCTGGACGGACTCGATGAAGGCGCCGTGGTGCTCGTGCCGGTGCTGCTGGTTTTTGCGGTCCTGCTGATCGCGGTCACGGGCATGGGCTCGCTGGTGTGGCTGGTGTTCGGTGCCGATCTGTTCCTGACCGTGGCGGTAGAGGTGGCGTTTGCGCTGCTGATGACCCGAACCCTGTATGTGGTGGAGCGCGAAGGCTGGCTGCTGGCGGCCTTGCGCATCAGCTGGAAGCCCGTGCTGGGCGCCCTGGTCGCGGCCGTGGTGCTGGGGCTGCTCGCCGACTGGCTGTTTCCCCAGGCCGATACCCTGGCGCAGGTGCTGCGCAGTCTTTGATCGCCCTCAGTCCTGGTGCCTGGCGCCGGGCAGTTGCAGCTGCATGCGCAGCCCGCCCAGCGGCGACGGCAGAGCCTGGATGCTGCCGCCATAGGTCTGAACCAGATCACGCACGATGTCCAGGCCCAGGCCGGCGCCGGGACGCTGTTCGTCCAGCCGCTCGCCGCGCGCAAAGATGCGCTCGCGCAACTCGGGGGCAATGCCCGGGCCGTCGTCGTCTATGCACAGCGTCAGTTGCTGGCCGTCATCGGCTATAGGCTGCACCTTCAGCACGACCTTCGACCTGGCCCATTTGCCGGCGTTGTCCAGCAGATTGCCCAGCATCTCCATCAGGTCCTGGGAGTCGCCCTTGAAGTCCCATTGGGTGGCATCCCCCTGCAGCTCGAAGCGTATGCAGCGCGCCGCATGCAGCTTGTCCATGGTGTGGACCAGGGAGTGCAGCGGTCCGGCCAGCGCGGTGCGCAGGCCATGGCCCTGCTGCGCCGCTGCTGCGGCGGCGCGGGCGCGGGCCAGGTGATATTCGACCTGGCGGCTGGCACTGGCGACCTGCTCGCGCACCAGGGTCGCGAGCGGGCTGTCCTGCTGCGCGGCCGCGTTGCCCATGATGCTCAGCGGAGTGTTGACTGCGTGAGCCAGATTGCCAGCCTGGGTGCGGGCTCGCTCCACCATCTCGGCATTCATGCGCAGCACATGGTTGAACTCCTGAACCAGGGGCATGATTTCGGCCGGGTGCTCGCCCCTGATTTCAGAAGCTTCGCCCTGGCTCACGGCGGCCAGCTGACGGCGCAGGGCGGCCAGCGGAGCCAGTGCCAGTTGCAGCTGCACGACCACGGCGGCGATCAGCCCCGCAGCCAGCATGCACAGCGCGGCCACCAGCATCTTGGTAAAGCGCTGCAGCGGCGTGGCCAGCATGGCCGCGTCGGCGGCAATCATCAGGCGCAGCGGCGGGGCATCGGCCTCGGGCAGCTGTACGGTACGCGTCACGATCACCAGGGTGTTGCCATTGCCGTCCGACATATGGCCATAGCTGGCGGGAGCGTGCAGGGGCAGGGTGGGCTCCCAGACCTTGTCGGCCTTGAAGAAAGGCCAGTCCAGGGTCTGGTCCCAGAGCGAACGGGAACGCTGGATGCCGGCCTGAACCGTCTGCTTGCCGGCCGCATCGAGCTGGTCTACCTGCCAGTACATGCCCGACAGCGGCTGCTGCAGCAAGGGGTCGCCGGAGAAGGGCGAGACCGTGACCGGGACGGCCTGATCCGGCTGGTAGTTGACGGCGCCGCTGAGCCGGTCGAGCTTGGCCACCAGCTGGCTGCGCAACTGCTGGGTCAGGTGCTCGGCAAACAGCGTGCGCAGGCCCCAGCCCGTGAGCAGCAGTGCTGCCAGCACCCAGATCAGGGCACCCGCCAGCAGTCGCAGGCGCAGCGAGTTCTTCCAGGAGCCCGCGCTCAGCGGTGGCGGCTGTTGGGGCATGGGGGAGGTCAGAGTGTGCTCGGACATAGGCTTTATTCTTGGTTGGATGGCGCGGCCAGGCGATAGCCCAGGCCGCGCACGGTTTCGATCGAGCCGGCGGGCAGCTTTTTTCTCAGGCGCCCGACAAATACCTCGATGGTGTTGGAGTCGCGGTCGCTGTCCTGCGGATAGATATGCTCGGACAGCTCGGTGCGTGAGACCACGGCGCCCATGCGCTGCATCAGCAGGGCCAGCACCTTGAATTCATGGCTGGTCAGCGTCAGCGCCTGACCTTCGACGGTGACGCGCGCCTGGCGCGAATCCAGGGTGATGGAGCCGCATTGCCACAGTGCGCTGGCATGCGGGCTCAGACGCCGCAGCAGGGCGCGCAGACGCGCCAGCAGCTCTTCCATGTGGAAGGGTTTGGCCAGATAGTCGTCGGCTCCGGCATCCATGCCTGCGACTTTTTCATGCCAGGCGGCTCTGGCGGTGAGGATCAGCACCGGCATGGAGCGGCCCTGCGCACGCCAGGCGCGCAGCACGCTGAGCCCGTCGCGCACGGGCAGGCCCAGGTCCAGCACCGCAGCGTCAAAGCTCTCGACCTCGCCCAGGTATTGCGCCGTCTCGCCATCGGCGGCCGTCTCCACGGTGTGGCCGGCCTGCAGCAGGGCCTGATGCAGCTGCTCGCGCAGCGTGGGTTCGTCTTCAATCAGCAAAATTCGCATGCTCTGCAGCCTTCCTGAGTGCCGGGGTTTACTTCTTGCGCTTCATGCTGATCAGCTTGCCGTTGCTGGCATCGATCTCCAGCTTGACCACCTTGCCGTCGTTTTGCAGCAGCCGGATCTCGTAGACAAAGCGGCCGTCCTCGCGGTCGAACTCCACCTTGATGACCTGGCCCTGGTATTGCTGCTCGACCTGATCCAGAACCGTGCGCAGCGGCAGCACCTGACCCTGGCGCAAGGCCTGACGGGCGAGTTCGTGATCGTTGTCGCCGGCATCCGAGGTGGCGGGCCACAGGCTCAGTGCGGCAAAGCCTGCCGTTGCCAGCAGCATGGCCAGCACGGCATGAAGGGCGCGCCGACGTGGGCGGTACGCAGATTGCGGGTCATTCGAGGCGTTGAGAAAAGACATGGCGAGAGGGCTGGAGTTGGAGGTGATGAGGGCTGGTAGCGGTCTGCAGCCAAGGTTATAGGCCTGCATCGATGAACGGAAGCTGAATGGCGGCTTCAGAAACGGTTCAGCCTGACTTGCGAACAATCGGCACCAACCCGCTGCGCAGTGCATGTGCACTGGCGGGCCGTGTTTTGTCCCTTTCTTCGACCCAGCGACTGCAGGAGTTTTCATGTCCCATCTTCCCGGCCCGGCTTTTTCCATGTCCTCAGGCCCCCTGTCCGTATTCCGCTCCCTGCGGCGTCGCAGCGGCACGGTCTTGCTCGCAGGCGCGGCCCTGCTGTCGGCCGGCACTTGCCTGGCCGCAGAAAACTCCCTGGCGGATCGTGCCTCGGCCTCGGTGGCCGCCGTGCGCGGCATGGCGCTCGGGCCGGCCCTGTCCATCCGCGATGTTTGCGACCGGCTGGAGAAGGCCGGCTATCGCGAATTCCAGGAAGTGGAATGGGACGACGGCCTCTACAAGGTCAAGGCCACGGCCAGCGATGGACGCTTTGTGAAGCTCTATGTCGACGGCCGTAGCGGCGAAGTGCTGCGCGTACGCACCAAGGGCTAGGATTGGCTCCGGATTCGATAGCTGTCAGCGCCCTGCCGTTGTGGACTCCATGACGGTTTGCAGAGCAAAGAAGCCAGGTATTGGGCAAGGCGCTATGGTTTGAAGAGTTGTAAACGGCTGCGCTTTACTCGAAGTATTGTGAGCAAATGTGAAAGCTGTCGTCCTGGCGAGCCTGTGCCGCGTTGCAATGGAAAGGCAGACCGTGCAAGGTTTGCAGAGCAACTCATAACAGGGACTGCGGCGCATGGAATGTGCATGCGCCAATCAGGAGATTTCCATGCAAATCAATCAACGCTGGGGCCGCTTGGCCATGGTGAGCGCAATCGTTGCGGCTCTGTCGGCCTGCGCGGCCTATCCCCAGGGTGGCTACCAGAGCGGCGGCTACCAGGGAGGTTACTCCCAGGGTGCTTATTCGGGTACTGGCTACCCTGGCAGCACACAGGCCTACCCCGTGGGCAACAACCAGGTCCAGACCTATCCCGCCAATAACTGCGGCTACAACAACCCCAACTGCTATTCGCAGCAGCCTCAGCAATACGCCCAGCAGGGCCGTGTGATGAATATCGAGACCGTGCGCGTACAGGACGGCAGCGGCATTGGCGCGGGCGGCGCGATTGCCGGTGGCGTGATCGGCGGTGTGCTGGGCAACCAGGTGGGCAAGGGCTCGGGCCGTACACTGGCGACCATCGCCGGTGTGGCTGCAGGCGCTTTCGCCGGCAACGCCGTGCAAAACAACATGGGCGGCGGCAGCGTGCGCGATATTTACCGCGTCACCGTGCAACTGCAGGACGGCAGCGTGCGCGCTCTGGACTACCAGCAGCCTCCCCAGCTGAGCATCGGTGAATACGTGCGCGTGGAAGGCAACCAGATCTTCCGCCGCTGAGCAGACAGGCGCACATAACAAAAGGGACTCCGAGGAGTCCCTTTTTACTTCACCAGTCAAGAGCAGTACAGCCTTAAAAACTGGCGTGTTCTCAAGCCAGAGATAGCAAGCAAGAGCCTAGGCTGCCCCGCAGCAAAGCTGTCGTCCCCCTGAGGGGGAAGGCGCAAAGCGCCTCAGGGGCTCAGTGAAGTGTTTCGTTGCCCGGAGCCATGGGCTCGATACGGAAAAAGCCCGTACCGGCCGTGCCGCGACCGATTTCTTCCTCGGTGGCCTCACGCACGGCTTCGATCTTGAGGTGCAGGCGGATGGCGATTCCGGCCAGCGGGTGGTTGCCGTCCAGCACCACATGCTCGGGATAGATTTCAGTGACCGTGTAGAGCAGATCGGGAGGCACGGGGTTGGTGCCCTTGGGCATGGCCGTGCTCTCGAAACTCATGCCTTCCTCGATCTCCTCGGGGAACAGCTCGCGCTTTTCCAGGAAGATCAGGCTCTCGTCATAGTCGCCGAATGCCTCTTCGGGCTCCAGGTGCAGGTCCAGTGTGGTGCCTACGCCGTGGCCTTGCAGAGCCTCTTCGATGCGCTTGAACAGGTCATCGCCGCCGACAAGGAACTCCACGGGCTCGTCCAGCACATCCAGCTCCTCGCCCAGGGTGTCTTTCAGTGTCCAGGTCAGGGCGACCACGCATTGTTGGGTAACTTCCATGGTGTGTGTATGCAGTTGGTGGGCCGCGGGCCAGTCCCGCAGCCGAAATTGAAACGCCGCCACGGCCGTGGCGCAATGGCAGGCATTGTCCCATGCGCTGCCCGCAACTGCAGCACAGGCCTTTTGTTACACCCTGCAAAAAGCACTTGCACAGCCTTCACATTGGCGCTCTTGCAGGCCTGCATACTGACCCCATCTCTGCTGCAAGTAATTTGCGGGCTTTAAGGAAGGCACCATGACCTCTCAGGAACAACAACTGCTGCAAGACCTGTGCGCCAGGCTGACGCTGACCCAGGGTCAGCCCAAGGACGCGCAGGCCGATGCCGAGCTGCGCCGTGGATTGAGCAACGCGCCCGATGCGGTCTACTGGCTGGCCCAGCGCACCTTGATGCTGGAGCAAGCCATTCAGCAGGCCCAGCAGCAGATCGGCGAGTTGCAGCAGCAGGTGAAGCTGGCCCAGCAAAGCCAGAGCCAGGGCGCAGGCAGCTTTCTCTCGGGCGGCCTGGGCACGCACTTCGGCCGCGCTCCCGAGCGCCATGCCGAGGATGGTGGCTACGCTGCCAATGCCCAGCCTCCCTATCAACCCCAGTACCAGCCGCAGAACCAGCCGCAAGTGGCGCCTCAACCTTCCAGCTGGCGCGACCGTTTCTTTGGCGGCGGCTCGGCGCCCCGTGCTGCAGCGCCGCAGGCCTACGGCCAGCCTGCAACCTCTGCCGGCAGCAGCTTCCTGGGCAATGCCGCAGCGGCCGCAGCCGGCGTGGCTGGCGGCATGTTTCTGTTCAACGGGCTGGAGAATCTGATGGGCGGCCATCACGCCGGCTCGGGCAGCCAGAGTGGCGGCGAAAGCAAGTCGCTGGCGCAGGACAGCAGCAACCAGGGCCTACATGGCGACAGCGGCAATACCTCGAGCCTGGCCAACGATGCGGGCCTTGGCAGCATAGACAACTCAGCCAGCTTTGACAGCGGCAGTTGGGACGATGGCGGCGGCTTCTTTGACGATGACTTTGCCTGATTACATGCTTTGAGATTTTTGAGGCTCAAGCCCTTTTCCATCAAACGCTAGCAGCTATGGATTAGATAGTGAGAAGGAAAAAAGAAAGCCACCTGGCGTTTTCAAATCAGGTGGCTTTTTTTTAATTTCAGTAGCGATGGGCGCGAGCTTTAACTAGGGCGCGACCTAAGTGTGGGACAGCAAGCAAGCGCCGCCGCGCAGCAAAGCTGTCGTCCCCCCCCGCGAAGCAGAGAGGGGGAAGCGGCGGGGCCGCCCAGGCAAAGCCGCTCAGGGGGTCTTTAGAACGGATAGTGGCGTTCTGCGGTCTGCATGGTCACCCAGCGGGTTTCGGTAAAGGCATTGATGCCCTGCTGGCCGCCGAAATGGCCATAGCCCGAGGCCTTGACGCCGCCAAACGGCATCTGGGCTTCGTCATGCACCGTGGGGCCGTTGATATGGCAGATGCCGGCCTCGATGCGCGCCGCCACACGCCAGCCGCGGGCCGTGTCCCGGGTGAAGACTGCCGAGGACAGACCGAACTCGTTGTCATTGGCCGTGGCGATGGCTTCTTCCTCGCCGTTCACGCGCACGATGCCCTTGACCGGGCCGAAGCTCTCCTCGTGGAAGATGCGCATCGCCGGCGTCACATGGTCGATCAGTGTGGCGGGCATCAGGGTGCTCTCGGCCTTGCCGCCGCAGACGATTTTTGCGCCCTTGGCCAGCGCGTCGTCGATCATGGCATTGCAGCGCTCCACCGTGGCCAGATCGACCACCGAGCCCAGCACCACGGGCCCCTTGCGCGGGTCACCCAGCGGCAGGCTGCGGGCCTTGGCGGCAAACTTGGCGATGAACTCGTCGGCCACCTTGTTATCCACCACAAAGCGCTCGGTGGACATGCAGATCTGGCCCGAGTTGGCAAACGCGCCAAAGGTGGCGGCGTTCACGGCCGCATCGATATCGGCATCGTCCAGCACCAGAAACGGGGCTTTGCCGCCGAGCTCCAGCAGTGCGGGCTTGAGATGCCTGGCGCAGGTCTGGCCGATGATGCGGCCCACGCGCGTGGAGCCGGTAAAGCTCACGCGGCGCACGGCCGGATGGGCCACGATGGCCTCGACCACGCTGCCCGCATCGGCGGGCGCATTGGTCACAAAGTTCACCACGCCGGCGGGCAGGCCTGCGTCCTGCAGCGCTTCGATGATCAGGCCGTGGGTGGCGGGGCAGAGTTCCGAGCCCTTGAGAATCACGGTATTGCCGCAGGCCAGGGCCGTGGAGATGCTGCGCACGGCCAGAATCACGGGGGCATTCCAGGGCGCGATGCCCAGCACCACGCCGGCGGGCTGGCGCACGGCCATGGCCAGGCTGCCGGGCACGTCGGAGGGGATGATCTCGCCATTGATCTGCGTGGTCAGCGAAGCCGCTTCCAGCAGCATGCTGGCGGCCAGATGCACGTTGAAGCCGGCCCAGATGCCCGATGCGCCGGTCTCGGCAGCCATGGCCGCGGCAATCGCTTCGCCCTTGGCTTCCAGCGCCTGCGAGGCCTTCATCAGCATGGCGCGGCGGGCGTTCGGCCCCAGTTGCGACCAGGCGGGGAAGGCTGCTGCCGCTGCATCGCAGGCGCGAATCGCGTCCTCGGTCGTGGCTGCCGGCGCGCGTGTGGCCACGCTGCCATCCAGCGGGTTTCTGCGTTCAAAGGTCGCGCCATTGCCGGCTGTGCATTCCTGGCCGGCTATCAGCATTTTTTGTTCGATCATTTTTCATCTCCTTTTGACGTGAAAGCAGTCATCAAAGCTGCCTGTTGTTCATACCGTTGAAATTAGACGCGGCCCAGCGCAGAGGTGTCGAGCAAGGGCCTAGGCGGCCCAGCCGCCCCAGCATGGGCTGCCCCAGCGATGGCATCGTCCCCCTCCGGGGTAGGCGGCAAGGCCGCTCAGGGGGAGTCATCTCAATGTTCGCCGCCCAGATAAGCGCGACGCACGGCGGGGCTGTTGCTGAGTTCTGTGGCCGAGCCTTCGCCCACAATGCGGCCCGTCTCCAGCAGATAGCCACGGTCGGCGATGGCCAAGCTCTGGCGCGCGTTCTGTTCCACCAGCAGCACGCCCATGCCCAGTGTCTTGATGCGCGCCAGGGCGGCGAACAGCTCTTTGCACATCAGCGGCGACAGGCCCAGCGAAGGCTCGTCCAGCAGCAGGATATCGGGCTGGCTCATGAGAGCGCGGCCCACGGCCACCATCTGCTGCTCGCCGCCGCTCATGGTGCGCACGGTTTGGGCCAGACGATCGCGCAGCTTGGGAAAGAGGGCGAAGACCTGCTCCAGATTGCTGGCCTCGTTGGCGCGTGCGCGCCGGGGCTGGGCTCCCAGCAGCAGGTTTTCCTTGACGCTGAGATCGCCGAACACGCCGCGCCCTTCGGGCACCAGGGCCAGGCCGGCTTGCACGATGGCATGCTGGGGCAACTGCATCAGCTCCTGGCCCGCCAGCTGGGCGCTGGCCCCGGCCTGGGGCGTGACCATGCCGCCCAGCGCCTTGAGCAGGCTGGACTTGCCTGCTCCGTTGGCGCCCAGCATGACGACCAGCTCGCCGGGCCGAACCTGGAGGCTGACCTGGTGCAGTGCCTCATGCTTGCCGTAGCTCACCGAGATATTGCGCACTTCAAGCATGGCTGGCCTCCGCTGACCGGTCTTCATCTGCACTCACTTCTTCTCCCAGATAGGCACGCACCACCTCGGGCTCTTTGAGCACCTGGGCCGTGGGGCCGTCGGCTATTTTCGTGCCCGCGTTCATCACCACGCAGCGGCTGCACAGCGCGTGTACGGCGTCCATCACATGTTCGACCATGAGAATCGTCAGCCCCGTGGCCTGCAACTGCCGGATCAGTGCAATGCCCTGCTGCAGCTCCGTGGGGTTCAGGCCTGCCAGCCATTCGTCGAGCAGCAGGATCTGCGGCTCCAGCGCCAGCGCGCGGGCCAGCTCCAGGCGCTTCTGGTTGATATAGGTAAGGTCGCCCGCGGGAGTATTCGCCAATTCGGCCAGACCTACCTGATTGAGCAGTTGCAGGGCACGCGCAGCGGCAGGTTTGCCAAACAGCGGCCGGGGCTTGAAGGACATGCCGGCAATGACGTTGTCGCTGCAGCTCATGGAGCCCAGCACCTTGACCAGCTGGAAGGTGCGTGCCACGCCAAGGCGGGCGATCTGGTGGCTTTTGAGCGTGTGGATGGGCTTGCCGTTGAATACGATCTCGCCGCCGTTGACGGGCAGGGCGCCCGAGATCAGATTCATGGCCGTGGTCTTGCCCGAGCCATTGGGGCCGAGCAGGCCCACGACCTCGCCCGGGTAGACGTCAAAGCTCAGTGCGTTGACGGCCACCAGGCCGCCGAAGCGTTTGGTGGCGCCGCGCACGGAAAGCAGGGTGGCGGTCTTCATGGCTGGTCTCCCTTGCTGGCCGCATTTCTGCCCAGCAGCCTGGCCAGCACGCCAGACAGGCCCTGGGGAATGAAGTACACGATCACGATGAATACCAGGCCCAGCAGAATCGAGAAATGGTTGGGGAAGTTGGCAGCCAGGTACTCGAACAGCAGCACCAGCGGCACGGCCCCCAGAATCGGGCCGAACAGTGCGCCGGCACCGCCGAGCAAGGCCATGATCAGGGTCTGGAATGAGACGGCGGGAGCAAAGGCAATGCTGGGGTCGATATAGGTCCAGCGCGGAGCCATGATGGCACCCGTGACGGTGATGAACACGGCGCTGAGGGCGAACAGCAGCAGCTTGGCCGTGGTGGTGTTGATGCCCACATGGGTGGCCACAGTCTCGTCCTCCCCGATCACGCGCAGCGCCAGGCCCAGGCGCGAGCGATTGATGAGGGCGCGCAGCGCCAGCACCAGGGCCAGCATGGCCAGCAGCTGCCAGTAGATATCGAGCTGGGTGATCTCCACGAATACATAGCGGCCCAGGTCCTTGGTGATGTTGACTTCCCACCAGGTGACGAGCTGCTTGACCAGCTCGGCCAGGCCGAAGCTGAAGATCACAAAGTACACGCCCGACAGCCGCAGCGTGGACAGGCCCACGATCAAGGCCATGATCAGGCCCACGCCGGCCGCAATGCCCAGCACGGCGGACCAGGGCAGGGATTCGCCGAACACGGCGGTGACATAGGCGCCCATGCCGAAGAAGGCGACGGTGGCCAGCGAGATATAGCGCGTCGGTCCCGAGAACAGCGCCCAGGCCGTGGCCAGCACGCAGTACATCAGGATGCTGATCATGAGCGAGAGGTAGTACTCGTCCGTCAGCCAGCGCGGCAGCAGGGCCAGACCGGTGATGGCGATGGCGCTGACGGCCCAGATCAGGATTTCCTTGCGATGGTTCGGATTCATCGTGCGGCCCTCCCGAACAAGCCCGTGGGCTTGAACAGCAGCACCAGCAGGAACACCGCGTAGTTGACGGCCAGCGTCAGGCCGGGGTCGACAAAGGAGGCGACCAGCGTCTCGGCAAAGCCCAGCAGCATGCCGGCGACCAGGCAACCCATGAGATTGCCCACGCCGCCCATGATGACGACGATCAGCGCCTTCATGGCAAACATGGTGCCCATGCCTGCCGAGAAGGGCAGAAACATGCTGACCAGCACGCCGCAGACTGCCACCAGTGCACCGCCCAGACCGTAGGCCAGGGCCGCCGTGCTGCGCACATTGATGCCGACCAGATGGGCGAACTGCGGTGCCACGGAGACGGCGCGCACCACGGCGCCGGCGCGGGTGCGCGTCAGCAGCAGGTACAGGCCGCCGCCCAGCACGACGGCAAAGCCCAGCACCAGCAGACGGTTGGCCGCGACCTTGCTGCCCAGGATCTCCACGGGTTCGGACAGATAGCTGTAGCTGTGATAGTCGCCGCCGAACATCACCAGCATGACGCCCTGGACGACGAACAGCATGCCGAAGGTGGCCAAAATTGAATCCACCTCCAGCGCCGGCCCGCCCTTGGCGCGGCGCACCAGCGGGGTCAGCAGCAGCTGATAAATCAGCCACTGGAGGATAAAGCCCAGCGGCAGCACCAGCAGCACCAGAAGCAGCGGTGAAATACCCCAGCTGCTCACCGCAAAAAAGGCCAGAAAGGCCGGTGCAATCAGAAACTCCCCATACGAGAGATTCATGATGCGCGCCACGCCATACTGCAGCGTCAGCCCCATGGCCACCAGGCCGTAGAGCCCGCCCAGCATGGCGCCAGCGAGAAGGATGTCTATTAAATTCATAGCGTATACCGCTGGTGATTCATTGTTCTTGTTATGAAATCAATGCAAAGTGAAAGCGAGACATGCGCAACCAGCTCTTGTTTTAATAGTTCTTGCGGAGCTGGGCACACTAGTGACCATGGGGTATCAGAGATGCCGAGCAAGAGCCGCCTCGCGGCGATGGCATCGTCCCCCTCCCATAGCGCGAAGCGCGTAGAGAGAGGGGGAAGGCGCGCAGCGCCTCAGGGGGTGCTTCTAGGGATCACCGCGGGCTTGACCCCCGCCCGGTTGGTCGGCGCAATCGCATTGAACTCGCCGTTTTGCCACTGGCCCACATGCCAGAGCTTGGTCAGTTGCTGGCCTTCAAGCTTGACGGGGCCGAGCACGGTCTCGAAGCTGCCGCTCTTGAGCTCCTGGGTCACGGCGGCGCGATCGATCTTGCCCACGCGCTCGATGGCCTGCTGCAGCATCTGTAGCGAGGTGTAGACGATGGGGCTGGCAAAGCGGTCCGATTCCTGGCCGGTCACCTCCTTGAAGCGCTTCAGATAGGCCTGCATCTGCGGGTTGCCGGCATCGATGCCGCCCGGCGCCATCACGCCTTCGGCCGCTGCGCCGAACTTGCCCTTGAACATGGGGAATTGCGTGCCTACGCCGGTGAACAGCACCTTGGGAGCCAGGCCCAGCGTTCTGGCCTGCTCGTTGATCAGCATGGTGTCGGGCGGGTAGGAGTAGGCCACGAAGGTGTCGGCACCCTTGCCCTTGGCCTCGTTGATGATGGGCGTCATGTCCTGCGTGCCGATCGGATAGCTCTTGTCGTAGACCAGCTCGAAGCCATGCTGCTTGGCGGCCTTGCGCGTGGCATTGGCCAACTCGACGCCAAAGCCGTCGGCAATGTTGATCATGGCGATCTTGTTGTTGATCTTGCCGTCCTTCTTGGCCTTTTCCAGCATGGCGACCAGGCCCTCGGCATATTCTCCCCCCGTGCCCAGGAAGAAGAAGGCATGCTTCCAGCGCTTGGCCAGATCGGGGGCCTTGTCGGTCACCGAGGTGGCGGCCAGCAGCGGGTATTTGTGCTTTTCGTAGGTGGGCCCCACAGCCAGGTTGGAGCCCGTGCCCCAGGGCGGCAGCACGAAGTCGACCTTGTCCTGGGTGATCAGGCGCTCGGTGGCGCGCACGGCCTCCTCGGTGCTGGAGCGGTCGTCGTATTCGATGACCTCGATGGGCACGCGCTTGTTATAGGCCTTGAGCATGATGCCGCCGGCATCGTTGATCTCCTTGACCCAGAGCTTGTAGTTGGGCGCCGTGGTCACGGAGGTGCCGCCCGCGTTGACGCCCGTCTTGGCAATTGCCCAGCCGATGCGGATGGACTTGGGCGCTTCCTGGGCCAGTGCCGTGCCGCACAGGCCCGCCAGTGCGGTGGCCGCGACCAGGCTCTTGAGAACAAAACGCTTGTCGGCGAATGTCATGCTTGTCTCCTTTTTGATGGACGGGTGTCCGGGTTCTTCGGCCATCGTAGGAAAGTGCGGCGACAGGTGTTTGTCTGGGCGTGCATTGCGTCTTGTCTGAGCATGCAAGTGTCTGTGGGTAAACACTGATTTCCCTGCGAGGCGCCGGTTTTGCCCGGACCCGGGGCCGGGTCGCTATGGATAATGAAGCATCCTGTTACTTCTTCAGGAGCCCAGATGCGGCCAGACATTCCTGCCAACCAAGTGATCGAGAAGATGACCGAGATGCAAGGTGCTCAAGCCGTGGGCGCCTGGCAGCACTGGATGTCAACGCTCTATGGACTGGAGAGCGATGTCTATGGCGACCAGCATTTCTCGGCGCGACTGGGCACCTTCGAGCTGGGGCCGGTGGGCATGACCCGGATCGAGGCCAGTCGCCATCGCGTGCGACGCACATCGGCCAGCATGGCACGCCACAGCACCGACTTTCTCAAGATCGTGGCCCCCTGGCATGGCGAGGCCCGCGTCTGCCAGAACGGGCGCGAAGCCATGGCGCGCAGCGGCCAGTGGCTGATCTATGACACCACGCAGGAGTACGAGGTGCTCAACCCCGAGTGGTGCGAGCATCTGATCATCACCCTGCCCAAAAGCCGCTTCGAAGACCATGGCCGCGCCATCGATGCCCTCATGGGGCGCTATGTGGGCGGTAGCGAAGGCGTGTCCCGCATTGCGCTGGACATGATGCGCGGCACTTTTGCCGAATGCCGGGCCATGGGCCAGGGCCTGGCCCAGCATGTGACGGATTCCCTGCTGCAGCTGATCCAGCTGTCCCTGCTTGACGCCTGCGGCCGTGCGGCCTCGCTGAGCGCCAGCGAGCTGCTGCTGGGCCGCATCAAGGCCTATGTGCGTCAGCACCTGCGCGATCCGGCCCTGAGCGTCGATGCCGTGGCCACAGCGCTCAACTGCAGCAAGCGACATCTCTACAATGCCTTTGCCGATGAGCGGCTGTCCATCAGCCAGCATATCTGGGCCGAGCGCGTGGCCCTGTTCCAGCGCGAACTGCTCAGTCCTGCCAATCGCCACTGCACCTTGACGGAGCTGGCGCTGGCCAGCGGCTTTGCCAGCGGCGCGCATCTGAGCCGCCTGTTCAAGCAGCATACGGGGCAGACGCCGGCGCAGTTCAGGGCAGGCATGTTTGGCTCCAAATTGCTCAATTAAGAGTTAAACAAGCCTCAGGTTCAGATACTAAATACGCTGTAAGCTATCAATAAGGTAGCAATCCAAAAACAAAAAAGCCACCCGGCGTTTTCAAATCGGGTGGCTTTTTTGCGTGCTTGGCTGCGACCAAGAGCGTTGGATTGAGCATGCTCTGACTCAGTAATACCGAGCAAGGGCCGCCCCGCAGCGAAGGTATTGTCCCCCTCCCGCGCAGCGAGAGAGGGGGAAGCGGCAAAGCCGCTCAGGGGGAGCCTCAGATATCTATCCCGCACTTGCCCGGAGCCAGAATCCCATTGGGGTCCAGAGCACGCTTGATCTTACGCTCGATATCGCGCTTGACCGGACCGTAGCTCTGCGCCACGCGCTCCTGGAAGGCCGTGTTCACGCGGTACACGGCATAGCCTTCCTTTTCGAACTCGTCCAGCAGCTCGGCAAAGCAGGCGTTGGCACGCTTGGTTTCCTCTTCGTTGCTGCGGTCGTAGAGCACATCGATGACATGGTGCATATCGCGCCAGCCGACGATGAACTCGCCCACATAGTCCAGGCCATGCTTGTTGAGGATCTTCTTGGCCAGCGACTTCTGCTTGTCGCACTCGCTGCCGCGCGCCTGCGACACAGGGGCAAACCACATCGAGCCGCCACCCCCGCGCCAGTTGTACAGGCCGAATTCCTGCAGGTTGGGCACGCCCGACATGAGCTGGGCACGGTACTTGAAGGGCTGGGTGTCGCCAGCCATCTCTTCGGTGATCAAGCGGCCCTTGCCCAGCTTCTTGAGCGCGTCCTGCACGATCTTGAAGTTGACGTCGACCTGCTCCCTGGTGCCGTACAGCGCAGCGTAGACATTCCAGGCGCCCAGATGCTTGTCTTTCTGGATCTGCTTGAGGATGGCGTCGGGCGTATGGCCGGGCTCGGTGGTGTAGTCCGAGCGGCGGGTGTTGCAGGTGGATGCCTCCCACAGCACGCCGGCAATCACCACCGAATTGGGGATGACCTGGGCGATGCGCAGGGGGCGGATGAATTCCACGATTTCGGAGATATCGCTGTCTTCGTCGAACTGGATTTCCAGCGGCTTGAAGACCGGGGGCTTGGGCATCAGCCAGAAACCCATCTTGGTGCAGATGCCGTAGTTGGACTGGGTGAACATGCCGTCCAGCGTCGGGCCGTAACCCCATTTGAACACCTGCCAGGCCTTGTCGCCCTTGACGCCTCCCATGCCGGTGCGCAGCACATCGCCGTTGGCCATCACCACTTCCATGCCGCACTGCATCATGAAGTGTTCGCCATAAGGTGTGTAGCCCACGCCGCGGTCCATGGTGTTGCCCAGAGGACCGGCAATGGCCGAAGGTGCCGAGAACGACAGCATCAAGGGAATCTTGTTCTCTTCGAGGTAGTCGTAGAGCATCTGGTAGGTCACGCCAGGCTCAACCAGGGCCGTGCACAGTTCGGGGTCCACGTGGATGATCTTGTTCATCTTGCGCAGATCCAGCACCACCTGGCCGCGCTGGCCCGGTGCGGCCGAGCCGTAGCCGAAGTTGCGGCCGGTGGAGATGGTCCACACGGGCACCTTGTGCGCGTTGCAGATCTTGACGACCTCTTGCACCTGCTCCACGGTGGTGGCCGTCACCACGGCGGAAGGTGTGTGCTCTTCGGTAGGCACAGCCATCATCACCTTGGTGTAGGGACGAACCAGTTCGTCCTTGATCATCACATTGTCTTCGCCCAGGGCCTTCTTGAATTGGGCGATGGCCGCATCGAAGCTGCTCTCGCTCATGCCCTTGGGCAGGGCCATGTATTTGCTTGTCATGCTCTGCTTTCCTTGTTTCTTAGATTACGCAGCTAAAGGACACGCGGGCTTCCTTGCCTGCTGCCGCCGTGGTGGTGTTCATGACTTGACCGGACGCCAGCGACCGACCCAGCGCCTGGGCCCAGTCGGCGGCGGCGCCGTCCACGCGATGGTGTTCCACGGCCAGCACGCGGCCACCGCTGGAGCGAACCAGGTCCAGCACCAACGTGGCCGAGGCGTCATCAAGCAGACCCACCAGCAGGGTTTCCTGGCTGTCGGTCAGCAGCTCGCCCAATTGGTTGAATGCGGCGCTGTCCAGACCTTGAAGGCCGGTGTGCACCACGTTGCGGGAGGTGCTCTGAACACCGGCCGCAAAGGCCTTGTCCAGCGCGCTGGCGTGCATGGAGGAGGTCACGGCCAGCACCTCGGCAGAGCGTGTGGCTGCGCTGGCGGTGCGGCCTGCAGCGGAGGTGGCAGCCTGTGCCCAGCCTATGCCGGAGACAGCCAGACCTGCAGCGGTCAGACCTTTGAGAAGGGTGCGACGATCGGTTTGCATTGCATCGTCCTCCTTATTTCCTGGCTGGCTCGGCTGCCTTGGGGGCCTCTGTCCTGGACAGGTAGTTTGCCAAGTCTTCCAGCGTGGCGTCGTCGATATCGGTCACGCGAAAGGATGGCATGGCGTTCATGCCGTTGCGCGCAATGATCACGTAGGTCGCGGGCGGAAAGCCTCGCCCCTTGATGACGGGGCCTATGCCGGCTTCATGGCATTTGGCGCAGGATTTTTCGTAGAAGCGCTGGCCGGGGCCAATGTTGTGAGAGTCCGCAGCCGAGGCGGCGAGGCTGAGGCCAGACAGCAGGGCTGCCATGGCCAGTTGGGAGGCATGTTTCAACGTGGGTCTCCGGTGGTTCTGTGGGTCGGCAGACACAAGGCGCGGGTTGGGGCCCGCGCCTTGCCCATGCGGGCGCTGCACCTGAGGTCTTTGCCTCATGGCCCAGTGCCCGCGATGGAGGTTTCAAGCGAGGACAGGAGTCATGCCTGCCGGCTACGACTGCTGTCCTGGACGCTTTAGAAGGGGTAGTGACGTGCGGTGGTCTGCATGGTGATCCAGCGGGTGTCGGTAAAGGCATCGATACCGGCCTGGCCGCCAAAGTGGCCGTAGCCCGAGTTCTTCACGCCGCCGAAAGGCATCTGTGCCTCGTCGTGCACGGTGGGGCCGTTGACATGACAGATGCCCGCTTCGATGCGACCGGCCACGCGCCAGCCGCGCGCTGTGTCCCTGGTGTAGACGGCGGAAGACAGGCCGAACTCGTTGTCGTTGGCCATGACGATGGCCTGCTCTTCGCCACGCACGCGCACGATGGCTTTTACCGGGGCAAAGGTCTCTTCACGGAAGATTCGCATCTCGGGAGTCACGCCGTCTATCAGCGTGGCGGCCATCAAGGTGTCGCTGGCCTTGCCGCCGCAAAGAATCCTGGCACCCTTGGTCACGGCGTCGTCGATGAGCTCGTTGACGCGGTTCACGGTGTTCATGTCCACGACTGAGCCCAGCACCACAGGGCCTTTGCGGGGGTCGCCCAGAGGCAGGGTTGTGGCGCGGCCCACCAGCTTGGCGATGAATTCCTCGGCCACGGCCTCGTCCACGATGATGCGCTCGGTGGACATGCATATCTGGCCCGAGTTGGCGAAGGCGCCAAAGGTGCAGCCGGCCACCGCGGAGTCGATGTCGGCATCGTCGAGCACCAGAAACGGGGCCTTGCCGCCCAGCTCCAGGATGACGGGCTTGAGGTATTTGGCGCAGGTCTGGCCGATGATGCGGCCCACGCGCGTGGAGCCGGTGAAGTTCACGCGGCGTACGGCGGGGTGGGCCACCATGGCCTCGACCACTGTGCCGGCGTCTTCGGGCGCATTGGTCACGAAGTTCACCACACCAGGCGGCAGGCCGCCTTCCTGCAGCGCTTCGATGATCAGGCCGTGCGTGGCGGGACACAGCTCCGAGCCCTTGAGGATCACGGTGTTGCCGCAGGCCAGGGGCGTGGCAATGGCGCGCACGGCCAAGATGATGGGGGCATTCCAGGGGGCGATGCCCAGCACCACGCCGGCGGGCTGGCGCACGGCCATGGCCATGCTGCCGGGGATATCCGAAGGAATCAGCTGGCCGTTGATCTGGGTGGTCAGCGACGCGGCTTCGAGAAACATATTGGCGGCCAGATGCACATTGAAGCCGGCCCAGATGCCGGAGGCGCCGGTTTCTGCCGCCATGGCTGCGGCAAAGGCTTCGGCCTTGGCCTCCAGGGCCTGCGAGGCCTTCATCAGCATCAGCCTGCGTTCTGTGGGGCCCAGGGCCGCCCAGGCAGGGAAGGCCGCCTGAGCGGCTTCCACGGCACGCACGGCGTCGGCTGTTGTGGCGGCCGGGGCACGCGTGGCGACCGATCCGTCCAGAGGGTTTCTGCGCTCGAAAGTGGCGCCATTGCTGGCCTGTGCGGTCTGACCGCCGATGAGCATGCTTTGTTCAATCATCTTCGCTTCCTTCGCTACCAAGGTCGCGTGACCGCGGTCACTGCTTGTTGCTGCAAGTTGAAAAAAGTGGGAGCTGGTGCCGTTGCACAAGGCTTGTGTCACCGGGCTTGTCTCCCCCCCTTTTGTGGTGTTTCGCCTGACACTGGCGTGTGAGTGATCGTAGGAAAAGCCTTGGCAAGATGCTGTGCGCAATGTGCACAAACCGTTTGACGAATCGTGCACGCAACCTAGGGTTTGCACTAGTTTGAATGCAGTGTGGGAGATTCTTTCCGGCATGAGCACGAAAGTGCTCACTTACCGATAATTGCTGTACTTTGTCGGTACAGGCAGAGATAGATACAACGAGGAGTCAAGGCCCATGACCGCGCCCGTGGTACTGAGTACCGATGGTCTTCCCGAGAAGGAAACTGCACCAGCCTGGCAGGGCTGGATGGCGCAGTTGTTCTCGGGTCTGGATACGGATCTGTATGGCGACACCTGTTTTGACGGGCATCTGAGCGTGGCATACGCAGGCGATGTGATGCTCACCAAGCTGGATGCCGGGCGCCACCGCGTCATACGCGACAGCCACCGTCTGCGCGACAGCGAAGCGGCCTATCTCAAGATCGTGGCGCCCTGGAGCGGCCATGCCGAGGTGGAGCAGTACGGTAGCAAGGCCTGCGTGAGCAATGGCAGCTGGGCCATCTATGACACCTCGCAGCCCTATGTGGTGGCCAATCCCCGGCACACGGAGCACCTGATCATGATGGTGCCCAAACAGAGCATTGCCGAGCGAGGCCTGCGTCTGGAAAATCTCATGGGTCGATCGGTGGGGGGCAGCGCCGGCATTGCGCGCATTGCTCTGCAGACGATGCGCAGCACTTACCAGGAACTGGACAATATGACGGCACCGCTGGCGCGCCGCGCCGGGGAGTTGCTGGTGGATATGGTGCATCTGTCCCTGCAGGCCCTTGGCGGGCAGGCCACGGCGGTGACGCAGAAGCAGGCCCTGTACGACCGCATCTGCGAGCATGTGGCCAGCCATGTGCGCGACCCCGGGTTGTCGGTCGATCAGGTGGCCGAAGCACTCAATTGCAGCCGTCGGCATCTGCACAACGCCTTTGCGGGGCGAGACCAGTCGCTGGGCGGCTTCATCCAGCAGAGCCGACTGGAGCTTTGCATGCGGGAGCTGCATTCCCCGGCGCTCGCGCACCGCACCATTACAGACATTGCCATGGGCTGTGGTTTTGGCAACAGCGCGCACTTCAGCCGGGCCTTCAAGGCCTATGCCGGCATGTCGCCGTCCGAGTTCAGAGCGCTCGGTCATTGATCTGTGCCGACCAGCGTTTTCGAGGCCTATAGGACAATGCAGGCCGTTGCTTAGAAAGCAGGACTGTATTCATGGACATCAATACGCCGCTCACCCTGCTGGGTGGGCTCACCGCCTCTCAATTCATGCGCAAGCATTGGCATAAAAAGCCTTTGCTGGTGCGCCAGGCCATCCCCGGCTTCAAGGCCCCGATTCCGCGTGCTCGCCTGCTGGCCATGGCGGGCGAGGATGGCGTGGAGTCGCGCCTGATCCAGCAGCTCGAAGGCGACAACTGGAAGCTCAGCCACGGCCCGCTGTCCCGTCGCAGCCTGCCTGCATTGACCAAGCCGGGCTGGACCGTGCTGGTGCAGGGCGTGGACATGCATGACGCCAAGGCGCATGAGTTGCTGCAGCAATTCCGCTTTGTGCCCGAGGCGCGCCTCGATGATCTGATGATCAGCTTTGCCACCGATCAAGGGGGCGTAGGCCCGCATTTCGACAGCTATGACGTGTTTTTGCTGCAGGCCCAGGGCAGGCGCCGCTGGCGCATCGGTCGTCAAAAAGACCTGTCTCTGCAGCAGGGCAAGCCGCTGAAGATTCTCTCCAATTTCGAGCCCGAGGAAGAGTTTGTTCTGGAGCCCGGCGACATGCTGTATCTGCCGCCCAAATGGGCGCATGACGGAGTGGCAGAAGGTGAATGCATGACGTATTCGATAGGCTTTCGCTCGCCCGATCGCAGCGAGCTGGGTCGCGAGTTGCTGCTGCGCATGTCGGACGAGCCCGACGAGCCCGAAACTCCGGTCATTTATCGCGACCCCAAACAGGAGGCCGTGAGCAACCCGGCGCTGATTCCTGAAGGCATGTATGACTTTGCCCGCGAGGCACTGAAGAAGGCCATGGCCGAGCCGCTGGCGCTGGAGCGTGCGCTGGGCGAGTACCTGAGCGACCCCAAGCCCAATGTCTGGTTCGAGCATGGCGATGAAAACGGCATGTTCGAGAGCGTGGTGCTGGATCGCCGCACACGCATGATGTATGACGCCAAGCACATCTTCATCAATGGCGAAAGCTATCTGGCTGGCGGCCGCGATGCCACCTTGATGCGCAAGCTGGCAGACAGCCGAGCCCTGTCGCGCAAGGATCTGGCAACTGCCAGCGATGACGCGCTGGAGTTGCTGTCGTCGTGGTTTGATGCTGGCTGGGTTCGCTCCGGCGACTGAAACAGGGTGGACTTGTAACAGCGATCGTGCTAACTTACGGGTTTGTCCTCTGTGGCTCCTGTTGATTTCGCAGGCTTTGTGTAGGTTATGTAAATCTTTATCAAAGCTTTGTCAGGGATTTGACAGGAATAAATTTATGCTCCACAGTGTGGCTCAAGGCAAGCGTGGGCTTGCCCGGTAAATGAGAACGCACCGATTTGTGCAGAATTGTTTGGTTGCTGTCAGTGTTAGTCAGCAATGGGCAAAACTACCTATAATGCGGGCTGAGTCGAATTTATCGTTTGACCTGATCTGCCAGAGCGATCAATAGCTGCAAAAGGCTGACCGTAATGGCAATCTGCATACCGTCTGCTGAACCTACCATTTAGGAAACTGTCATGAAGAACTCTCTGATTCTGGCTACCGTGATCGCTGCTGCTGCTCTGGCTGCTTGCGGCAAGAAGGAAGAAGCTCCTGCTGCTCCCGCACCTGCTGTGGAAGCTCCTGCTGCTCCCGCTCCTGCTGCTGAAGCTCCTGCTGCTCCCGCCGCTGACGCTGCTGCTCCTGCCGCTGACGCTCCTGCTGCCCCCGCCGCTGACGCTCCTGCTGCTCCTGCCGCTGACGCTCCTGCTGCTCCCGCCGCTGAAGCTCCTGCTGCCAAGTAATTCGCTGCATCAGCCAGCTTGAGGCCCAGGCCTCAAGCATAAAAAAACCGCACTCAGGTGCGGTTTTTTTACGTCTGGATTTCGCAGCGGATTTTCGAGCTGCGGATGCTTGCCGGCATATAAGGTCTGCACCTGTAATCTGCACTTGGGCGGATTTTGGCGGGCAAGCGCACGCCATGAGCGGCAGCCCCCAAGCCGAAGTTCGATTCGTTAGGACATGAAAAAAGCCACCAGAGCTGAGTTTGGTGGCTTTTGTATGGGGTGCAGCGCTCTTTACTTCAGATCATCGGTGATGATGCGCACGATACGCTGGCCGTTGGCGGAGCTGTCCGGCTGGCCTTGCTCATTGAGCACGCTGACCTGGGACTTGTTGCCGTCACCCTTGACCTGGATCTGATACTTCTGAGGCGCGGCAGCTTCCTTGCCCTGGCTGAAGATCTTGCTGAAGAAGCCCTTGGACTCAGGCTTGGCGTTCGGGTCCACGTAGCGCACATAGTAGAGGCCGCGGCTGCGGTCGCGGTCTTCCACGGTGAAGCCGGTGCGGTCCAGCGCCACGCCAACGCGGCGCCATGCGCGCTCAAAGCCTTCTTCCAGCTGCAGCGTGGGCACGCCGTTGATGGTGTCCATGCGTGCGCCGGTCGAGGTGGTGGCTGCAGACTTGTCCGCCTTGGCGACGGCAGAGGCCTGCTCTTCGCTCACGCCCAGCTTGACCATGATGCGGCGCAGGAATTCGGTTTCCAGTTCGGGGTCGCGAGGACGTGGTTGCCAGATGGTGTTGTCCTTGCGCTCGCTGGTGTAGACCTCCTGCATGCCACGGTGGGTGACATAGATGCGGGTCTTGCCATCGGGTTCGCGCTCCAGGCGGGTGCGGAATTTGTCGCGCTCGCTGGTGGAATAGAGCGAATCGAACACCTTGCCCAGGCTTTTGCGGATGATGTCCTGAGGCAGCTTGGCGCGGTTTTCGGCCCAGTCGGTCTCGAGAATGCCCAGCTGGCGGTCTTCCATCGAGTAGATGAAGCCGTTTTCCAGCCAGAAGTCGCGAGTGGGCTCCCAGAGCTTGTCGGCTGCACGATCAACCACGAGCCAATGCTCGGCACCGTCGCGCTCGATGCGGACGTCGCCAATCTTGTTGGCCGCGGTGTTGTTGTCGGCAGGCTTGGCGGCCTTGGCATTGGCCTGCATGGCAGCAGCGGATACCACGCCACCAGGGACGGTATAGCGCGAGTCTTGCGACAGCTGCGTCAGATCCGGAGGGACTTCAAGAGAGGGAGCTTGATTCTTGCCCGCGCTCTTGTAGTCGATCTTGGTCTCTTGGAACGTGGTCGTGCAGGCAGACAGGCCCAGCGCGATGCTGAGCAGGCTCAAACGTGCTGTTTGTTGTTTCACGCGGATTGTCCTTGGGTAGCGTTCAAGCTATGTGCGAAAAACCGCTAGCTTAGCGCAACTCGATCAGAGTACGCCAACTTTACGCAGAGCATCCTCAACAACTGCTTCGCATTGCTCGCTCAGCGGCGTCATGGGCAGGCGCATGGCGGGGCCGCACAAACCCATGCGGGCTGCTGCCCATTTCACGGGAATGGGATTGGCTTCCACAAACAGGCTCTTGTGCAGGGGCATGAGCTTGAACTGGATTTCCATGGCGCGCTTGGTATCGCCGGCCATGGCGGCCTTGCACAGCTCGCTCATCAGGCGAGGAGCGACGTTGGCCGTCACGCTGATATTGCCGTGGCCGCCGCACAGCATCAGTGCCACGGCGGTGGGGTCGTCACCGGAGTAGACGCCGAAGCCGGCAGGCACGTCGCGGATCAGCCATTGGGCACGCTCGATGTTGCCGGTGGCTTCCTTGATGCCGATGATGCCGGGGATCTGGGCCAGGCGCAGCACGGTGTCGTGCTGCATGTCCGCAACCGAGCGGCCGGGCACGTTGTACAGGACCACGGGCAGGTCGCCAGTGGCTTCGGCGATGGCCTTGAAGTGCTGGTACTGGCCTTCCTGTGTGGGCTTGTTGTAGTAGGGAACGACCTGCAGCTGGCTGTCGGCGCCCACCTTCTTGGCGTACTTGGCCAGCTCGATGGCTTCGTGCGTGCTGTTGGCACCGCAGCCGGCCATGATGGAGACGCGGCCGGCGGCCTGTTCCACGGCGACACGAATGATTTCGCAATGCTCTTCGACATTCACGGTGGGCGATTCACCGGTGGTGCCGACCACACCGATGCAGTTGGTGCCTTCGGCCACATGCCAGTCGATGAGTTTGCGCAGCGACGGGTAGTCGACGCTACCGTCTTCGAGCATGGGCGTAATGAGGGCAACAATGCTGCCAGTGAGAGCAACGGAGGGTGATGTCATATCCGCAATCAGAAAACGGTAAAAATGAATTCTACAAACAGGGACAGGGTGCAGGCAGTGGTTTGCGATCAACAGTGTCTAGCAAAACTCTGTTTTTGTCGAAGTGTTGTTGATAAATGACGAAATGACGAAATATTTAATTTATGTGCGTCATATTGTTCGTTGATCATGGCTTTGTTTCGGACGGCATGGCTGCAATCTGGCGGCTTTGCAAGTCTTGCTCAATGCGGTCCGGCCGTTTTCCTCAAAGCCTGCAGGCAGGCCCGGCGACCGTGGTTCCTGCCACGCTGGCATCGCTTCAGTTCGCGCTGTAGTTCCAGGCGCTGATATGGGCCTGCGCCAGCCGCTCCATGAAGTCCTCGGCATCTGCCGAGCGCACCACGGTCACGCGCAGGCTGTCGTCATCGGTGGCCAGCTTGATCAGGGCCAGCTGGCGGCCGGCCATATGCTCGGCCATATGCTCCAGGCCCGATTCAACACCGTCAGCGGGCGTGTCCCACTGCCAGTCATCGGTGCCGGGCAGCCAGTGCGTGTTCGCAATGCCGTCGGCATCCTTCCAGTCAAAGCGGGCGAACTGACCGGCAACGGCAAGCAGATGCACCCAGTACAGGGTCAGCGCGTTTTCACCAGCGGGCAGATGCATGACATCGGGGTCGATCTCGTCATCTTCGTCCCAGCCCATGTCGTCAGGATCAGGTGCCGCCACGCAGTCGCGCCATTGCTGCAGCAGTTCTGCGGTCCGGCTTTCGTCATTCAGGCAGAGGATGCGCGATATATCCTGCATCCAGGCCCCATCCTCTGCCTCTATCAGTTCCGCGCGGGTCATGGTCGTGGTTTCGGGGGTGTCGCCACCTAAGCCCTTGAACATGCCGCGCAGTGCGTTACGGTAGTCCTCCCAGGTTTCTCCGGTGCGGGTGATGCTGAAATCCTGGATGGAGAACATGACCAGTTCGGCCCCCGGCCCTTCGCCCACAAAGGTGAGCAGTTCATTTTTCTTCGGACTGCAGTTCAGCGGCGGGCACCAGATATCAGGGGCGGCCAGCAGCTTGCCTTTGGTGTTGAAGATGCGCGGCTCGCCTTTTTCGGTGATGGCCAGAAGCTTGCGACCGGGAAATACCTTGGGGGGCGAGCTGCTGAAGCCGCGCTCTATGGTCTTGAACTGACAGGGGATGATTTCCTGGCCGCGGATGTCAATCACGCCTTCGAGGATGCGGTGCTCCTGTTCGCCCTGCTCGTTGACAAAGGGTTCCCGGACGCAGGCGACGGCCAGTTCTGTCTTGGCGCTGAAGTCGTTGATGTGCTCATAGCGGCCCGCATCAAACACAGGGTGGCCGTCTGGCTTGAGCAGCAGCTGGCGCGAGTCGCCATAAGGGCCTTGTTCGGCACGGATGAATTCGTCCTGCTCCTCGTTGTAGTCGATGCTGCTGAGCCCTTCGTGCAGCAACGCGAGGCCGGGCAGGTTGCGCAGGTCCTGCATGTTTTCCTGCCTCGGTGATCTGCAGGCCATCACATGGGGCGTGACGGCATAGGCGTCGCGATAGCCCTCGGAGGGCGATACCAGCCAGATGCCGTTCAAATCCTTGATGCCGGACCTCGCGCCTTCGCCCGGCGTGGTCTCGGGATAGTGCACGCTCAGATGCTCGCCAGAGACAAAAGTCATGCTCGCGCCTTCCAGGGGGCGCTGAAGCCAGCGGCCATAGGGCGTGACCATGCCCACAGGCCAGTGGTCGCGCTCGGCTTCGTTCTGTGGCTTCAGGCCCGTGCGCGGGTGCAGTTTGGGCATGACGTAATAGCTTTCGGTCGCTTCGTCCCAGGCGCCATGGCGGCGCGGCTCGTAGTGATCGGCCAGCCAGGCGGGCCAGTCTTCTTCGCTTTGCTGCTCGATCACCTCGGTGCGTGCAATGACCGAATCGCTCCACCATCCCAGATGGGATTGCGGTGCCCGCTTCAAGGCCTGCAGGGATTCGGGCAGCTCGCCGCCGCTGCAGCTCCATTGCCGGCATAGCTCGCGCTGGGCCTGCAAAAAGGTCGTGAACTCCGCTTCGTCAAAGTCATGCGGACATAGCGTGGCGCAGTCCAGCAGCAGCCACTGGCGCGTGCTGGTGCTGATGGTGTGATCGATGTGCTGCCATTGCTTCTTGACGGAGTCGGGCCAATGCGCAGGGCTTTTTGCGGGCAATGGCTCAATCACGCTCCTCAGCCATTGCCAGCGGGCCCGGACCTGCTCCATGGGTGCGGCCAGGGCCGAGAGGCTTTGCTTGTCCTGGTAGGCGCTGCAGGGAACCAGTTCGGGCAGATGCCGCGCATCGCCCAGCAGCACGCTGAACAACAGCGGTGTGCTGCTGAACCATTCGGCCCAGCCGTCACAACTGCCGCCGGGCTCTGCGGGCCACTCTGTCGAGGCACTGGGGTGTTCGTCGTGGGCAAGCAGCAGGGCGTAGGCGGGCATGGCGGTCGGGCAGATGTGGATGCAGAAGAGGGGCGTCAGGCTTGAAGCAATGCGGCAGGCGCGGCCGGGCCATCGGGCCTGATGGCGGCAATGCGCTGCACCACGCGCTCGGGCTGGTGCAGCAGGCCGTGCTCGTAGGCGACGATGCTCCAGCCTGCGCAGACCTGCAGCAACTCGGCTGGCGCCAGCAGGAAGTCCGGGCGCGAGGGCTTGCCATAGGCCTCGTTGCCCTGGGCGAAGGTTTCGTAGAGCAGCACGCCGCCGGGCCTGACGCTGTTCAGAATCTGCGGCCACAGCGGACGCCACAGATAGTTGGTGACGACCACGCCATCAAAGCTGCGGCCCGTCAGCGGCCAGGCGTTGTTCTCGATGTCGGCGGTAATCGTCTCGGCGATATCCGCCACGGACCGGGTCGCTTCCGGCGCCTTGTCCACGCTGGTCAACGCGTGATTCAAGGCCGAGAGGAAACGGGTATGGCGGCCCATGCCGCAGGCCAGATCCAGTACAGAGCCCTGCGGGCGTAGCAGATGGGCAAAGCGGGCAATCCAGGCGGAGGGCGCCGGCGCGCAGTGGCTGGCGGCAATCGCAGGAATGGCGGCGGGTGTGGGAGGCTGGGTGT
This sequence comes from Comamonas sp. HJ-2, assembly GCF_053615495.1. Lineage (NCBI taxonomy): Bacteria > Pseudomonadati > Pseudomonadota > Betaproteobacteria > Burkholderiales > Comamonadaceae > Comamonas > Comamonas sp. HJ-2. Next base: position 57,107 of record NZ_JBSIFD010000001.1, on the reverse strand, counting down.
TGCTGGTCATCTTGCGAAAACTATAGCAGTGCCCGCAGCCAAATCCTCGCATGGCCCGTGCGTCGCTGCATCGGCAGCAGCTCGCGCCGGCTCAGTGCGGCTTCACATCGTCCTTGAGCGCGGCCAGGGCCATGTCTTCCACCATGCCAGGGGCGATCAGCTTGATGAAGCGGCCCAGCTTGCCCTTGCCCGTCATCACCACCTCGCGCTGGCGGCGCCTCATGCCGTCGAGTATGAGGCGCGCGCATTCGGCCACCGTCATCGCGCCGTCTTCCTTGAGGCCGCTGACGCCTGCGGCCTCGCCTCTGGCGTTGTAGCCGTGGTAGCGGATGCGCGTATCCACCACGCCGGGGTAGGCCGTGGTCACGCTCACGCCGGCGGGTTTGAGCTCGATGCGCAGGGCTTCGAAGAAGCCGGCCATGGCGAACTTGCTGGCGCTGTAGGCCGTGCGACCCGGCACGCCGATCAGACCGGCCAGCGAAGACACGGCGACGATGGAGCCCTGGCTGGCCTTGAGGTGCGGCAGCGCCGCATGGGTGCACCAGACGCTGCCCCAGAGGTTGATGCGCATCAGCCTCTCATACCAGCCCAGGTCTTGTGCGCTGACCTGTTCGAACAGCGCATGGGCCGAGATGCCGGCATTGTTGATCAGGGCGTCCAGCCCGCCAAACTGCTGCACGGCTGCGTCGATCAGCGCGCGGCACTGGGCCTCTTCGCTCACATCGGTGGGAACTGTCAGCACCTGCGCCCCCAGGGCCCGGCATTGCTCTGCCACGGCTTGCAGATTGCCGGCATTGCGCGCGGCCAGCGTCAGCTGCAGCCGGCTCTGATGGGTTTGTGCCAGCTGTCGGGCCATTTCGGCGCCTATGCCGTCCGAGGCTCCGGTGATGATGATGCGGGTCATGCTCTCTCCCGGCCATGCCGCCCGGGCAGCTTGCCCAAGAGCTCAGAAGCAGGCCCAGACCTGGTCTGCGAGTGTGAGCATGAATTCCGGTTGCAGATACAGGGCAAACACCGCCAGCAGCAGCACGAGCACGGCACACCAGATGGAGATGCGTTGCCAGAGTTTGAGCTGCATGGTGGTGTCTCCGGTATCAGGCGGCGCTGGGCGCGCGGCGCACAATGGCTGCCTCGCGCACGGGCAGGTTGACGACGGCGGCAAAAATGCCCAGGGCAATCGAGATGTACCAGACCATATCGTAGTTGCCGTTGATATCGTAGAGATAGCCGCCAAGCCATACGCCCAGGAAGCTGCCGATCTGGTGGCTGAAGAAGACAAAGCCGCCCAGCATGGACAGATGCTGCACGCCGAAGATCTGGGCGATGGTGGCATTGGTCAGCGGCACGGTGGACAGCCACAGAAAGCCCATGGCGGCGCAGAAGGCATAGACCGACCAGGGCGACAGCGGTGCCAGCAAAAAGGCCACGGTGGCCACCGAGCGCAGACCGTAGATGCCCGACAGCAGGTAGCGCTTGGGCAGCTTCTGGCCCAGATTGCCGGCCAGATAGGTGCCGAAGATATTGAACAGGCCGACCAGTGCCAGCGAATAGCTGGCCACATGGGGCGCCATGCCGAAGTCCTTCAGATAGCTGGGCATGTGCACCCCGATGAACATGACCTGGAAGCCGCAGACAAAGTAGCCCGCCATCAGCAGCAGAAAGCTGGGGTAGGTCCAGGCTTCCCTGAGCGCCTGGCCCACGGTCTGCTCGCGCTTGATGGGCGTGCTGCCGCCAAAGCCCGGCTCGCGCAGGCCAAAGGCCAGGGCGGCGATCAGCAGCGCGAACAGCGCCAGTATCAACAAGGCATTGGACCAGCCGAACTGCGCGATCAGCTTGCCTTCCACGGGCACCATGAAGAACTGGCCAAACGATCCCGCTGCCGCGGCCACGCCCATGGCCCAGCTGCGCCGCGCCACGGGAATCTGCCGGCCCAGCACGCCGTAGATCACGGCATAGGTGGTGCCGGCCTGGGCCGCGCCGATCAGCACGCCGGCGGTCAGCAAAAACACGGTGGCATCGGGAGACAGCGCCATGCCGGCCAGGCCCAGCGCATAGAGGATGGAGCCGCCGATCAGCACCTTGAAGGCGCCGATGCGGTCGGCCAGCATGCCGACAAAGATGCCCAAGATGCCCCAGGACAGGTTCTGCACGGCAATGGCCAGGGAAAAGTTCTCGCGCGTCCAGCCCATCTCCTGGGTGATAGGTTGCAGCCACAGGCCGAAGCCGTGGCGTATGCCCATGGAGAGCGTGACGATGGCGCCACCGCACAGAAGAATCTGCGCCATGGACATGGGGGCTTGAGTTGTCTTTGTAGTCATGCCGTGTGTGCGAAAAAAGGCTTGGGGTGCGGTCAACTTGTCACTTTAACGAAACAAGCTGTTTTGCGCCTGCACAGGCCGTCACATGCGTGGCAGGCTGCCCTGCCAGAATGCGTGACCGGCAAGCTGCGGCGCGGGAGCCGGAGCTGGGCAGAAAAAAATAAAAAGTGAGCGCTTTGCGCAATCCGTGTAATGGATATTGATTTGAAACTATCCATAACGCATGAATGGCAAGCGGTAAATGCTATTGTTTTCAGAGTATCCGCAGCGATGAAGACCCGGTAAAAACACGTTGCCAAGACAGATGTTCGGGCTTTGTGCAAGAGTATTGGGAGTAAACAACTGTGAATTTATCCAGCTCTCATTCGGAGAGGCCACTACAATCCGCCCCCATGGCAGTCAAACCGTCCAACGAATATTCCGAAGGCTCGATCCGCGTTCTCAAGGGTCTGGAGCCTGTCAAACAGCGTCCCGGCATGTATACGCGCACCGACAACCCCCTGCACATCCTGCAGGAGGTGATCGACAACGCGGCCGACGAGGCGCTTGCCGGCTACGGCAAGAAAATCAAGTTCACCATGCACGCCGACGGCTCCTATAGTGTGGAGGACGACGGGCGCGGCATTCCCTTTGGTCTGCATCCCGAGGAAAAGGCGCCCGTGGTGGAGCTGGTCTTCACCCGTTTGCACGCGGGCGGCAAGTTCGACAAGGGCAATGGCGGCGCCTACAGTTTCTCGGGCGGTCTGCATGGCGTGGGCGTCTCGGTGACGAATGCGCTGGCCACGCGCCTGGAGGTGCAGGTGCATCGCGACGGCCAGGTGGCCACGCTGGTGTTCTCGGGCGGCGATGTGATCGAGCCGCTCAAGGTGCGCCCTCTGCAGGCCGGCGAGCGCAAGCAGGGCACGACGGTACGTGCCTGGCCCGATGCCAAATACTTCGAATCCTCGGCCCTGCCCATGGGCGAGCTGGTGCATCTGCTGCGCAGCAAGGCCGTGCTCATGCCCGGCGTGGCCGTTTCGCTGGTCAACGAAAAATCGCGCGACACCCAGAGCTGGCAGTTCAAGGGCGGCCTGCGCGACTATCTGGCGCAGAGCCTGAATGGCGAGCCCGTCATTCCCCTGTTCGAGGGCGAGGGCTTTGCCGACAAGAACAACGACAGCTTTGCCGAAGGCGAGGGCGCGGCCTGGTGCGTGGCCTTTACCGAAGATGGCGCGCCGCTGCGCGAAAGCTATGTCAACCTGATTCCGACCACGGCGGGCGGCACGCATGACAGCGGCCTGCGCGACGGCCTGTTCCAGGCCGTCAAGGCCTTCATCGACATGCACTCGCTGCTACCCAAGGGCGTCAAGCTGATGCCCGACGACGTGTTCGCGCGCGCCAGCTATGTGCTCAACGCCAAGGTGCTGGACCCGCAGTTCCAGGGCCAGATCAAGGAGCGCCTGAATTCGCGCGATGCCGTGCGTCTGGTCTCGGGCTTTGTGCGCCCGGCGCTGGAGCTGTGGCTCAACGAGCACGTGGACTGGGGCAAGAAGCTGGCCGAGATCGCCATCAAGGCGGCCCAGACCCGCCAGAAGGCGGGCCAGAAGGTGGAAAAGCGCAAGGGCAGCGGCGTGGCCGTGCTGCCCGGCAAGCTGACCGATTGCGAGAGCAAGGACATCGCCGTCAACGAGGTGTTCCTGGTCGAGGGCGACTCTGCGGGCGGCAGCGCCAAGATGGGCCGCGACAAGGAAACCCAGGCGATCCTGCCGCTGCGCGGCAAGGTGCTCAACACCTGGGAGGTGGACCGCGACCGGCTGTTCGCCAACAACGAAATCCACGATATCTCGGTGGCGATCGGCGTGGACCCGCATGGCCCCAATGACGAGCCCGACCTGTCCGGCCTGCGCTACGGCAAGATCTGCATTCTCTCGGATGCGGACGTGGACGGCTCGCACATCCAGGTGCTGCTGCTGACGCTGTTCTTCAAGCATTTCCCCAAGCTCATCGAGGCCGGCCACATCCATGTGGCGCTGCCGCCGCTGTTCCGGGTGGACGTGCCGGCGCGCGGCAAAAAGCCCGCCATCAAGGTCTATGCGCTGGATGCGGGCGAGCTCGATGCCATCATCGAGAAATGCGCCAAGGACGGCGTGCCGCGCGAGAAATGCCAGGTCAGCCGTTTCAAGGGCCTGGGCGAGATGAATGCCGAACAGCTGTGGGAAACCACGCTGAACCCCGATACGCGTCGTCTGCTGCCGGTGCAGTTCATGAATCTGGACTTTGCACAGTCGGAGGCCGTGGTCACCAAGCTCATGGGCAAGGGCGAAGCCGCCGCCCGCCGCGAGCTGATGGAGCTGCATGGCGATGCCGTGGAGGTCGATATCTAGGCGGGCGTTACAACGCCTGCACTAGCGCTCACCAGCGGTCGATGGAGCCAGCCATGCACAAGCCCATGTTCGATGCCTCACCCAGCCAGCCGCCCGCGCGCGGCGGGTTCGCGTCCGTGCGCTTGCGACGTGCGGTGGTGGCGGCCCTGCTGGCGGGCTCGGGCTGGCTGGCCCTGGCGCCGGCGGCGCATGCCGATCTCTGGGCCTATGTCGACGAATTCGGCGTCACGCACTTTGCGGCCGAGGCGCTGGACGAGCGCTACAAGCTGTTCTTCAAGGGCGAGCTCTACGACAGCAGCCAACCGGGTCTGCAGCTCAAGCAGGATTCGGCGGCCGAGGGGCTCAACGCCCGCACGCGCATGCAGAGCTTTTTCGAGGTCTCGCCGCGCTACAAGAGCGTGAGGCCGCATCTGCAGAAAGCGGCCGAGAGAACCGGCGTGGACTACGACCTGATCAAGGCCGTGATCGCCGTGGAGTCCGGCTTTGATGCCCAGGCCGTCTCGCCCAAGGGCGCTGTCGGCCTGATGCAGCTGATGCCGGCCACGGCAGAGCGCTTTGGCGTGTCGGCCAGCAAAAAGCGCAGCATGCAGCAGCAGCTGGCCGACCCGGCCGTGAACGTGCCTGCCGGCGCGCGCTATCTGAGCTATCTGATGGACTTGTTCCCGGGCCGGCTCGATCTGGTGCTGGCAGCCTATAACGCGGGCGAAGGTGCGGTGCAGAAATTCGGCAAGGCGATTCCGCCCTACAAAGAAACAATGAATTACGTCAAGGCCGTCACGGGCATTTACGAGCAGTTGCAGGCAGCCCGGCCCCTGAGCGGCCGGCTGGCTGCGGCCGGCTCGGCTGGCCGCGGCGGCTCCCGCATACGCATGACTCTGCCGGGCGCGGCCTCTGCGGCTGCGGACGCGCAAATACCTTGAGTCGCCGGATCGGCGCAATTTGGAAAATCACGAAGAATTCATGAGCGATCAAACCACACTGGATTTGTCTCAACAAGCCGCTGGCGATGCACTGGACCTGGGTCAATACGCACAGCGCGCCTATCTCGAATACGCTTTGTCGGTGGTCAAGGGTCGTGCCCTGCCCGATGTCAGCGATGGCCTCAAGCCCGTGCAGCGCCGCATCCTCTATGCCATGGACCGCATGGGTCTGGGCTATAGCGGCCCGCACGGCAATACGGCGGCCAAGCCGGTCAAGAGCGCCCGTGTCGTCGGCGACGTGCTGGGCCGCTTTCACCCGCACGGCGACCAGTCGGCCTACGACGCACTGGTGCGCATGGCCCAGGACTTCAATCAGCGCTATCCGCTGGTCGACGGCCAGGGCAACTTCGGCAGCCGCGACGGCGACGGCGCAGCGGCCATGCGTTACACCGAGGCGCGCCTGTCCAAGATCACCGGCCTGCTGCTCGACGAAATCGATATGGGCACCGTGGACTTTGTGCCCAACTACGACGGCAGCACCCAGGAGCCCAAGCAGCTTCCGGCGCGTCTGCCGTTCTCGCTGCTCAATGGCGCCAGCGGCATCGCCGTGGGTCTGGCAACGGAAATCCCGAGCCACAATCTGCCCGAGGTGGCAGCGGCCTGCGTGGCCTTGATCAAGAAGCCGCAACTGCCCGAGGAAGAGTTGCTGGCGCTGATTCCCGGCCCCGACTATCCGGGCGGCGGCCAGATCATTTCGTCCAGCAGCGATATTGCCGATGCCTACCGCACGGGTCGTGGCAGTCTCAAGGTGCGTGCGCGCTGGAAGATCGAAGAGCTGGCACGCGGCCAGTGGCAACTGGTGGTGACCGAGCTGCCGCCCGGCGTGTCGGCCCAGAAGGTGCTCGAAGAGATCGAGGACATCACCAACCCCAAGGTCAAGACCGGCAAGAAGGCGCTGAGTCAGGAGCAGACCCAGCTCAAGGCCAGCATGCTGGCCGTGCTGGACTGCGTGCGCGACGAGTCGAGCAAGGATGCGCCGGTACGCATCGTGTTCGAACCCAAGACCGGCAAGATTCCCCAGTCGGAGCTGATCACGGCGCTGCTGGCCCACACCAGCCTGGAGTCTTCGAGCTCGATCAACCTGACCAGCATCGGCCTCGATGGCCGCCCGGTGCAGAAGTCGCTGCGCCAGATGCTGGAGGAGTGGATTGCCTTCCGCTTCCAGACCGTGACGCGACGCAGCCAGCACCGGCTGGAGAAGGTGCTCGATCGCATCCACATCCTCGAAGGCCGTCAGGCCGTGCTGCTCAATATCGACAAGGTTATTGCCATCATCCGCGCCAGCGATGAACCCAAGCAGGCCCTGATCGACGCCTTCAATCTCTCCGAGCGTCAGGCCGAGGACATTCTTGAAATCCGTCTGCGTCAATTGGCGCGCCTGGAGGCCATCAAGATCGAGCAGGAGCTCAAGGAGCTGCGCAGCGAGCAGGGCAAGCTGGAGGACATCCTGGGCAGCGAAGCGACCATGCGCCGCCTGATCTGCAAGGAAATCGAGGCCGATGCCAAGACCTTCGGCGATGCCCGTCGCACGCTGATCCACGAGGAGAAAAAGGTGGTGGCCGAGGTCAAGGTGGTGGATGAACCCACGACCGTGATCATTTCCGAAAAGGGCTGGGTGCGCACGCGTCAAGGCCATGGTGTGGACGCTGCCACGCTGAGCTTCAAGGCCGGCGACAGCCTCTACGGCACGTTCGAGTGCCGCACCGTCGATCAGTTGCTGGCCTTTGGCAGCAACGGCCGGGTCTACTCGGTGCCGGTATCGGCCCTGCCGGGCGGACGCGGCGACGGCCAGCCCGTGACGACGATGATCGAACTCGAAGCCGGTACCCAGCTGCTGTACTACTTTGCCGGCAGCGAAAGCACACAGCTGCTGCTGTCGGGCTCGGGCGCCTATGGCTTCACGGCGAATGTGGGCGATATGGTCTCGCGCCAGAAGGCCGGCAAGGCCTTTGTCACGCTGGGCGAGGGCGAGACACTGTGCGCGCCTTCGGTGGTGCATGGCGTGCCCATGAATGCGCGTGCCGAATATGTGGAAGGCGGCGATCAGGGGGCCGGTTTGCTCAACCCCGCCAGCCATGTGATCTGCGCCTCGGTGGGCGGTCGCATTCTGACCTTCGAGATCGCCGAGCTCAAGGCCATGCCCAAGGGCGGGCGCGGCCTGATGCTGATCAGCCTGGAAGACAAGGACCAGCTGGCCGGCGCTGCCGCCTATACGCGCAGCATTCGCCTGGATGGCGTGGGGCGTGGCGGCAAGGCGCGTACCGAGACGTTGGAGATCCGCAGCCTCAACAACGCCCGCGGCAACCGCGGCCGCAAGGGCAAGGCCGCCGACCTGGGCTTCAAGCCCCAGGCGGTGACGCGCGTGGAATAAGTGATCGATACGCCCATGAAAAAACCGCGTCAGTTTTGCTGGAGCGGTTTTTTTGATCGGGCTTGAAGAAGGAATGGCAGAGAACGATCCGTGGCGGACGTTTGTGTCGAAGCCGTCAACGGTATCGCTTCGATCTTTCTCGGAAATTGTCACGTATAGATCTTCGTTGCCGCAAATCTCTCGCGCAGCCATGTGGCCGCGGGCCCGCTGGGCCGCTGCTTGTGCCAAACCAGCTCCAAGGCCACTGGGTGCGCCCCTTCGTCGAATCGTAGCGCTGGCATGACGAGGTCCTTGGCGATAGGCGAGCGCGCGATGATGTGATCAGGGATCAGTGCCCAGCCAATTCCTTGCTTGAGGATTTGCAGGATGACCCAGTGGCTTTCGACCCACCAGACCTCGGCAGCGACGCGAAGGCGGTGCTTTTCGGTTCCCTCGGACCTCAGGGTCACCATGATTTGGCGGTGACGCTTGAGCTCCTCCCAGTCGACAACGGTGTGCGCAAGCGGATGGTTGCTTCCGCAAACCAGTTTGAGCGGTACCCAGCCAATAGTGTGAAAGCCAAGTTCTGCGGGCAGCGATTCCTGGCGCCACATCACTCCGATATCCGCTTTTCCATCAAGAATCATATTGCTGACATCCTCCATCATGGGGAACAGCAACTCCAGTTCGACATGGGGAAAGAGGCTCGCGAACTCGGCGAATAGCTCTCCCTGCACATGCTCCGGGTAGAGCTCGTCGATGGCTACGACAAGGCGCTTTTCAACATGCGCCTCGAAGCTCGCCGCAACCCCAATGAGGTGTTCGCGGCGATCGAGGATCAGCCTGGCCTCAGCCAGCAGGCGCTCGCCCGCAGCCGTCAACGAGGGGTTGCGCCCGGAACGGTTGAACAGCATCACCCCAAGATCCGTTTCCAGGTTTGAAACCTGGGTGCTGACGGCTGATTGCGCCTTGCGCAAAGCTCGTCCGGCGGCAGAAAACGATCCTTTTTCTGCCGCCGAGACGAATGCTTCCAGTTGATCCATGGATATGCTCATCTATCTGATTTTAAGATGGAATATAACTTTTCATTATTTGATATCAAGATACATTGCACACCAATCAATGTGATTGGAGAAAAATGATGAAAACGCGCAGTCTTTCTGATCGGGTGCGGCACGCTTTGATGTTCGAGGCTATCGGGTTGATGATCATCATCCCGGCCTCGGCAGCCTTGTTCAACAAGCCCATGACGCACATGGGTGTGGTGGGTATCGGCTCTGCCACGATCGCGACGGTTTGGAATTTCACGTTCAACATCGGATTTGATCGCTGCATGCGGGAGATGTACGGCCATATTCGCAAGAGCTTCAAAGCACGCCTGCTGCACACCGTCTTGTTTGAGGCGGGTCTGTTGCTGATTCTGCTGCCGTTGATAGCCTGGTATCTGAATATGACGCTACTCGATACGCTGGTGCTCGATCTGGCTATCGTCGTGTTCTATCTTGTTTACAACTTTGTGTTCAACGTCGCCTATGACCGTTTTTTTCCGGTCAGGGAAAATAGCCGTCCTCAGGTAGTTTCCAACTTGGGCGAGGCTTCATAGTTCACAGCCCGGCTTGGGTGCCAAGTCTCATGGAGGGGCTGGCTTCATGACGTGGTGCAGGTTTGAGCTGCAGTTACGGATTCCCCGCGCAGTCCAGTGTCGGACTGAAGACTGAATTGGAGCGCCCATCATGTCGCTTGGCTTGGAGGCTAGCCAGTCGCGCTATCCAGCGAATGCCACAAGGCCTGCATCTGCGAGGCACCGAAGTCAATGTTCGAAGGTTCTCTATGAAATTCCAGAGCCGCTGGCTCACGCTTGGCGTGGTTTCAACGGCGTTGCTGCTCATCGTCATCGATATGACGGTGCTCTACACGGCGTTGCCGAGTCTGGCGCAGGCCCTGCACACCACGGCTTCGGAGAAGCTGTGGATTCTCAATGCCTACTCTTTGGTGATGGCCGGATTGATGCCTGCCATGGGTGCCTTAGGCGATCGTCTGGGCCACCGGATGGTCTTTATCAGTGGCATGGCTCTGTTTGGACTGGCCTCCGTGATTGCAGCATTTGCTCCCAGCGCCGCTGTACTGATCGCTGCTCGTGCATTGCTTGCCATTGGCGGCGCAGCCATGATGCCGGCCACGATTGCCATTGTTCGTACCACCTTCCATGACCCCAAGGAACTGGCTTTCGCCATTGGTATCTGGGCGTCTGTGGCCTCTGGTGGCGCTGCGGTGGGCCCGGTCTTGGGTGGAGTCTTGCTGGAGCATTTTTGGTGGGGTTCGGTTTTTCTGATCAACGTCCCCATCATTGCTGTGGCTGCAGTGCTGGCCTGGTGGCTGGTTCCCAAGAGCGCGGGGAATGCGAGCGTCACCATCGACTTGCATAGCTGCTGGCAAAGCACGCTTGGCATCATCGCACTGGCTTATGGCATCAAGGAATTGGCCAAGCTCGATAGTCATGTGCTCTTGGCCTGGGGGGCTTTGCTTGCGGGAGCTGTGACATTGACAGTCTTTGTGCGACGTCAACTCCGGCTGCCTCAACCATTGATTGATTTCAGCTTGCTTTCAGTCACCCCCATAGCCATGGGTATTTTTATCGCCCTCGTGGCGTCAATGATGCTGATCGGCTTTGAGTTGGTGCTCAGTCAGAGGCTGCAGTTGGTTCTGGGAAAAAGTCCCCTTGAGGCAGGAGCATTTGTTCTGCCTATCTCCTTGGGATCTTTCTTCGCAGGACCATTGGCGGGGGTATTGATTGGACGCATTGGCGGTCCACGTGTCATTGCTGCCGGCCTGGTCATGTGTGCCTCAGGCATCTGGGGGTATCTTGGCTTGAACGAGGCAGGCGCATTGTGGCAAGTGGGGGTCCTGGCCTTGTGCGGTGTGGGAATAGGCTTCAGCCTGACCGCCTCCAGCGCGCTGGTAATGACGAATGTGTCAGAAGACCGCGCAGGCATGGCGGGGTCTGTAGAAGGCGTGGCCTATGAGTTTGGAGGAGGGTTGGGGGTGACTATTTTTGGCTCCCTGATGACTGCGGTCTACGTCGCGCATGTACGACACGGCGGTATAGAGGCCATGGCTGGCAGCGGCCTGGACGAAGCGTACCGAAATACCCAACAAGGCATCCAATCTCCAGCCGTTTTACAAAGCGCAATGCAAGCGTTTGAAGCGTCTTTTGCCGCGGTTAGCGGTGTTGTCATCGCGTTGCTTTTTTCTCTCGCGCTAGTCGTTTTGGTGATGGCTCGTCATTTACCCAAGCAGCAGACGGGCAGCTGACTCCAGGCCAGAGGCAGGATTTTGAGGCTGCTCTGCTTTTGCAACAGCGCGCCGCAGCTTTGGTCCAAAGCTGTCGTTTCATAAAGCACGCGTGCGGCGGCTTTGGGCCGCCGAACGGCGACAGTCAAAATCTATTCCAAAGCAGCCCGCCTCGCTGACTCAATTCCGGCCGCCGGGGATTAATGCTCACAGCAGGAAATTCGATTTCGACCTGGGTTGAGGCCTAGCTCGCTCCAGTCCCCGGAGGCCTGTTGATGCAAAGAGCTTTGGCAAAGCTCTTGCGCCCATTCACTGCGCTGGCACAGGCAGTGCCGTGAAGGTTTGCGCGGGAGCTATTATCTGGTCGCGGCAGGCGACCAGGGGCAGGTCGCGCTGCCCCGATTCGGTGCGAGAAACCAGGGCATACAAGGTGCTCACGGCCCTGGACACGGCATCGGGCACGGCGCGCCCTTGAATCAGATGGCCCAGCAGCACGGCCGAGAACACATCGCCCATGCCGTTGGGCAGGGGGTGCAGGTCGATATAGGGCGTCTGTACCAGCCAGGACTTGTCGGCAGTCACGGCCAGCGTGGCCAGTTGGTCGGCAGGCAGATCGTCGGTGCGCAGGCTGGTGATGACGATCAGGGCCGACGGGCTGTGATGCAGCTGCGTGAGCATGGCTCGGGCCGCCTGGGTGGCCGCTTCCACGGTGCTCAGCGGCTGGCCGCCGCACAGCAGCTCGAACTCGTAATGGTTGGGCGTGATGACGCTGGCCTGGGACAGCGCGCGCTTGCGCAGAAAGTCCGGGATGCCGGGGCGCACAAACACGCCGCGCCCCACATCGCCCATGACCGGGTCGCACAGATAGTGTGCCTTGGGCTGGGCGGCGCGCACCTCCTGCACGGCGGCCAGAATGGCTTCGCCCACACCGGCATCGCCCAGATAGCCCGAGAGCACGGCCGTGCAGCGCGCCAGCACGCCGCGGGCGCGCAGGCCGTCCAGCACATCCTGTACATGGGCGGGCGTGAAGACCTGGCCCTTGAATTCGCCGTAGCCCGTGTGGTTGGAGAACTGCACCGTATGCACGGCCACGGGCTCTATGCCCAGCAGCTGTAGCGGCAGCATGGCGGCGTCGTTGCCCACATGGCCGTAGGCGACATGGGATTGAATGCTGAGAACCAGCGGGGGTGCCTGCGTGCTGGGCATAAAGGCTCTTTCGTGAGTGATCGAGATGCTTGCGGCAAGCATCGCGCTGCAAAGATAAAGTGAGCTGCTTGCGCGTGCCAATCAATCAATTCAGATAGTTTTGTATCTGAACTCTATGAATGGCAAGCGGTATTAGCTCACTTTATGTGTGTGAGCGGAAGTCTTAGCCCAGCTCGGCCATCAGCTCGATTTCCACGCAGCAGCCCAGGGGAATCTGGGCCACGCCGAAGGCGCTGCGGGCGTGCTTGCCGGCTTCGCCGAAGACTTCGCCCAGCAGTTCGCTGCAGCCGTTGGTGACCAGATGCTGCTCGGTATAGCTGGTGCTGGAGTTGACCAGGCTCATGACCTTGACGATGCGCTTGACACGATTCAGATCGCCGCCGCAGGCATGCTGCAGCGTGCCCATCAGATCCACGGCCACGGCTCGGGCTGCCTGCTTGCCTTCTTCGGTCGTCATGTTCTCGCCCAGCTTGCCGACCCAGGGCTGGCCGTTCTGCTTGGCGATATGGCCGCTGAGGAACACCAGATTGCCGGTCTGCATATAGGGCAGGTAGGCGGCTGCAGGCATGGCCACTTCGGGCAGGGTGATGTTCAGGGCTTTGAGTTTTTCATAGACGCTCATGACGGCTCCAAAAAGTGCGAGGCTAAGGATCGACAAGTTTGACACAGCAGAGGGCCCGGACATGGATCGCCTTGGCCAGCGGCCATAGCTTTTGAATTGATAGCTGCTCGCACAATGAGAGCAAGTGTTTGATGCCGTTTTGGTGTGCGAGACAGGGCAGGGATAGTCGCAATGCTGGGCCTGGTCGCTCCCTCCTAGCATGGCAGCATGCCGCTCCATCAGACTCCAAGCTCTCAGCGTCACCGCCTGTCCTGGCTGGCGCCGCTCTGGGGTTGTGTGCTGGGCGCTGCATGGCAGGTGACCCAGGCCAGGCTGTGGCATCTGTCGCTCTACCAGATCTTGCTGGCCTGGGGTTTGCTGACACTGCTGTTTGCATGCAGATGGCGTGGCAGACCCTGGCAGAGCTGGTGGCTGATGCTGTTGGGTACTGCCTGCTGTGTGGCGGGGGGGACGGGTTGGCGTGCACATGTTTATCTGACGCAGACCCTGCCACAGGCGCTGGAGGCGGTGGACTTGCAGGTGGAAGGCCGGATTGCCTCCATGCTGCAGAACCAGGCCAACGGCCAGCGCTGGCGTTTTGTGGTCGATAGTTCGGATGCCGGCGTGCCAAGGCTGCTGGAGCTGTCCTGGTATGGCCCGTTCGGGCAGGTGCCGGACGCCAGCCAGCCTCTCGTCCCTGACTGGGCCCAGGGCATGGCGCTGAGTCCCGGCCAGCGTTGGCGCTTCACGGTGCGCATCAAGCGCCCGCATGGCTCGCGCAATCCTCACGGCTTTGACTATGAGCTGCTGGCCTGGGAGCAAGGAGTGCAGGCCACGGGCTATGTGCGCAAGCAGCCCGCGCCCGAACTGCTGGGCGTGACAAGCCAATATCCGCTGCAGCGCTGGCGACAGGGCTTGCGCGATCGCATTCAGGGCGAGGCATTGCGCTTGCAGCGCTGGTTGCCAGGTGGCGGTGCAGAGCATGCTCAGACCGCTCTGGGCGTGGTGGCTGCGCTGGCCGTGGGCGATCAGCAGGCGATCGAGCGCAAGGACTGGACCCTGTTCCGTCAGACAGGTGTGGCGCATCTGATGAGCATATCGGGCCTGCATATCACCATGTTTGCCTGGCTGGCAGTCTTGATAGTGGGCCGTGTATGGAGGCTGAGTGCGCGCGCTTGTCGTTGGATGCCTGCCCCGCGCGCGGCCCTGGTCATGGGTGTGTTACTGGCGGCGGCCTATGCCTTGTTCAGCGGTTGGGGCCTGCCTGCGCAGCGCACGATCTGCATGCTGGCCGTAGTGGCGCTGCTTCAATGGCTGGGCGTGCGCTGGCCCTGGGCCTGTGTATGGCTGCTGGCACTGGCGGTGATTGTTGTGGCCGATCCCTGGGCGTTGTGGCAGGCTGGGTTCTGGCTCAGTTTTGTCGCCGTCGGCGTATTGCTTGCTTCCAATTCAGGGGCCGTTAGCGCTGAAGCTGCAAGCGCAAAAAGACGATTTCTCGCAAGATTGAAGGAGTTGTGGCGCGAGCAGTGGCTGATCTCCCTGGCCTTGGCACCACTGGGTCTGCTGCTGTTTGGTCAGGTGTCCGTCGTGGGCCTGCTGGCCAATCTGCTGGCCATTCCCTGGGTGACATTGGTGGTCACGCCGCTGGCCTTGCTGGCTGCCGTGCTGCCCATGGCGGCAAGCGCTGCCGCCGTCGCCATGCTGCCCTTGATGAGCCTGCTGCAGTGGCTGGCTGCGCTGCCCGGAGCCGTATGGGCCTTGCCGCAGCCTGCCTGGTGGGCCAGTGTGCTGGCGATAGCCGCCGGACTGCTGGTGATTGCGCCTTTGCCACTCAGGTTGCGGCTGGTGGCGGCCATATTTGTTTTGCCAGCCCTGTTTTGGCCTCGATCATGGCCGCGTGCGGGCGAGTTTGAACTGCTGGCGGCGGATATCGGCCAGGGCAATGCCGTCATCATCAGCACAGCCAGCCACCGTCTGCTCTATGACGCAGGGCCGCAGTACAGCCGCCAGAGCGATGCCGGCGAGCGTGTGCTCCTGCCGCTGATGGCCGCGAATGGCATGCAGATTGATGCCATGATGCTCAGTCACAGCGACAAGGATCACACCGGCGGGGCTCTGGCCGTCAAGGAGGCTCAGCCTCGCGCGAAAGTCTGGGGCTCGGACTCGGTGATTCAAGCCCCGCAACTGGCGGGCCTGGCTCCGGTTCTGCGCTGTACACAGGGGCAGCACTGGCAATGGGATGGTGTGACGTTTGAAGTGCTGCACCCGCCTGCAGGAGAGGCCTGGCTCAATGGTCGCAAGGCCAAGCCGAACTTTGGCAGTTGCGTGTTGCGCCTGCGTTCGGCCAGCGGGCGCGTGGCCCTGTTGGCCGGAGATATCGAGGCAGCGCAGGAGCAGCAACTGTTGCAAACCAGTCTGGACGAGCCTGTGGACTGGCTGCTGGTGCCTCACCATGGCAGCAAGACTTCATCGACCGAGTCCTGGGTCAACACGCTGCGGCCGCGCTGGGCGGTGGTGCAGGCGGGTTATCGGAATCGCTTCGGGCATCCGGTGGCAGCTGTGGTGCAGCGCTATCAGGCGGTGGGCAGCCAGCTGGTGGCTCAGGATCGCTGCGGCGCAGCCTACTGGAACTCTGCTCAACCTGAAAAATTGGAATGCGAGCGCTTGATTCGGGCGCATTATTGGGATGTCCATGCCGTTTCCAAGGAGCAGCCCTGAGAAACTGGCATGGAGCTTGCATTGATGCTGTACCGCTTTCGGGCGGATGCAGACATGCATGGTTGCACGCTCGTTGCCTGGCAGCTTGTCCGGTGCGGCGTCGCTAAACTGAAATCCGTGGCTTGCCTGCGTGAGCAGCGGCAAAAATAGAGAGGACAAGATGCGCACATTCGATGAGATGTATCTGAGCTTGCCCGCCGAAGGTGGTGCGGTGCGAGACCACTATCGGGACTATGCGCAGTGGCTGGGCAAACAATCGCAGGAATATCTGCGAGCGCGCAGTGCCGAGGCGGAAATCGTTTTTCGCCGCGTGGGTATCACCTTTGCCGTCTATGGCGACAAGGACGAGAGCGGCGCCGGTACGGAGCGCCTGATTCCGTTCGATTTGATCCCCCGCATCATTCCGGCCCATGAGTGGGCCAGCATGCAGGCCGGTCTGGCCCAGCGCGTGAAGGCGCTCAACTGCTTTATCCGCGATGCCTACCATGGCCAGGACATGGTGCGCGCCGGTCTGATTCCGACGGAGCTGGTGCGCGGCAACAGCCAGTACAGGCCCGAGATGGAAGGCATTCAGGTGCCCAACGATGTCTACGCCAATATCGCCGGCATAGACATCGTGCGCGCGCCCGATGAGCAGGGCAACGGCGTCTATTACGTGCTCGAAGACAATCTGCGCGTGCCATCGGGTGTTTCCTACATGCTGGAGAACCGCCGCATGACCATGCGCCTGTTCCCCGAACTTTTCGGCAAGCATGCCGTGGCACCCGTGGCCCACTATCCCGACATGCTGCTCGACACCCTGCGTGCCAGCGCACCGTCGGGCGTGCTGGAGCCCACGGTGGTGGTGCTGACGCCGGGCATGTACAACAGCGCCTATTTCGAGCATGCCTTCCTGGCCCAGCAAATGGGGGTGGAGTTGGTCGAAGGGCAGGATCTGGTGGTCGAGAAAGACGTGGTCTATATGCGCACCACCCAGGGGCTGCAGCGTGTGGACGTGATCTACCGCCGTGTGGACGATGATTTCCTCGACCCCGAAGTCTTCAGGCCCACATCGACGCTGGGCTGCAAGGGCCTGATGCGGGCCTACCGCGCAGGCAACGTCAATATCTGCAATGCCGTGGGCACGGGCCTGGCCGACGACAAATCGGTATATCCCTATGTGCCGGAGATGATCCGCTTCTATCTGGGTGAGGAGCCCATCCTGCAGAACGTGCCGACCTGGCTGTGCCGCAAGGAGGAGGACCTCAAATACGTGCTCGACCACCTGCATGAGCTGGTCGTCAAGGAGGTGCACGGTGCAGGTGGCTACGGCATGCTGATCGGGCCGGCGGCGACCAAGGCCGAGATAGAGGCTTTTCGCCGTGTGCTGGTCGGCAATCCATCGGGCTATATCGCGCAGCCCACGCTTTCCCTGTCCACCTGCCCGACCATGGTGGAAAAAGGCATAGCGCCGCGCCATATCGACCTGCGGCCCTTTGTGCTCACGGGCACCGAGGTCAATATGGTGGCCGGTGGACTCACGCGTGTGGCGCTCAAGCAGGGATCGCTGGTGGTGAATTCGTCTCAGGGCGGCGGAACCAAGGATACCTGGGTGCTGGAAGATCAAGGGGGAGCTCGCTGATGCTGTCGCATACCGCAGATCATCTTTACTGGATGTCCCGCTACACCGAGCGGGCGGAAAAAAATGCTGCAAGCATTTTTTCACCAGAATACGGCGCGCGCGTTCAGCGCGTGCGGGGTTCTCTGCCCAAGGAGGGCCTATGCTGAGTCGTACCGCCGATCATTTGTATTGGATGTCCCGCTACACCGAGCGGGCGGAGAACACCGCGCGCATGCTCAGCGTGGCCTATGAAACCGCCATGCTGCCGCAGGCCATCCATGATGCGCACCGTGGCTGGCAGAGCGTGCTGTCCATCAGCGAGCTGATCCCGGCCTTCAAGGCGCAGTTTCCCGTGGTGGATCGTGAGTCGGTGCTGCAGTTCATGGTGTCGGACGAGGCCAATCCGTCCTCCATCTTTGCCTGTCTGAAGGCTGCACGCGAGAACGCGCGTGCCGTGCGCGGTGCGCTGACCACGGAGTCCTGGGAAACGCAGAATCAGACCTGGCTGGCGCTGCAGCGCCACTTCGGCAAGGATGCCTGGAAAAAGGATCCGGCGCAGTTCTTCGAATGGGTCAAATACCGCTCACACCTGTGGCGCGGTGTGTCGCTGGGCACCATGCTCAAGGACGAGGCGCTGCACTTTGTGCGCCTGGGCACTTTTGTCGAGCGGGCCGACAACACGGCACGTTTGCTGGATGTGAAGTTCCATTCCATAGAGCGCGACTACCACGGCATGCCGCGCGGTCGCGCCCTGATGAACTTCGACTTCTATCACTGGAGCGCCTTGCTGCGCAGCGTCTCGGCCTTCGAGGTCTACCGCAAGGTCTACCGCGATGTGATCACGCCCGAACGCGTGGCCGAGCTGCTGATGCTGCGCGCCGACATGCCGCGCTCGTTGCTGGCCAGCATGCATGAGGTGGTCAAGAACCTGGAGCGCGTGGCCAACGACCATTCGCAGGAAACCACGCGCAAGGCCGGACGCTTGCTGGCCGACCTGCAATACGGTCGCATCGACGAGATACTGACCACCGGCCTGCACGCCTATCTGACGCAGTTTCTCGACCGCGTCAACGATCTGGGTTCCGGCATCAGCCGGGACTTCCTGATGCCGACCTGAGGCCGGGGTCTCCAAAGCAAAAGCGGCCCTGAGGCCGCTTTTGTCTTTCAGCGTGAAGCCGAAATTATTCGATCTCGCCCATCAGCGACTGCAGATAGTTCTGCGTGCCGACCTTGTCGATCAGGTCGAGCTGGGTTTCGAGGAAGTCGATGTGCTCTTCGGTGTCGTCCAGAATCTTCTGCAGCAGATCGCGCGAAACATAGTCGCGCACGGATTCGCAGTGTGCGATCCCGTCCTTGATGGTCTGCTGCGCCGCTTGCTCCAGGCGCAGGTCGCAGGCCAGGGCTTCCGGCACGTCCTCGCCGATCTGCAGCTTGCCCAGGTCCTGCAGATTGGGCAGGCCGTCGAGCATGAAGATGCGGTCCATCAGCGCGTCGGCATGCTTCATCTCGCCGATGGATTCCTCATATTCCTTCTTGGCCAGCTTGTCGAAGCCCCAGTGCTTGTACATGCGGTAATGCAGAAAGTACTGGTTGATGGCGGTCAGTTCGTTCTTGAGCTGGGCTTGCAGCCAGGAAATGACTTGTGCATCACCTTTCATGGGGGACTCCTTCTCGGGCAGTTGTTGTTCGCGTCGATTGTCCATGCTTTATGAGGCAAATCAAACAAAGCCCATGCCCGCGCGAATTGGCTGCATCTGATGCGCGTTCTCGTTTAGCTTACGTGCTGCCTGACTGACCTTCCTCGCAAGGTTTGACTCAGTGATGACAACAAAAGCTATGAGCGTGATTGAAGGACTATTGGCTTGAACTACCTGGTTTCGGCCCACAATAGAAAGCTGAGCTGCACAGCGGTGCGGCTTGACATCAGAAGCCGGGAATCTGGTTTGATAGGTTTTGTAAATCAATTTGATGAAATCAATCGATTGGTTTTATTAAGTGGACCGCTCTAAACTTCATCCTGTCTTCAAACACTAACCACAAGGAAACAGCAAATGTCTCTGATCAACACTCAAGTTCAACCTTTCAAGACCGAAGCCTATGTGAACCGCAACGGCAAGGGTGAATTCATCACCGTGACTGAAGAGAGCCTGAAGGGCAAGTGGTCTGTGGTGATCTTCATGCCCGCCGCCTTCACCTTCAACTGCCCCACCGAAATCGAAGACGCAGCCAACAACTACGCCGAGTTCCAGAAGGCCGGTGCCGAGGTCTACATCGTGACCACCGACACCCACTTCTCGCACAAGGTGTGGCACGAAACTTCCGACGCAGTGGGCAAGGCCAAGTTCCCCCTGGTTGGCGACCCCACACACCAGCTGACCAACGCTTTCGGCGTGCACATCCCCGAAGAAGGCCTGGCTCTGCGCGGCACCTTCGTGATCAACCCCGAAGGCGTGATCAAGACCATGGAAGTGCATTCCAACGAAATCGCTCGTGACGTGTCCGAAACCCTGCGCAAGCTCAAGGCTGCCCAGTTCACCGCCGCCAACCCCGGCCAGGTGTGCCCCGCCAAGTGGAAGGAAGGCGCCAGCACGATCACTCCTTCGCTGGATCTGGTCGGCAAGATCTAAGCCTGATACCTATCGGCTGAGCGTGCATGCGCTCTGAAAGCCGGACGACGTTCAGGCGAGTGCCGCCTGTCCGTCCGGCTTTTTTTCGCCCAGTTTTTGCTTTCATGGGCGGGCAAAGGCCTCAAAAGCACTTTGCTGCATTGCATCAACAACTCTAAATTCAAAGGAATCCACCATGCTTGACGATCAACTCAAAGCCCAACTCGCCGCCTACCTGGAACGCGTGCAGCAGCCGTTTGAGCTGGTGGCTTCTCTGGATGACAGCGAGACCAGTGCACAGATGCACGATCTGCTGAAGACCATCCAGTCCCTGCGCAGCGACAAGATTTCGCTGCGCACCGACGGCAGCGATGCCCGCAAGCCCTCGTTCACGCTGCAGCGCCAGGGCACGGCCACCCAGCTGC
This sequence comes from Comamonas sp. HJ-2, assembly GCF_053615495.1. Lineage (NCBI taxonomy): Bacteria > Pseudomonadati > Pseudomonadota > Betaproteobacteria > Burkholderiales > Comamonadaceae > Comamonas > Comamonas sp. HJ-2. Next base: position 36,649 of record NZ_JBSIFD010000001.1, on the reverse strand, counting down.
GTTTTGCCGGCCTGCCCCTGGGCCATGAATTCACCTCGCTGGTGCTGGCCCTGCTGTGGACGGGCGGCCATCCTCCCAAGGTGGAGCAGGATGTGATCGACCAGATCAAGGCTCTGGACGGCGACTTCAACTTCGAGGTCTATATGAGCCTGAGCTGCCACAACTGCCCCGACGTGGTTCAGGCGCTGTCGCTGATGGCGATTCTCAACCCCAAGGTCAAGACCACGGTGATCGAAGGCGGTGCCTTCCAGAAGGAAGTGACCGAGCGCGAAATCATGGCCGTGCCCATGGTGTTCATGAACGGCAGCGTGTTCGGCTCCGGTCGCATGACCATCGAAGAAATCGTGGCCAAGCTGGACACCGGTGCAGCCTCGCGTGACGCAGCCAAGCTGTCGGCCAAGGAAGCCTTCGACGTGCTGATCATCGGCGGCGGTCCTGCCGGCGCGGCAGCCGCCGTGTACGCGGCTCGCAAGGGCATTCGCACCGGCGTGGCAGCCGAGCGCTTTGGCGGCCAGGTCAACGACACACTGGCGATCGAGAACTACATCTCCGTGCTGGAAACCGACGGACCCAAGTTCGCCGCAGCCCTGGAAGCCCACACCCGTGCCTATGACGTGGACATCATGAACCTGCAGCGCGCCGAGAAGCTGATTCCCGCAGCGCAGCCCGGTGGTCTGGTGGAGGTGCAACTGGCCAATGGCGGCTCGCTCAAGGCCAAGACCGTGATCCTGTCCACCGGTGCGCGCTGGCGCAATGTGAACGTACCCGGCGAAGCCGAGTACAAGAACAAGGGCGTGGCTTACTGCCCGCACTGCGACGGTCCGCTGTTCAAGGGCAAGCGCGTCTCGGTGATCGGCGGCGGCAACTCCGGCATCGAAGCTGCGATCGACCTGGCGGGTCTGGTGGCCCATGTGACGGTGGTGGAATTTGCCGATCAGCTCAAGGCCGATGCCGTGCTGGTCAAGAAGCTGCACAGCCTGCCCAATGTGACCGTCATCACCAACGCCCAGACCACCGAGATCACGGGTGCCAACGGCAAGGTCAACGGCCTGAGCTACAAGGACCGTACAAGCGGCGCAGAGCACCATGTGGAGCTCGAAGGTGTGTTTGTGCAGATCGGCCTGGTGCCGAACACCGAATGGCTCAAGGGCACACTGGAGCTGAGCAAGTTCGGCGAAATCATGGTGGATGCCAAGGGGCAGACCAGTCTGCCCGGGGTGTTCGCCGCCGGTGACTGCACCACGGTGCCTTACAAGCAGATCGTGATCGCCGCCGGCGCCGGTGCCACTGCAGCGCTATCGGCCTTCGATCATCTGATCCGCAACTAAACGGCCTGCATCGCTTGCAAGGTAAGCGATGGTGGCTATTAAAAAAGGACTGCTTGGGCAGTCCTTTTTTCTTATGAACGGCCGCGAAGAGGGGTATGGCCGCCGGGATTGTCAGGGCTGCAGCGTTCATCGGGTCGGGACAGCCGCCTGAAAACAGGCGATGGTGCAAGCCGCAGCCTTGCGCCAAGACTCAATTCCCGGTTTTGTAACGAATTCATTTGCGGTTGAGAATTATTCGCATATACTTTCTCCATTCAGCCAGCCAATGCCGTGCCAGCTACAGGCCGCGAAGCCTCTGACGTTTCGACCTGTGGCCATTGAGGTACCAATCAGAAGCCAGCTCTTGTCCATTTCTATGAATAAAGAGGGTTTCTGGTATGGCATCCGCCACCGCTTTGCACGCCCGCGCCATGCTGGCGCCACGCTCCAATCTCCGTCCGCTGGCTCTGGCCTGCGCACTGGCCTGCGCTGCCATCTCGGTTCAGGCGCAGCAAAAGTCTTCCGAATCCATTCAAGTTGCAGCGGCCCGCACCGACCGCAACACTCCCGTGCTGCGCGATGTGGTGGTCAGTGCCTCGCGCGACGAGCAGGATGCCGACAGCCTGCCCATGACGGTGGACGTCATCGATGCCAAGCAGATGGAAGAGGAGCAGATTGGCGACATCCGCGAGCTTGCAGCCAAGCTGCCCAATGTGACCGTGCCGCGCAGTCCTGCGCGTTTCACGTTGGCCGGCTCTCCTACCGGGCGCGACCAGAACAGCGGCTTCAATATCCGCGGCCTCGAAGGCAACCGCGTACTGATGCTGGTCGATGGAGTGCGTCTGCCGCGCAGCTATACCTTCAGCGCCAATGCCTTTGGCCGTGACTATCTGGACCTGGGTCTGGTGCAGCGCGTGGAAATTCTGCGCGGTGCCGTGCCTGCGCTCTATGGCTCGGACGGCATGGGCGGTCTGGTCAACTTCATCACCGTGCAGCCCAGCGATCTGCTCAAGGACGGCAAGACCCTTGGCGGCCGGGTCTCGGCCAGCTATGACGGCTCGGACAACGGCAAGCGCCTGGGCGCAACCCTCGCGGGCAAGGCCAGCGATGAATGGAGTTGGCTGCTTTCGGCCGGTGTGGGCCGCTCCAGCGCGCTGGAGAATATGGGCAGCAATAACACCGTGGGTGCTCTGCGTACCACGCCCAATCCCGAAAAGGACAAGAGCCATTCGCTGCTGGGGCGCCTGGTCTATACGCCATCGGCCGTGCAAAAACATGTCTTCACGCTGGAAAACGTGGACAAGCGCGCCGACTACGACCTGTTGAGCGCTCGCAGCTCCACCGTCCGTGATTCGCGTGCCGAGACCACCATGAAGCGCTGGCGCGCTACCTGGCAGGGGCAGTGGCAGCAGCTGGATACGGCACTGGCCGACGAGCTCAAGCTGATGGCCAGCTATCAAAGCTCGAGCTCGCGCGAGTTCGTGACCGAAACCCGCACCCCACCGCTGGCCTATCGCGAGCGCGATGTGACCTATGACGAGGATGCGCTGCAACTGCACGCCCAGGCCGGCAAGACGCTGCGCTGGAGCAATGGTCTCAGCGGCAAGTTCAGCTATGGCGTCGACTATCTGCGCGGCAAGGTGGTCAACGAGCAGAACGGCATCACGCCGCCGGCGGGCGAGAGCTTTCCGCTCAAGCGCTTCCCCGACACCACGGAAACCTCGACCGCGCTGTTTGCCCAGGCCGAGCTGCACTATGGTGCTTTCAGCCTGACGCCCGGATTGCGGGCCGAGCACTACAGCATCAAGCCCAAGCAGCAAGGGTTTGGCGGCACAGCGGTCAGCAATTCGGACTCCGCCGTCTCCCCCAAGCTGGGCGCCATGTTCCAGATGAACGATGCCTGGTCGGTCTACGGCAACTATGCCGCCGGCTTCAGGGCGCCGAACGCAGGGCAGATCAATGCCTTCTTCGAGAACCCGTTCATGTTCTACAAGAGCATTCCCAACCCCGATCTCAAGGCGGAAAAAAGCAATACCTTCGAGCTGGGCCTGCGTGGCCGCATGAGTGCGCTGCGCCTCGATGCCGCAGTATTCACGGGCCGCTACAAGGACTTCATTCAGGATCAGGTGCAGGTTGCGGGCGAATACGGCGATCGCAACAACCCCGCGACGTTCCAGTCCGTCAATCTGAACCGCGTGCATATCAGCAGCTTCGAGCTCAAGGCCGACTATGACTGGGGCCGGTTTGCGGGCGGCAACTGGCGCACCAATGCCGCCTATGGCTACACCAAGGGTACGGACAAGAGCACCAACAAGCCGGTGGACACCATCTCGCCTCAGCAACTGGTGCTGGGCGTGCGCTATGACCGCTCGAATGTGGGCGTGCAGCTCAGCGCCTCGCACTGGGCAGGCAAAAAAGACAAGGATGCGCCTGATCTTTCCACTGGCCGCCCCTTGCTCAGCCCATCCGCGACGGTACTGGATTTGAGTGCGCAATGGCGTATCCGTCCAGGCACGCGTCTGAATGTGGGCATCTACAACCTGACCGACAAAAAGTATTCGCGCTGGGCGGATGTACGTGGCTTGAGCCGCACGACGCAGATTGCCGATGCCTTTACCCAGCCGGGCCGCAATGTGCGCGTGTCTCTGGTTCAGGACTTCTGATTTTGTAGCTGACAGCGCTTGATGGATAAGCGCTGGAGGCCTTTTTGCTCAAGAACTACGGGAGTGTGCCATGTCTGTTTTCGAGAACGCCGCCAATGCCCAAAGTGCATCTGGCAGTCGCGATGAGGAATATCTGCTCACCGAGGGCGAGGCCCAGCTGGCCACGGTGCTGGCGCTGATGACCGGTTTCAGCCAGGCCTGCTGTGCGGCGCACCGCGCGCCCATGGCTCAGAGGGTATCGACGCAACTGGCGCGCATGGCCGAAGGCCTGGACGGCTGTGAGCGCTCTGAGGGCATGCGCCACTTTCTGCAAAAGCTGGAGCAGCGTTGGGCCACGGTGGCCCGGGTGCTGGCCCAGCCTGAACCAGAGCCCGAAGCCCAGGCTTCGGCTCCCCGCTTTGACGACGAATTTTCCAACCCACAACCACATTGGCATCACAGCCCGGAGACCCTGCAATGAACGCCATCACATCCCCTGAAATCCAGACCATGACTGCGGTGCAGATCCGTGAGCAATTCGCGCAAAAGCGCGAGCAAGGCCTGCGTGCCAAGGATGCGGCCGAGGCGCTGCAGCTGAGCGAAGGCGCGGTCATCGCGGCCCATGGCGGCGAACATGACCGCACGCTCAAGGCCGTGCCGCTGCGCGCCGAATGGCTGGACATTCTTAAAGGCCTGGAAGCCTGCGGCACCGTGATGGCGCTCACGCGCAACGAATCCACCGTGCATGAAAAAGACGGTATCTACCAGAACCTCTCGGCCCAAGGCCCGGTCGGTCTGGCGCTGAGCCGCGAGATCGATCTGCGCCTGTTCTTCATGCACTGGCATGCCGGCTTTGCCGTGACCGAGGAGTCCGCCAACGGCAATCGCCCCGCCATGCGCAGCCTGCAGTTCTATGACGCCGCCGGCCGTGCCGTGCACAAGGTGTTTGCGCGCGAGGTCACGGACATGGCGGCCTGGAATGCACTGGTGGAGCGCTTTGCCGAGCCCTCCGCAGGCTATGTGTTCCGCGAGCCTGCGGCCAAGCCTGCCGTCAAGGCCGATGCCGAGATCGACGTGCCCGCGCTGACCAAGGCCTGGACCGATATGAAGGACACGCATGAGTTCTTCGAGATGCTGCGCAGGTTCGGTGCCGAGCGCCAGCAGGCCTTCCGTCTGGTGCCCCAGTACTGCGAACGCCTGAGCACCGACGCGGTCGCGCAGCTGCTGGGCGATGCGGCGGTGGACGGTGTCTCCATCATGGTGTTTGTGGGCAGCAGCGGCTGCATCCAGATCCACACCGGCCCCGTGAGCAATATCCAGCCCATGGACGGCAAGGACGGCGTGCGCTGGATCAATGTGCTGGACAAGGGCTTCAACCTCCATCTGCGCATCGACCTGATAGCCAATGTCTGGGTGGTGCAGAAACCCACCAGCGATGGCGTGGTGACCTCGGTCGAGGCCTTTGATGCCGAAGGCAACAACATGGCCATGTTCTTCGGTGAGCGCAAGCCAGGCCAGCCCGAGCTGCAAGGCTGGCGCGATCTGGTGGCCGGCCTGCCGCGCAAGACTGCAGTGGCGGAGGCCGTATGAGCACGCCAGGCATTTCCCGACGCCAGGGTCTGCACTGGCTGGGCGCGGCCGTGGCGGGTACGGCCCTGCCGACCCTGGCACAGACCGCCGCTGCCGCGCCAGGAGCGAAGCGGCTGGTGTCGCTCAGCGGCGCACTGACCGAGGTGGTCTACCTGCTCAATGCCCAGAACCTGCTGGTGGGCACTGACACCACCAGCCTGTTTCCCGAAGCAGCGCAAAAAACCGCCAAGGTCGGCTATGTGCGCCAGCTCTCGGCCGAAGGCCTGCTCTCGCTCAAGCCCGATGCGGTGATCGCAACCAGCGAGGCCGGGCCTCCTGTGGTGCTCGATCAGATCCGTCAGGCAGGCGTACGCGTATCGCTGGTTGTGGCCAGGCACAACTGGGCCGAGGTGCAGGAAAAGGTCAAGGTCGTGGGCCGCGAAACCGGCCGCATGGCCGAAGCCGACCAGCTGTTGGCCCAGCTCGAAGCGCAGTGGAGCAGCGTGCAGGCCCAGGTGGCCAAGGCCCAGCGCAAGCCGCGCGTGCTGTTTGTGCTCTCGCACAGCGGCAGTCCGCAAGTGGCGGGCAAGGGCACGGCAGCCAATGCGCTGATCCAGTACGCAGGTTGTGTCAATGTCATCGACCAGTTCGACGGCTACAAGCCCTTGACTGCCGAAGCCATGGCCAGCGCAGCGCCCGAGGTCATCATCAACACCACGCAGGGCATTGAAGCACTGGGTGGCGAGGCCGCGTTCTGGAGGCGGCCCGAGCTGGCACTGACGCCCGCCCATGCCAAGAAGGCACTGGTGACGCTGGAAGCCAGCCATTTGCTGGGCTTCGGCCCGCGCCTGCCCAGTGCCGTGCAGGCTTTGCATATGCGCGCTTTGCAGTGGGTGGCCTGAGCATGAGCGCAAGCATGGGGAGCGTGGCACCAAAGCCAGCAGTCGAGCTGCCCGTCGCATCACGTTGGCGCACTCCTGCTGGGCGGCTCAGCCGCAGCGCAGCCCTGCTGCTGGGGGCGGCTCTGGTGTTGCTGGCCATGGTGTGGGGCGCGGCCAGCGGGGCCTATGCCATTGCACCGGGGCAACTGCCCGGGATTGCCTGGGACGGGCTTCGCAGTCTTTTTGGCGCTGCCGTGGACAGCGGCCCCGAGCATCTGGTCTTTCTCAATATCCGCCTGCCGCGCCTGCTCATGGGCGTGGCTGCGGGTGCAGGACTGGGGCTGGCCGGCGCATTGATGCAGGGGCTGTTTCGCAATCCTCTGGCCGACCCCGGGCTCATCGGCGTGAGCAGCGGCGCGGCCCTGGCTGCCGGCATCACCATCGTGCTGGGCGGCCTGTATCTGCCCTGGCTGCCGCGTCATCTGGGCAGCTGGGCCCTGGTGGCCATGGCTTTTGGCGGCGGTCTGGCCGTGACCGCCGTGGTTTATGTACTGGGCCAGGTCCAGGGCACGACCCGCATCGGCCTGATGCTGCTGGCCGGCATTGCCATCAATGCGCTGGCCGGTGCCGGACTGGGCTTTCTGAGCTTTGTATCGACGGACGAGCAACTGCGCAATCTGCAGATGTGGTTGCTGGGCAGCCTGGGCGCCTCGCGCTGGAGTGCGGTGGCCCTGGTGTCGGCGGCTGTGGCCGTCAGCGCAGCGGCGGCGCTGGCGCTGGCAAGGCCGCTGAATGCGATTGCCCTGGGCGAAGCCCAGGCCAATCTGCTGGGCGTGGCCGTGGAGAAAACCAAGCGCCGCGCCGTGATGGTGGCGGCGCTGGCTGTGGGCGCCGTGACCGCGACCACGGGCATCATCGGCTTCATCGGTCTGGTCGCGCCGCACTGGGTGCGGCTGATTGCCGGTCCCGATCATCGCGTGGTGCTGCCGGGATCGGCCCTGCTGGGTGCGGCGCTGGTGGTCAGCGCCGATGCCGTGGCGCGCACCATCGTCAAGCCGGCCGAGCTGCCGCTGGGCGTGCTCACCGCGTTTATCGGCGTGCCGCTTTTCCTGGCCATGCTGCGCCAGTTCAGGAGCAAGGTATGAGTGCGCACCACAGGCTGTCCAGCCTCGAATGCCGCAATCTGGGCGTAGGCGTAGCCAAGGGGCCGCGCCTGGCGACGGTGGATGTGCGGATTCAGGCCGGGCGCTTTACCGCCATCCTCGGCCCCAACGGCGCCGGCAAGTCCACGCTGATGTCCATGCTGGTGGGCGAGCGCGCGCCGCAGTCGGGCCAGGTTCTGCTCGACGGGCTGGAGCTGTCCGGGCATGCGGTGGAGGGCCTGGCACGTCGGCGCTCCGTCATGCCCCAGGATTGCAGCGTGGCCTTTGACTTCACGGCCCAGGAGGTGGTGGAGCTGGGGCGTTATCCGCATCGTCATCAGCCCGGCTGCGGGGAGGCGCAGATTCCGGTGCAGGCCATGGAGTTGACCGGGGTTGATCATCTGGCGCAGCGCAGCATCAACACGCTGTCAGGCGGCGAGCGGGCTCGCACCCATCTGGCCAGGGCTCTGGCGCAGATCTGGCAGCCGCCCGCCGACGGCGCGGCGCGCTGGCTGCTGCTGGACGAGCCTACAGCCGCTCTCGATCTGGCTCATCAGCACCACGCCATGCGCCTGCTGCGCCAGTGGGCTGGGCAGCAGGGCGCAGGCGTGGTGGCGGTGATCCATGACCTGAACCTGGCGCTGCGCTATGCCGACGATGTGCTGGTGCTGGGCGGTGATGCCGGAGTGCATCACGGTGCGGTGCTGGATGTGCTGCAGCCTGCGCTGGTGCGCCAGGTCTGGGGCATGCAGTGCGACCCGGTGCACAGCAGCGACGGCGCGCTGCAATATATTTTTGTAGCGGATACCGCTTTGTCAGCTTGAAATTTCAGTGGACTGCATTGAATTCTGAAGCCAGTCATGCGCAGGCTGCTTCAGATTCAATAGTTCATGACTTGGCTGTCACTGGCTGTCAATGTGTATGCACGGTCAGCGCAACCAGCTTGAGCACCAGCGGCCTGACCATCATCACGCAGAAGAACGCCACCGGCATGGCCAGCGCATAGGCGCTGAACACACGACGGACGTAGCCGGCATCAAAGCCGGTATTGGCCGCCACAATGGTGCAGCACATCAGGAAGGCCATGATGCCGGCCATGAAAAACGCGAAAACAAACGGCGTGTAACGCCTGTGCAGCTTCAGTGCGGAAAGTCTGGAGGAGAAGGAGCTGGAGTATGAATTCATGGGAACGATGCTGAAAATGCATTCGGCGTCATGGCGACTTGCGTTGCTGTGTCAAAGGCTTGAGGCCGAATGCATGGATGGGAAACAGGGTTGCACTGTAAGCATCAGCGGCGGCCGGCGGTAGAGGTCCGGGACTTGTTGTACTCATAAGTAGAACTTTCGAATTCAATTGGAGATACATTCGCAGTCATGCCGAATCTGCGAGCCATAGAAACCTTTGTCAAAGCGCTGGAGGGCGGCTCCATCGCCTCGGCCGCGCGCCAACTGGGCATTTCGCCCGCCGCTGCCAGCCAGAACATCGCGCGGCTGGAGCGCGAGCTGGGCACGCGCCTGATCACCCGCACCACCCGGTCCATGGCCTTGACCGAGGCCGGCGAGAGCTATCTGGCGCGCGTCGCTCCGGTGCTCGACGAGCTCGAAAAGGCCCAGTCCGATCTCTCGCTGATTCATGGAGAGCTGCAAGGCCGCCTGCGCATTGCCTGCATGGCAGCCTTCGGCCGCCATGTGCTGGCGCCGCTGCTGCCGGCGTTTGCCGCGCTGCATCCGCGACTGGAGCTGGAGCTCTTGATCACGGACCGGCATGTGGATGTGCTCAAGGAGGATGTGGACATCAGCGTGCGCTACCGCGATGTGCTGGAGCCCGGCATGTCGGTACGGCTGCTGGCCTCGGTGCCGCGCATTCTGTGTGCCTCGCCGCAGTACCTGCAGCAGCATGGCCGACCGCAGTCGGCACAGGATCTGCTCGAGCATCCCTGTTTGCTGTATCGGCGCGAGCGTGACGGCCGGCTCATGCGCTGGCCCTTTCTGCGCGATGGCCAGCGCACCGATCCGCAGCAGAAAATTGCGGCCATAGGCAGCGATATCGATGCTCTGGTGGAGTTCGCCGCTGCCGGTGGCGGCATCGCCTGGGCCGGCAGCTTCATCGTCCATGAGGAGGTGCGCAAGGGGCGGCTGGTGCCTCTGGCACTCAAGCCGGCGCGCAAGGGCCAGTTGCAGTTCGAGGATGCTCCGCTGGACTTCTTCGCCTGCTTCAAGGACCGTAAATATGTGCCGGCCAAGGTTCGCGCCCTGGTGGACTATCTGCTGAAGGAGCTGCCGCAGCAGCCCGTCCTGCGTTGAGCGAGGACACTGCGTGGCGCCTGCATTGCCCGTAGTTCTTGACGCAGGCGCGGGCTAAAGGCGCGGGCTAAGTAAGGGCGGCCGAGCAAGAGCCGCCTCGCAGCGAGGGCTGCGTCCCCTTAGGGAAGCGGCGAAGCCGCTCAGGGGAGGCTTAATGTCCCAGATGCTGCGGCAGCACTTCCTGCAAGATGGTGGTGGCAATCTCTTCGATTGACTTGGTGGTGCTGGACAGCCACTCGATGCCGCTTCTGCGCATCATGGCCTCGGCCTCGGCTACCTCGTAGCGGCAGTTGGGCAGGCTGGCGTACTTGGAGTCGGGGCGGCGTTCGTTGCGGATGCTGGACAGGCGCTCGGGCTGAATCGTCAGGCCAAACAGCTTTTTGCGGTAGGGCTCCAGCGCGGGCGGCAACTGCTTGCGCTCGAAGTCTTCGGGAATCAGCGGGTAGTTGGCCACCTTGAGGCCAAACTGCATGGCCAGGTACAGGCTGGTTGGCGTCTTGCCCGAGCGGCTCACGCCCACCAGAATCACGTCGGCGCCGCTCAGGTCGGCATGGGTCTGACCGTCGTCATGGGCCAGCGTGTAGTTGATGGCCTCCATGCGCTCCAGATATTCCTTGCTCTCGCTGATGTCGGCAAAGCGGCCCACGCGGTGCAGCGACTTCTGGCCCAGTTCCACCTCCAGCGGGCGTACAAAGGTGCCGAACATGTCGAACAGCTTGCCCTTGCAGTTGGCTTCAAGGAATTCCAGCATCTCCTGATTGACCAGGGTGGTGAAGATGATGGGCTTTCTCTTCTCCACCTCGGCCACATGGTTGATCTGGCGCACGGCCTGATGAATCTTGTCCATGGAGTCCACAAAGGGGATGCGAATCAGCCTCGGCTTGCTCTCGAACTGGGCCATGATGGCCGTGCCAAAGGTCTCGGCCGTGATGCCTGTGCCGTCAGAAATGACAAAAATTGTATGGGTATGCATGGTGCGCGCAGTTATTAGGTGGGACCTGTGCAAGCAATGCCATGTCCCGGACTCTGAATCTGGTTTGAGCCACGCGACGCTCGCCGGCTCAGCCTACAATGGCGCCCATTATTCCCAAATTCAAGCCCATGCTCGTTGACGGTCGACATCCAGAACAGCAAAGCACTGCACTCCAGCAGCATGGGTTCGCGTGCCCTGGCCATTCAGCCCAGAGCCGCCTGCGTACCGGTTTTTAACTTTGGAGCTTCCCATGTCTCAACTGTTCGAAGCGACCGCTCTGGTCGTTCCGTTTGAAAAACTGAGAATGTCTGATGTCGAGTCCGTAGGCGGCAAGAACGCCTCGCTCGGCGAAATGATCTCGCAACTGCCCCAGGGCGTGCGCGTGCCCACCGGCTTTGCCACCACGGCTCATGCATTCCGCGAGTTCCTGGCCTTTGAAGGTCTGGCTGGCAAGATCTCGGCCAAGCTGGCCGCTCTGGACGTGGACGATGTCCGCGCTCTAGCCGCTGTGGGCGCGGAAATCCGCGCCATGGTGGAGAGCCAGCCGTTCCCTGCCGATCTGGAGCAGGCCATTCGTGAGGAATTTGTCCGCCTGCAAGGCGGCAATGCCGAGGCATCGTTTGCCGTGCGCTCTTCCGCCACGGCAGAAGACCTGCCCGATGCATCGTTTGCCGGCCAGCAGGAAACCTTCCTGAACGTGGTGGGCATCGAAGACGTGCTGCACAAGATGAAGGAAGTGTTCGCGTCGCTGTACAACGACCGCGCCATCTCCTACCGCGTGCACAAGGGCTTCGAGCACGATGTGGTGGCACTGTCCGCTGGCGTGCAGCGCATGGTGCGCTCCGACAAGGGCGCTGCCGGCGTGATGTTCACCATCGACACCGAATCCGGTTTCGAGGAAGTGGTCTTCATCACCTCCAGCTACGGCCTGGGCGAGACCGTGGTGCAGGGCGCCGTGAACCCCGACGAGTTCTATGTGCACAAGCCCATGCTCAAGGCTGGCAACAAGGCGCTGATCCGCCGCAATCTGGGCTCCAAGCTGATCCAGATGATCTTTGCCACGCCCGAGGAAAAGGCTGCAGACGGCAAGCTGGTCAAGACCACCGATGTGGCCCACGAACTGCGCAACCGCTATTCGCTGACCGACGAGGAAGTGCAGCAACTGGCGCATTACGCTCTGGTGATCGAGCAGCACTACGGCCGCCCCATGGATATCGAATGGGGCAAGGACGGCACCGACGGCCAGCTCTACATCCTGCAGGCGCGTCCCGAAACCGTGAAGAGCCAGGCCAAGGGCCAGGCCGAGCTGCGCTACAAGCTCAAGGGCACAGGCACCGTGCTGGCCGAAGGCCGCGCCATCGGCCAGAAGATCGGCACCGGCCCCGTGCGCCTGGTGTCCGACATCTCGCAGATGGATCAGGTGCAGGCCGGCGACGTGCTGGTGACCGACATGACCGACCCCAACTGGGAGCCCGTCATGAAGAAGGCTTCGGCCATCGTCACCAACCGCGGTGGCCGTACCTGCCACGCCGCCATCATTGCGCGCGAGCTGGGCATCCCTGCCGTTGTGGGCTGCGGCAACGCGACCGATCTGCTCAAGGCCGAAACACTGGTCACCGTGTCCTGCGCGGAAGGCGATACCGGCAAGATCTATGATGGCCTGCTGGAAACCGAAGTGACCGAGGTCAAGCGTGGCGAGATGCCCAGCATCCCCACCAAGATCATGATGAACGTGGGCAACCCCCAGCTGGCTTTCGACTTTGCCCAGCTGCCCAATGAAGGCGTGGGTCTGGCCCGTCTGGAATTCATCATCAACAACAACATCGGCGTGCACCCCAAGGCCATCCTGGACTACCCCGCCGTTGACGCCGACCTGAAGAAGGCGGTCGAGTCCGTGGCGCGTGGCCATGCTTCGCCCCGTGCCTTCTACGTGGACAAGGTGACCGAAGGTGTGGCAACGATTGCCGCTGCCTTCTGGCCCAAGCCCGTGATCGTGCGCATGTCGGACTTCAAGTCCAACGAATACCGCAAGCTGATCGGCGGCAGCCGTTATGAGCCCGAGGAAGAGAACCCCATGCTGGGCTTCCGTGGTGCCGCGCGCTACATCTCGGCCGAGTTCGGCGAGGCCTTCAAGATGGAATGCGAAGCCCTGCTCCGTGTGCGCGAGGACATGGGCTTGACCAACGTCAAGATCATGATCCCCTTCGTGCGCACGCTGGGCCAGGCCAAGCGCGTGACCGAGTTGCTGGCCGAGAACGGCCTCAAGCGCGGCGAGAACGGCCTGCAGCTGATCATGATGTGCGAAGTGCCCTCCAACGCAGTCCTTGCCGAAGAGTTCCTCGAGTACTTCGACGGCTTCTCCGTGGGCTCCAACGACCTGACCCAGCTGACCCTGGGCCTGGACCGCGACTCGGGCCTGGAGCTGCTGGCCGCCGACTTCGACGAGCGCGACCCCGCCGTCAAGAAGCTGCTGGCTCGTGCCATCAAGGCCTGCCGCGACCAGAACAAGTATGTGGGCATCTGCGGCCAAGGCCCTTCGGACCACCCCGACTTTGCCAAGTGGCTGGCCGACGAAGGCATCTCGTCCATCTCTCTGAACCCTGACAGCGTGGTCTCCACCTGGCAGAAGCTGGCTGAGTAAGCCTTGCGCATCGGCATGCAGACGCATCACGCGCCCGTGCATGACGATGCTGTGTCGGATGCTCCGCGACAGGCATTCGATGCTTTGGGCAATCCGGTGGAAGTCACCTTCCCGCCGGATCTGCACGATACCTACCACCTGAGACTCAAGGCCTTGCTGCTGACGGTCTGGGTGGTATTTTCATTTGGCATCTGCTACTTTGCGCGCGATATCCAGGCGCTGGTGCCCGACTGGCCCGTGGCCTACTGGATGGCGGCCCAAGGGGCGGTCCTGATGTTCCTGCTCATCATCGTGGTCTATTGTGTGGCCATGGATTATTTTGAACGCCAGCAGGCGCGTGACGAGGCGCGCAAAGCGGCTGAGGCTCACGACGCCTCCTCTGCCGCTTCCGATCTTCATGCCTGAGCGGCCAGTTCTGAGCCGTGCCTATCACTGGCGGCTGCATCGCATCCTGTTTCTCTATGTGCTGGGAACGGCAGGCTTTCTGCTGACCATGCTCTGGGCCGAGGAGCGCGGGCTCTCTCGCCACTGGATCGGGCCCATCTTCCTGTTCTCCACGGTGATGGTGTACGCGGCCATCGGCGTGTATTCGCGCACCAGCGATGCCGAGGAGTATTTCGTCGCCGGCCGGCGCATTCCGCCTTTCTACAACGGCATGGCGGCCGCTGCCGACTGGATGAGCGCAGCCTCCTTCATCAGCCTCTCCGGTGCGCTTTATCTGCAAGGCTTTTCGGGAACCGGCACGCAGCCCGGCGGACTGGCCTATGTCCTGGGATGGACGGGCGGGTTCTGTCTGGTCGGCATGCTGATTGCCCCCTATCTGCGGGCCATGAATCTCTATACCGTGCCGGATTTCTTCCAGGCGCGCTATGGCGGACGTTGGCCGCGCATTATTGCTGCGCTGGCGGCCATCACCTGTTCCTTCACCTATGTGGTGGCGCAGATCTATGGCGTGGGCCTGATTGCTGCGCGACTGACCGGCGTGCAGTTCGAGATCGGCATCATGCTGGGGCTGGGCGGCGTGCTGCTGTGCTCGTTCCTCGGCGGCATGCGGGCGATCACCTGGACCCAGGTGGCGCAATATGTGGTGATCCTGCTGGCCTTCATGCTGCCTGTCTCCTGGCTGGCCTACAAACAGCTGGGCAACCCCTGGGCGCAGTTGGCCTATAGCCAGCAACTGGGCAAGATCGGCGCCATGGAGCAGCAGTTGCTTTCCTCAGAGGCCGAGCAGTCGGTGCTGGAGGCCTATCGCACCCGTGCTCAGGTGCTGCAGGCCAAGCTGCGCGATGTGCCCAATGTGCTGGCGGCCGAACGCCAGGCACTGAGCGAGCATATCCGCGAGCTGCGCACCAGCAGCGGCAATATCGGCGCCATCATGGCCGCCAGCCGGGAGCTGGCCGCCATGCCCAAGGACGAGGCGGCGGCGCGCGAGCTCTGGAGCCGTGAGTTGCACGAGGCCTATGAGCGGGCCAAGCCGCTGGGCGGCATGCCGCTGCAAAGCCAGCCTTTCGCGGGGGATCCGGATGGCTCTCCGGCCGAGCGGCAGGCCTATGAGGAAAGTCGGCGCAATTTCCTGGCGCTGATGTTCTGCTTGATGGTCGGCACGGCCGGGCTGCCGCACTTGCTCACGCGCTATTTCACGGTTCCCTCGGTGTCTGCCGCACGTACCTCCGTGGCCTGGTCGCTGTTCTTCATCGGGTTGCTGTATCTGGGGGCGCCAGCCTTGGCCGTACTGGTGAAGTACGAGGTCATGAGCAATCTCGTTGGCACGCATTTCGATGCCTTGCCGAACTGGATAGCGCAGTGGTCAAGGGTGGATGCCTCGCTGCTGTCGGTGGAGGACATCAACGGCGATGGCATTTTGCAGTTCGCCGAAATCCGCATGGGGGCCGACCTCATCATGCTGGCCACTCCAGAACTCGGTGGGATGCCTTATGTGCTCTCCGGGCTGGTGGCTGCGGGCGGGCTGGCGGCGGCCCTGTCCACGGCCGACGGTCTGCTGCTGACCATCAGCAATGCCCTGGTGCGGGATCTCTATTTCCAGGAGCGCCAGCGCCTGGATACGCGCAAGCGCCGCATCTCGCCTGAACAGCGCGTGATTCTTTCCAAATTCGCATTGCTGCTGGTGGCCCTGTCGGCGGCGTTTGTGGCGGCGCGGCGCTCTTCGGACATTCTTCCCATGGTCTCTGCCTCCTTCTCTCTGGCGGGCTCGGCTTTGGTGCCGGCCATGGTGCTGGGCATCTTCTGGCGTGGCACCACGCGTCGTGGTGCGGTGGCCGGCATGCTGCTGGGCCTGGCCGTGACGCTTTACTACATGGCCTCGCACGTTCCGGGCCTGCAAGGGGTGCTGCCATCGGTCCTCCGTGGCGAAGCGCTGTGGTGGGGTATTCAGCCCATCTCGGCCGGAGTGTTTGGCGTGCCGGTGGGCTTGGCCACCACATTGCTCGTCAGCTGGTGGGAGCAGCGGCGGGCGAGAGTTTGAAAAACTCTTGATTGGATGGCCTTCAGCGATCTTTTGGGTCGGGTTCGAGGCAGTTTTCTGCTGAATATCCGCCGTGAACTGATCTGGAGCATGGGCGGACCAGGCTTGCAGGAAAACCCGCTTTTCAGCTCCAGCCATAACTGCCACTCTGCATGGCGGGAAGCAATTCAATGCACAGAGGGCGGGGTCGATGTATCTAGTCAAAACACCCGAGGGGCAGCTGGCCTTCAAGGAGCGCCATGCCGATCTGAGCCAGCGGCTGCGCTCGGCCTTTTTGCTGTTTGACGGTCGTCGCAGTCTCATGCAGGTGCTGGAGGCGACCTCGGCGCTGGGGGTGAACAAGGATGATATTCTGGCGCTGGTCGGCAAGGGCTGGCTGGCCACAAGAGAGTCGTCCGTCGCGGCTGATGCTGCAGCACAGGCCCATGCATCTTCGCTCTCAAAGAGCAGTTCGGCATCGTTGGCAACTGCTGACGTCGACCCTGGCAGCGCCCAGAGGCGCTACCAGAGGGCCTATCCGATAGCGGTGTCCATCACGGGGGCTCTTGGGCTCAAGGGCTTCCGGCTGAATCTGGCGGTGGAGGCGGCCATGGGTTATGAGCAACTGGCAGCGCTGGCTCCGCGCATACGAGATGCTGCGGGTGACAAGGCCTATACGTCGTTGCACAGGGCGCTGTTTGAGGCGGATGAGACATAGGCACCATCTGTGCCGAGCCTCTCGCAAAGAAAAAAGCGGCTTCGGAGAGCCGCTTTTTTGATGATCCAGCCTGTTTTTAGACAGCCAGCAGTTCCACGTCAAACTTCAGCGTGGCGTTGGGCGGGATCACGCCACCGGCGCCGCGCGCGCCATAGCCCAGGGCGGCGGGGATCAGCAGCGTGCGCTGGCCGCCCACCTTCATGCCCTGCACGCCCTCGTCCCAACCCTTGATGACCATGCCGGCGCCCAGGGGAAAGACGAAAGGATCGTTGCGGTCCTTGCTGGAGTCGAACTTGGCGCCTTGCACGCCATTGTTGTAGAGCCAGCCGGTGTAGTGCACGGTCACGTTCTGACCGGCCTTGGCTTCGGCGCCTTCGCCCACGACGGTGTCTTCGTATTGCAGGCCGGAGGCAGTAGTGTTGAATGCCATGATGATTTCCTTTCAGCGCAAAGCAGAAAAAGGCGATGGAAAAAAGGGCCCGCCAAGCACGCTTGGGGCCCTTGGATGATAGTGGTGCACCCGCTTGCTGCCAGTCCCCCGGCCGCAACAGCGGCAAGGTTTACTTCTTGGCGCGCGCGGCAACCCAGCGGTTGGCAAAGGCTTGTACATCGGACAGACGCTTGAGCAGATCCTGCCCGGTCAGGGTGACGGTGTAGCCGTCGCTGCCATGCTCGAGCAGGCCGCACTCGCGCAGCTCCTTGATACGGGTGTTCAAGGTGTTGGGGGTGATGCCGCCCACACTGTCTTGCAGCAGTCGGAAGGTCTGGGGATGACCATCCCGCAAGGCCCACAGCACGCGCAGCGCATAGCGGCATTCGAGCTTCTCGAACAGCTGGTTGATGGCGGCGTTTTCCTTGGAGCTCATGGACGCTTCTCCTTGCGCAATGATGTTGTCGAGCTGGGCGCACTAGGCGCTTTCAGTGCCATGTCCAATGGACTATAGCGGTTAATTTATTTTGCTACAAGTTTAGTAGCTTCAAATCTTCGACTGCAACGCCTTGAAGTGATAAAGGCCACAAACAGCGCGCAAGTGTTGCGGGTCAGCCACGAATCAGGGAGAAGACTCGCTTGCTTCAGGGTTTGTAGCAATAGGGGCAGAACTGAAGCAGCCCTCGGGACGGGGTGGCGAGCCATGCCGGAAGTGTTAGTACTGGCTTAGGTGTTTCCGGGTGTAAAAATTGACTCTAGCCATTGATTTGTCAGAGCAAGCAGCTATGGAAATCATAGTTCCTGCTTTTGTGCCGGCATTTGCTTGAGTTGCACCAGCACCTGCAGCAGACGGTTGATCGGCGTGGCAATGCCCAGCGCCTGACCGCGCCGCACCACATAGCCGTTGAGATGGTCGATTTCCGTGGTCTTGCCGCGCGCCAGATCCTGGGCCGTGGAAGAGAGCTGTCGGGGCATGGTGCGCGCTATGGCCGCTACAGCCTCGTCCACGGAGGCCGGCAGCAGCACGCCGTCGGCCAGAGCTACGGCCTTGCATTCGGCGGCAATATCCTGCATGACGGCGGGTACGCCCTGCTGCGCGATCAGCCAGCCATAGGGCTGCTGGGTGAGGGCGGAGAGTGCGTTGTACACGCAGTTGATGATGAGTTTTTGCCAGAGTGCGGTCAGCACGCCGTCCGAGGTCTGGGTGGGGATGTTTGCTGCGCTGAACTGGAGTGCAATCTCGTCACCCTGCGGACAGGGGGCGATGAGCAGTTCGCCCCGGCCGAAGTGACGCACATGGCCTGGGCCGGCCATGGCGGTGGCGACATAAACCACGGCAGCAGCCACCGGCTGCTGCCCCAGTACCAGGCGCAGGCGCCGGTCGTTGTCCACGCCGTTCTGCAAGCTCAGTACCTGAGTGTGCGCTGCCAGGTGGGGTTTGATCTGTGCAGCCGCTGCTTCGGTGTCGGTGGATTTCACGCAGAACAGCACCACATCGGCGCCTGCCACGGCACTGGCTTCGGTGCTGGTGGTGATGGGGATGTTCAGATCTTCTGTCGCCGTCTGCAGTCGCAGCCCGTGCTGGCTGATGGCCTGCATATGCGATGCTCTACCGATCAGCGTGACCGGGTGGCCGGCGCGTGCCAGCAGAGCACCAAAGTAGCAGCCCACCGAGCCCGCACCCATGACGGCAATGGACAGGCGGGCGGAGGCGGCGGTGTGGTTGACCATGTTCATGAGGCTATCTCGCAAAGAGGCTCAGCTCTTGAGCTTGAGCAGATAGGTCATCAGCTGGGCAGTGGAGGTTTCGACCTCCAGAAATTCATGCAGTGCCTTGCCGGTTTGCCAGGAAGAGTTCCAATTATTGCTGACCAGGGCTTGCTTCCAGCTGTCCTGGTTGCTTGCATGGTCGATAGCAGCCAGCAGTTGCTGGGCGCGTTCTGCCGGCAGATTCTTGCCTGTAAAGACGGCACGCCAGTTCGACATTTCAGCATCCAGACCCTGGTCGCGCATGGAGGCAATGCCGAACATGGCACGGCGTGACGAAACACCGAGGGCGCGCAGTTTGCCCGCCTGCAAGGCTTCTCTGAACTCGCTGTAACCCGAGATTCCCACCTGCACCTGCTTTTGCAGCAGGGCCTGGAGCACATCGTTACCGCCGGCAAAGGGTTTGTATTGCAGTTGCTCCGCATTGGCCTTGGCCAGGCGGGCCAGCATGCCTGCGTACATATGGTCCACACCGCCTGCAGAGCCTCCGGCAATGGTCAGTGCCGGCAGGTTCTCGCGCATGGCCTTGGCCAGTGCCTTGGGGTTGGCAAGCGGCGAGTCGGTGGGCACGGCCACCACCAGATAGTCGCTGGTCAGGCGCGCCAGGGGCTGCACCTGCTGCAGCTCTGCTGACTTCTTGTTCAATGCCAGGGCGCCGACCATGACCATGCCGCCGATCAGCAGGCTGTTGGGGTCGCTGCCATAGCGTTTGGTGTACTCGGCCAAGCCTATGGTGCCGCCCTTGCCGCCGATGTTTTCATAAACGACCTTGTCCACCATGCCGCTGCTGGTCAGCACTGCGCCCAGGGCGCGGCCAGTCTGGTCCCAGCCGCCACCGGGGTTGGCGGGGATCACGATACGCAGCTGCGTGCCAAGGCGCTGGGGAGGATTGGCGATGGCTGCAAAAGGTGTAGACAGCAAGGCAGCGCAATAGCTTAGCCAGTGGCGGCGTGTCAGGGCATTGCCCGCGTGGGGGGTATTCATGTCTGTCTCCGTTGTTATGTGTCTTTTGGTGTGTTTGGCCGCAAGCGAAGGCTTGCTGACCTGGGCTGCATGCGAAAAAGCCCCGACCTGGGCAGGTCGGGGCTTTGAGTAGCGGGGAGCCGGCGAGCCGGTTCCTCGGACTGACTTTACAGCGAGTCGATGAAGCTGCGCAGCTTGTCGGAGCGCGAAGGGTGCTTGAGTTTGCGCAGCGCCTTGGCTTCGATCTGACGGATGCGCTCGCGCGTCACGTCAAACTGCTTGCCGACTTCTTCCAGCGTATGGTCGGTGGACATTTCGATACCGAAGCGCATGCGCAGCACCTTGGCTTCGCGAGGCGTCAGGCCGTCGAGAATGTCCTTGACCACATCGCGCAGACCGGCCTGCATGGCGGCGTCGATAGGTGCCGTGTTGTTGCCGTCCTCGATGAAGTCGCCCAGGTGGGAATCGTCGTCGTCGCCGATGGGGGTTTCCATCGAGATCGGTTCCTTGGCGATCTTCATGATCTTGCGGATCTTGTCCTCGGGGATCTCCATCTTGGCTGCCAGGATGGACGCATCGGGCTCGAAACCAAACTCTTGCAAGTGCTGGCGCGAGATGCGGTTCATCTTGTTGATGGTCTCGATCATGTGCACGGGGATGCGGATCGTGCGGGCCTGGTCGGCGATGGAGCGCGTGATGGCCTGACGAATCCACCAGGTTGCATAGGTCGAGAACTTGTAGCCGCGACGATATTCGAACTTGTCCACGGCCTTCATCAGGCCGATATTGCCTTCCTGGATCAGATCCAGGAATTGCAGACCGCGATTGGTGTACTTCTTGGCGATGGAGATCACGAGACGCAGATTGGCCTCGATCATTTCCTTCTTGGCATCGCGGCTGGCGCGCTCGCCGCTGTTCATGCGCTTGTTGATGTGCTTGAGCTCTTCCAGAGGCACGACCACGCGGGCCTGCAGGTCGATCAGGTTCTGCTGCAGCTCCTGCACGGGCGGGATGTTGCGCTCCAGCACGGCGCTGTAGTTCTTGCCTGCCGCCACTTGCTTGATGACCCAGTCCAGGTTCAGCAGATTGGGCGGGAAGTCCTTGATGAACTGCTCCTGGGGCATGCCGCACTTGTCAACGATGATCTTGCGCAGCTCGCGTTCCTTCTTGCGCACGTCGTCCACCTGGGCGCGCACCAGATCGCAGAGCTTTTCAATCGTCTTGGCCGTGAAGCGAATGGTCATCAGCTCTTCGGTGATGGCCTTCTGCACCTTCATGTATGCCTCGGTGCCGTAGCCTTCCTTGTCATACACCTTGTGCATCTTGTCGAAGAGTTCGCGCATGGAGTCAAAGCGACCCAGGGCTTCGTTCTTCAGCTCTTCGAGCTTCTTGGTCAGAGCCTTGGAGCCGCCCTTGCCGTCGTCGTCGTCTTCTTCGTCGTATTCGTCGAAGTCTTCCTCGGCCACATAGTCGTCGTTCTCGTTGGCATTGACGAAGCCGTCCACCACGGTGGAGATGACAACCTTGCCTTCGCGGATTTCCTCGGCCATGTTGAGGATTTCGGCGATGGTCGCGGGGGAGGCCGAGATGGCTTCCATCATGTCCATCAGACCGCCTTCGATGCGCTTGGCGATTTCGATTTCGCCTTCGCGTGTCAGCAGTTCGACGGTGCCCATTTCACGCATGTACATGCGCACGGGGTCGGTGGTGCGACCGAATTCGGAGTCCACGGTGGACAGAGCCGCTTCGGCCTCTTCTTCCGCTTCTTCTTCGGTGGTCGCCGACTGGCCGGTGTTGTTCAGCAGCAGGGTTTCCGCATCGGGAGTCTGCTCGTACACGGCCACGCCCATGTCGTTCAACATGGAGATCACGACTTCCAGCGTTTCGGCATCAACCAGCTTGTCGGGCAGGTGGTCGTTGATTTCGGCGTGGGTCAGGTAGCCGCGGGTCTTGCCCAGCTTGATCAGCATCTTCAGACGCTGACGGCGGGTGTTCATTTCCTCTTCGGTCAGAACAGTCTCGTCCAGGCCGAATTCCTTCATCAAGGCGCGTTCCTTCGCCTTGCTGATCTTCATGCGCAGAGGCTTGGCCTTTTCGGCAGGAGCAGCAGACGCTTCGGTCGATGCCTCCTCTTCGACTTCGCCTTCCAGATCGCTGTCGATATCCGACAGGTCTGCATCATCCATGTCCTCGTCGGCCTCCTTGGCCTTGGGCTTGCGGCCGCGCTTGGCGGGAGCCTTGTCGGCATCGGCACTGGCAGCTGGGGCCTTGACGGCGGCAGCCTTCTTGGCAGCAGGGGCCTTTTTGGCGACAGTCTTCTTGGCGGCAGGAGCGGCAGCTGTGTCGTCGTCTTCTTCGGCCTTCTTGCGGCCGCGCTTGGGAGTTGCCTGCGCCAGCAGCGCATCGGCCATGGCTTTGAGTTCGGCTTGTGACTTGGTAACCACGGTGGTGTCTTTCTTTGCTTCGGCTGCAGATGCAGCACTCTTCTTCACAGCAGGCTTGCTGGCACTGGCCTTTTTCGCGGGCTCTGCTGCGGAAGTGGAAGTTTTAGAGGTCTTGGGCTTTGCTGAAGCTTCTGGGGCCTGCTTGGACTTCACGGACTTTGAAACGGGCATGAACACCTCTCACGGTACGAACACACACAAACACACAAAGGAAAACGGAAAATGCAAACAAACGCCATGAAAGCTGGCGCAAGAACAGGCCTAGCCTGTCCGGTGGAGCACAAAGACTCCATGGCAAGATGTTGGGGCGATCATTTGGTATGCAATCCTTGCGAGAAATGGGCCATGCAGTTGCTGCCATCACGTGATTTCTTCACGGTGCCCGGGTCGGAGGTGTTGCTGTCGCTCTTGCCTATATCCACTAAATTATACCTTTTTTAAAGATGTCAAGAGGTGGAGCTAATAATTACAGATAAATTTTTTCGCCGCTGTTGAAACTCAATGTAACGTCTTGCCGCGGTGGGGTCCGTAGCAATTTCCTTGAGGGCCTTGGCTTCTTCGCGCTTGAGATGATCCACCAGGATCAGATTGAGAGTGCCGCGCAACTCCTTGCGCAACTCGTCCACCTCGCCCTCGGGGTTGGCATGGGCGCCGCTCATGAGCTTTTGGGCCAGCGGCTCGCAGGGAGAGCCTTGCAATTGCTCGCGCAGCACTGCCCAGGAGCGCGGGCCGGATTCGGTGAACTGGGCCTCCAGCCAACGGAACAAGGGAGCATGGCTTTGGTTGCAGCGAGCCAGGGCATCGAAGTCCTCATGGGTCATCTCTTCCATGAACTCCATGTGACACATCAGCAGGCGTGCGGCCTGGTCTTCGCGGCTGACCGGCGTGGGGCGCGGGCCCAGCTGCGGCGGGTTCCAGTCCTCGCCCTTCTTGCCCCAGGGCTTGCGCTGGCGGCCGAATTCCTTGCGGCCCGACCAGTTGCCACCGCTGCCCTGGCTCGGGTAGGAGGGAGCCGGTGCCGCGGCATCGGCCCAGTCGGGAGCGCTTTCCCAGTTGTCCGCAGGCGCATCCCATTCTGGTGCCTGAGGGCCGGGGGGCGCAGGCGCGCGGCGGGCAATGGGGGCGGTGCGTGCCGCCTCCTGCGCCCAGATATCGGAGAGGTCGCGCGAGTCCAGCTGAGCCAGGGCTGCGATTTCGGAGAGCAACTGGCGCTTGAGTGCGCCGTCGGGCAGCAGCGACCACAGCGGCCGGGCGTTGCTGGCCATATGGGCACGGCCTTCTGTCTGTCCCAGGTCGCAGCCTTCGCTGGCCGATTCGATGAGAAAGCGGCTCAGCGGCGTGGCATCGCCCACATAGCGCGAGAAGGCCTCGGGGCCGAATTCGCGGATGAAGCTGTCAGGGTCATGTTCCGAAGGCAGGAACAGGAATTTGATGGAGCGCGTGTCCGTCGCCAGTGGCAGGGCCGCATCCAGCGCCTTGCGGGCGGCGCGCCGCCCCGCACCGTCACCGTCGAAGCTGAAGACCACGGCATCGGTGAATCGAAACAGCTTTTGCACATGCTCGGGCGTGCAGGCCGTCCCCAGCGTTGCCACAGCATTGGCAAAGCCCAGTTGGGCCAGTGCCACCACGTCCATATAGCCTTCTGTGACCAGGGCGTAGCCCATGTCGCGCAGGGCCTGCCGGGCCTCGTAAAGGCCGTAGAGTTCGCGGCCCTTGTGGAAGACCGGGGTTTCGGGCGAGTTCAGGTATTTGGGCTTTTCATCGCCGAACACCCGCCCGCCAAAGCCTATGCACTCGCCTTTGACATTGCGAATCGGGAACATGAGCCGGTCGCGGAAGCGGTCATAGCGGCGACTGTCGTCCTCGCCCACGATGACCAGCCCGCATTCTTCGAGCTGCGGGTTGTCGTACTCGGCAAATACGCTGGCCAGACCATGCCAGCCTGCAGGGGCATAGCCCAGGCCAAAGCGCTTGGAGACTTCGCCGGAGACGCCGCGCTTTTTCAGATACTCGATGGCTTTCGGAGCTGCCTTGAGCTGCTTGCGATAGGACTCGCCGGCTTTTTCCAGCAGATCACTCAGTGTTTCCGCCTTTTGCTTTTGCTGAGCCTGGCGCTGGCGCTCGGCAGGACTGATGTCGTCCTGCGGCACTTGCAGGCCGCATTGGTTGGCAAGCTCCTGCACGGCTTCGACAAAGCCCATGCCGGCATGCTCCATCAGAAAGCCGATGGCATTGCCATTCTTGCCACAGCCAAAGCAGTGAAAGAACTGCTTGCTGGGGCTGACGGTGAAAGAGGGCGACTTCTCGCTATGGAACGGGCATAAGCCCATGAAGTTGGCGCCGCCCTTTTTGAGCTGCACATAGCGGCCCACGATGTCGACCACGTCGACGCGGGATAGCAACTCTTGGATGAATGATTGGGGAATGGCCACCCGCGTATTCTGCCTTTTTCGGCAATGGCCGAGGGCGCGGCAGGAATGGAGCAGGCGGGCAAAAAAAAGCCTGCACCCATGGGTGCAGGCTCAGGTCTCCTGATGCCTGGGTCATTGCCAGGCTCTCCTCTAAAACGTCTCCTCCGCCACTCAGTCTTGAGGCTTGCGACCGGCTCCGTGCGGGCAGAGATGCCGGTCTTGCACTGCCGATGCAGGCAGTCATGTACTCAAAACATGTGCGCATTCTAAAAGCGATTCGAAGTCCTGGTGATTGGTCTGTCAGATAAATGATGTCTTATAGATGACTTGCATGAGTTGGCCCTACCTGGGGAATGAGGGGATTTTTCAATAGGATTCCATGTGGTTGATTTCAAATGAATTTATCGATTTTCAGAAGCTGTTGAAAGTACTGTCTCGCTGAATGACCTTTTACATTGCTCTGGTTTGTCTGCGCATGTCGCATGCCGGTTTGCCGGTGCGGTGCAGCCATTTCGGGCGCAACTGCTTGATCCCGATCACAACAAGCCTGCATGGCGCTCGGTTGTAAGCCTGGCGTGACGGATGCTGGAGTACAAAACGCTCAGGAGACAAACATGACAAGTTCTTTCGATCTGAACCTCGCCCCGAATACCGCCAACCATGCCGCGCTGACGCCGCTGGGATTTATTGCCCGCACGGCCGAGGTCTACCCCGAGCGCCTGGCCATTGTTCATGGCGACCTGCGCCAGAACTGGGCGCAAACCTATGCGCGTTGCCGCCAACTGGCCAGCAGCCTGCAGAAAATCGGCATCGGCAAGAACGACACAGTGGCCGTGATGCTGCCCAATACGCCGCCCATGGTGGAGGCGCACTTTGGCGTGCCCATGGCCGGTGCCGTGCTCAACACGCTCAATACCCGGCTCGATGCCGAGACCCTGGCATTCATGCTGGATCACGGCGAAGCCAGGGCCTTGATCGTGGACCCCGAGTTCGCGCCTCTAATGACCAGGGCGCTCAAGCTGCGACAGAGCACCGTGCCCATTTATGTGATCCAGGTCGAAGACCCGGTTTACGGCGAAGCGGCCGAGCAGATCGGTGCCATCGACTACGAGAGCTTCGTGGCCCAGGGCGATGCCGGTTTCGATTGGCAGTTGCCCGGCGACGAATGGGATGCGATTGCGCTGAACTACACCAGCGGAACCACCGGGAACCCCAAGGGCGTGGTCTACCACCATCGCGGCGCGCACAACAACGCCATCAGCAATGTGCTGGAGTGGGACATGCCCAAGCACGCCGTCTATCTGTGGACGCTGCCCATGTTCCACTGCAACGGCTGGTGCTTCCCCTGGACGGTGGCTGCACGCGCGGCGGTCAATGTCTGCCTGCGCCGGGTGGATGCACAGGCGATTTTTGATGCCATTCGCAACCACGGCGTGAGCCATTACTGCGGTGCGCCCATTGTGCACAGCCTGCTGGTGAATGCGCCGGCTGCCATGAAGCAGGGCGTGCCCGCCGGCGTCAAGGCCATGGTGGCAGGGGCAGCGCCGCCCGCATCGATGATCGAGGGCATGGAGGCCATGGGCTTTGACATCACCCATGTCTACGGCCTGACCGAAACCTATGGCCCAGCCACGGTCTGCGCCAAGCATGAAAGCTGGAATGCGCTCGATATCGGCGAGCGCGCCCGTCTGAATTCGCGCCAGGGCGTGCGCTACCACCTGCAGCGCTCTGCGGCCGTGCTGGACCCCGAAACCATGCAGCCCGTGCCGCGCGACGGTCAGACCATGGGCGAGATCATGTTCCAGGGCAATATCGCCATGAAGGGCTATCTCAAGAACCCGCAGGCGACGCAGGAGGCTTTCCGCGGCGGATGGTTCCATAGCGGCGACCTGGCTGTGCAGCATCCCGACGGCTATATCCAGATCAAGGATCGCAGCAAGGACATCATCATCTCGGGCGGCGAGAACATCTCGTCCATCGAAGTGGAGGATGTGCTCTATCGCCACCCCGCCGTGCTGGCTGCGGCCGTGGTGGCCAAGCCCGATCCCAAATGGGGCGAGACGCCCTGCGCCTTCATCGAACTCAAGGCCGGAGCCGAGACCACGGCCGAAGACATCATTGCCCACTGCAAAAAGCATCTGGCCGGCTACAAGGTGCCGCGCGCCGTGGTGTTTGGCGAGCTGCCCAAGACCAGCACGGGCAAGATCCAGAAGTTCGAGCTGCGCAAGCAGGCAGGCTCGGCTTCAGCTATCTCGGTTTGAGATCTGGCCGTAAACAAAGAAGCCCGGTGCTCCAGCTCTTTGGACGGCGGGCTTTTCCGTGTCTGTCGTCAGTTCAGTAAATTTGATAGCTGCTAGCGCTTGTTATTCATAGAACTTGGATAGTTTTCAATCTGAAATCTATGAATGGCAAGTGCAAGAAGCTCTGAATTGGATAGCGCCAACTGGGGCGGCGCGTCAGGCCAGCTCGGGCGGTATGCGCTGCCAGCCTTCGGGCGTCACACGCAGCACCTCGGCGCGACGCGTATCGGCATCGATATGCCAGTCGCTGAGCACGATGCGCCATTGGTCATTGCCCAGTGCGTGGTCGGCGGGCTGATGAGTGTGGCCGTGAATCAGCCAGGGCGCTTGCGCGACCTGCATCCAGGTGGCACTCATCTGCGCGTCGGCATCCGCGTAGGGTGCGCCGCTTTGCTTGCGCTGCTCGCTTTCGCTGCGTGCCGATCTGCCGATCGCGCGGCGCACGGCCAGGGGCTGGGCCAGCAGTTGCTGCTGCCAGGCGGCGGAGCGCGAAACAGCACGGAATTGCTGGTAATCCACATCGTCAAGGCACAGCGCATCGCCATGGCTGAGCAGGATGCTGGTGCCTGCCCACCGCAGCACCGTGGGGTCGCAAAGGCCGGTCATGCCGCTTCGGCGCAGAAATTCGTCACCGGCCAGAAAGTCGCGGTTGCCGACCATGAAGAACAGCGGGCGCTGCTGCGCCGCCTCGCGCAGCACGGCAGCACATTCGGCTTCGAAGCTGCCGGGCTCATCGAGTGCATCGTCACCCACCCAGACTTCAAACAGATCGCCGAGGATAAAGATGGCGTCGGCCGTGCTGCGTGCCAGATAGCTGCGCCAGGCTTCAACCGTCTGCGGCTCCGAAGGCTGCAGATGCAGGTCGGAAATGAAATCAAGCGTGCGCCAGTGGGGCTCAGCCTGGAGCTGCGCGACTTGAGGAGCGGCAGTGCGTGGATCAGAAGATTCAGCCATGAATGAAAAGTGCGCAGCCTGAAAACAATAACGGCCTCACAAAGAGACGGCAAGCAAGGGCCGCCCCGCAGCGAGGCCGTCGTCCCGGCCGGGGGCGCCTTGCATCTGCGTCACTTGAGGCGCAGTCGCGTGGGAATCAGAATGAACGATGGATTCAGTCATTTGAACAAGTGAGGACTTGCGCAAACAAGAATGCAACAACAGCCTGCTTCCAGAGGCAGTCATCCTGCCTGAACCCGTTTTTGCGTAAGTCGTGAAGTAAGCGGTTCCTAAAACCACAACGGCCTCGTGCGAGAGACGGCAAGCAAGGGCCGCCCCGCAGCGAGGCCGTCGTCCCCCTCAGGGGGAAGCCGCAAAGCGGCTCAGGGGGATCAATTTACAGGGCCACGGCCTTGTCGATCACCACGGCGTCGAAAGGCACGTCGTCGTGGAAGCCCTTGCGAGTGGTGCGCACCTTCTTGATGGCGTCCACGACTTCTTCACCCTTGACCACCTTGCCGAACACGGCATAGCCCCAGCCCTGGCCGGTGGGGGCGGTGTGGTTCAGGAAGCCGTTGTCCACGGTGTTGATGAAGAACTGGGCGGTTGCGCTGTGAGGATCGCTGGTGCGAGCCATGGCAATCGTGTACTTGTCGTTCTTCAGGCCGTTCTTGGCTTCGTTCTCGATGGGAGCAGCGGTTTCCTTCTGCTTCATGTCGGCTGCGAAACCGCCGCCCTGGATCATGAAGTTCTTGATCACGCGGTGGAAGATGGTGCCGTTGTAGAAGCCCTGGTTCACGTAGTTCAGGAAGTTCTCGGTGGACTTGGGCGCGTTCACGGCGTCCAGTTCCAGCGTGATCACGCCCTGGGTTGCGGTGTCAGCCACGTTGATGGTCACGTGCAGTTCGACTTGGGGATTGCTCATGTCTGTGCTTTCTAGAGGATGGAGTAAGGAGGCGGGCGCGGCCCGGCAGGTGCAGCGCCGCCGGGTTGTTTACTTGATTTCGGTGGCGGAGAGGATTGTTACCGGCGTCGTGGGCACATTCTGGTGCATGCCACGGTTGCCCGTAGCCACGGCGCGGATTTTGTCCACCACATCCATGCCCTTGACGACCTTGCCGAAGACGGCATAGCCATGGCCGTCGGGCTTGGGGGCGTTGAGCATGTCATTGTTCACCACATTGATGAAGAACTGCGAGGTGGCGGAATTGGGGTTGCCGGTGCGCGCCATGGCAATCGTGCCGCGGTCGTTCTTGAGGCCGTTGCTGGCTTCCAGCGGAATCGGGGCGCGTGTGGGCTTTTCGTTCAGATTGGTGTCCATGCCGCCGCCCTGGATCATGAAGCCGTCGATGACGCGGTGGAACACCGTGCCGTCATAGTGCTTGTCACGCACATACTGCAGAAAATTGGCCGCGCTCTTGGGGGCCTTGGCATCGTTGAGCTCGACCACGATATCGCCCATGCTGGTCTTGAGCTGCACCTTGGATTGCGCCTGGGCCAGGCCGGGGATGGCAAAAACAGTGGCTGTCAGCGCAATGGCAGACAGGGCCTTGAGGCTGTTTCGACGGAAATTCAGCATGGTCATATTCCTGGGTAAGTGGGCCTTGGGCAGGGCCGCAGGGATGGCGGCTGCGAAAAACAGGCTTGAGGCAGCTGAGGGCGCCGGCCTGCTTCACAAGAGGGAGAAGGGCGGCGATGGCAAAAAACTGGTTCAGCGCTGTGCAGGCTGGGCCGGGGCAGGCGTTGCGAGAGAGGCCGCAGGCTGCAGCAGGTCCTTGAGCTGCTTGAGCTTGGGGTTCAGGGCTGCGGGGCGACCGCCCTTGGCCAGGGACTGCGCATAGGACTGATAGGCCAGGCGGGCATAGATATCGCCCAGGTTCTCGTGCGCCACGGCATAGTTCGGATTGTTGCGCACGGCGGCTTCGAGCGCGGCGCGGGCGCGATCCAGGTCACCCTGGCGTGCATAGATCACGGCCAGGTTGTTATAGGGCTCGGGCAGCTCGGGATAGTCCTCGGTCAGCTGGCGAAACGCTGCAATCGCGTCCTCGGTCTTGCCGTCATTGCTCAGCGCGATGCCGCGCAGAAAACGCATCTGCGGGTCGCGTGAATTCTTGGCCAGATAGGTGTCCGCTTTTTGCAGCGCCTGCTGTGTCTTGCCGCTCTTGAGCAACTGGGCAACATCCGTGTAATCGTCGGCGTAGGCGCTACCTGCAGCGAGCAAGGCAGCCAGGGCTGCCGCACGCGCTGCGGTACTGAACAAGTTGCGTACAGGCATGTAGGTGCTTTCATGGCGCCGCAAAACTGCGCTGCGGCGGGAGCTTATACTGCGGGGAATTGTAGCTGAGGGGTGTGCGGCGCTTAGGCGTCTGGCCGGACCGGGATGTGTCTGGATGCTAGTGCGCATTTTTCAGCCTCAGGGAATGGCAGGCATGGTTTATGCATCGCAGGCATGACCAGTGCTGCTGCTCGCCACCCTCTCTCCCTATTTCAAGATTCATGAGTTTGCGTATCTACAACACGCTGTCGCGTGCACTGGAATCGTTTTCGCCGCTTGAGCCGGGCCATGTGCGTATGTACGTCTGTGGCATGACGGTCTATGACCTCTGCCACCTGGGCCACGCACGCTCCATGGTGGCTTTCGACGTGGTGCAGCGCTGGCTGCGCGCCAGCGGCTACAAGGTGACCTATGTGCGCAACATCACCGACATCGATGACAAGATCATCAAGCGAGCGGTGGAAAACGGCGAGACCATACGCAGTCTGACCGACCGCATGATCGATGCGCTGCACCAGGACGCGGATGCGCTGGGCATCGAGCGCCCCACGCTGGAGCCGCGCGCCACCGAATACGTGCCGCAGATGCTGGGCATGATCGCCCGTTTGCAGGACAAGGGCCTGGCCTATCAGGCCGGCAACGGCGATGTGAACTACGCCGTGCGCAAGTTTCCGGGCTACGGCAAGCTCTCGGGCAAGTCGCTGGACGAGCTCAACGCCGGCGAGCGTGTGGCCGTGGTAGACGGCAAGCACGACCCGCTGGACTTTGTGCTGTGGAAGTCGGCCAAGGCCGACGAGCCGGCCGATGTGAGATGGCAGAGTCCATTTGGCGAAGGTCGCCCCGGCTGGCATATCGAATGCTCGGCCATGGGTTGCGAGCTGCTGGGCGAGAGCTTCGACATCCATGGCGGCGGTGCGGATCTGCAGTTCCCCCACCACGAGAACGAGATTGCCCAGAGCGAAGGTGCGACCGGCAAGCCGTTCGCCCGGACCTGGATGCACAACGGCTTCATCAACGTGGACAACGAGAAGATGTCCAAGTCGCTGGGCAACTTCTTCACCATCCGCGACGTGCTCAAGGAGTACGACGCCGAGACCATCCGTTTCTTCGTCGTACGCAGTCACTACCGCAGCCCGCTGAACTATTCCAATGTGCATCTCGATGATGCGCGCGGTGCGCTCAAGCGCCTCTATACCGCGCTAGACCTGGTGACGCCTGCCGAGGTGCAGATCGACTGGAGCAATCCCTATGCCGCCCGCTTCAAGGCGGCGATGGACGAAGACTTCGGCACGCCCGAGGCCGTGGCCGTGCTGTTCGAGCTGGCCGCCGAGGTCAACCGCAGCAAGTCGCCCGAAGTGGCTGGCTTGCTCAAGGCTCTGGGGGCCTGCCTGGGCCTGCTGCAGGCCGAGCCGCAAAAGTTTCTGCAGGCTGGTGCCGAAGGGGTGGACGCGGCAGCGATCGAGGCGCAGATTGCCGCACGCGCAGAGGCCAAGGCTGCCAAGAACTGGGCCGAGGCCGACCGCATCCGCAAGGAGCTGCTTGATCAGGGCATCGTCCTCAAGGACTCGGCCGCGGGCACGACCTGGGAAGCGGCCGCCAAGGGCTGAGGCTGCATGCAATATTCCATCAACTGTGTGAGCAGTGCGGAGAGTCGTGCATGAGTGCGGCCAAGCATCTGGACACCATGGAGTTTGAACAGCTGCCGCTGGTGGCTGATCTGCCCGTGCCCATGGGGCCGGCTGCGCCTTTGCCTGTAGCGCCTTTGGGGGCCGCAGCCATTGCTCAGCCTGCGGGTACAACTGCAAAGCAGGCAGTCGCGTCCAAAGCGGCCGCTCCAAAGATTCATCTGGATCTGCCCGATGGCGTGCCCGCCTATTGGGCTGAGGCCTGTCGTCAGCTCATGCGCCGCGACCGTGTGCTCAAGCGCCTGATTCCGCAACTCGGCAGCCAGGCGCTGTTGCCTTGCGGGCAGGAGCAGGCCTTTGCCACCTTGGCCCGGTCCATCATCGGGCAGCAGATTTCGGCGAAGTCCGCCAAGACCTTGTGGAACAAGTTCGTCAGGCTGCCTGCTGCCATGCAGCCCGAGCAGGTGCTCAGGCTCAAGGTGGACGATATGCGTGCGGTGGGATTGTCGGCCCGCAAGGTGGACTATCTGGTCGATCTGGCTCTGCACTTCACCGAGAACCGTCTGCACATGGATGAATGGGCTCAGATGAGCGATGAAGTCATCATTGCCGAGCTGATGTCCATACGCGGCCTCAGCCGCTGGACGGCCGAGAATTTTCTGATTTACTGTCTGGGGCGGCCCAATGTGTTGCCTTTGGATGATGCCGGTTTGATACAGGGCATCTCTCTCAATCATTTTTCGGGCGATCCTGTCAGTCGCAGCGATGCCCGTGAAGTTGCCGAGGCTTGGAAACCGTGGTGTACGGTTGCAACTTGGTATATTTGGCGCTCGCTCGAGGCGCAGCCTGTGGCTTGATGACATCTGTCCACTGGCCGATTGCAAGGATTGCAACAGGCTGGCACAAGGAGAAATACGTTGGCGAAAAAGAACTTTCTGGATTTTGAGCAGCCCATTGCCGAACTCGAATCCAAAATCGAAGAACTGCGCTATGTGCAGACTGAAAGCGCAGTAGATATCTCGGAAGAGATCGATCAGCTCAGCAAGAAAAGCCTGCAGCTGACCAAGGACATCTACAGCGACCTGACCCCCTGGCAGATCACCAAGATCGCACGCCATACCGAGCGCCCCTATACGCTCGACTATGTGCGCGAGTGCTTTACCGACTTTGTCGAAATGCACGGCGACCGCCACTTTGCGGATGACCAGTCCATCATCGGTGGCCTGGCGCGCTTCAACGGCCAGCCCTGCATGGTGATCGGTCATCAAAAGGGCCGCGATACCAAGGAGCGTACGCTGCGCAACTTCGGCATGACGCGTCCCGAGGGCTATCGCAAGGCCTTGCGTCTGATGAAGACGGCCGAGAAGTTCAAGCTGCCCGTGTTCACTTTCGTGGACACGCCCGGCGCCTTCCCCGGCATCGATGCCGAGGAGCGTGGTCAGTCCGAGGCCATCGGTCGCAACATCTACGAAATGGCTCAGCTGCAGACCCCCATCATCACCACCATCATCGGTGAAGGTGGCTCGGGTGGTGCGCTGGCCATTGCCGTGGCAGACCAGGTGCTGATGCTGCAGTACTCCGTGTACTCGGTGATCAGTCCCGAAGGCTGCGCTTCCATTCTGTGGAAGACCGGCGAAAAGGCCCAGGAAGCTGCGGACGCTATGGGCATCACTGCTCACCGCCTCAAGGCGCTGGGTCTGGTGGACAAGATCGTCAACGAGCCTGTGGGCGGTGCTCACCGCGATCACAAGCAAATGGGTGCCTTCCTCAAGCGTGCGTTGGGCGATGCCTATCGCCAGTTGACCGATCTCAAGCCCAAGGAGCTGCAGGATCGTCGCTACGACCGCATTCAGAGCTATGGCAAGTTTGCCGACACCAAGGCTGACAACCGCTGATCCAGCGGGCTTGATGCTGCTTGCGCACAATGGCTCCTTCGGGAGCCATTTGTTTTTGCCGAAAGGCTTTGAGTGAAGTGCGCTTCTAGCCCTTTTGGGGTAAGCGCTAGCTGCTATTGAATTGGAAATAGGGAGTCTGTTGTTCATGCAAGCCCAGTCAGATGCTGACTTGTTGCGGGCCTCGGCTGCTCGGGTGGATGCAGCGATGGCGGCATTCGAGCCGCCGCTGCCACTGGCCGTGGCTTTCAGCGGCGGAGCCGATTCGTCGGCTCTGCTGCTGGCCTGCCATGCGCGCTGGCCGGGGCGGGTGAGGGCGATTCATGTGCACCACGGTTTGCAGGCGGCGGCTGATGAATTTCAGCGGCACTGTGAGCAACTGTGTGCCCGGCACGGCATTGCCCTCAAGGTCTGCGCCATCGATGCGCGCAATGTGCGGGGACAAAGCCCCGAAGATGCGGCGCGCCAGGGGCGTTATGCGGCTTTGATTCAGGCGGCCCGGCAGCCTTGGCTCGATGCGCAGGGCGCTGCGCTGGATGCGGTGCGCTCCATGGCGCTGGCTCAGCATGCCGACGATCAGGTCGAGACCTTGCTGCTGGCGCTCTCGCGCGGTGCCGGTGTGGCCGGTCTGGCGGCCATGCCAGGGCATTGGCAAAGAGCAGGGCTGGAATGGTTCAGGCCCTTGCTGGAGGTGCCGGGGCAGGCGCTGCGTGACTGGCTGCGGCTCAGGAGTTTGAGCTGGGTCGAGGATCCGACGAATGCCGATCCAGGCTACACGCGCAATCGCATTCGGGCTCAGTTGCTGCCGGTGCTGGAGCAGGTCTTTCCGCAGTTTCGCAGCACGTTTGCACGCAGCAGCGCCCATTGCGCCCAGGCGTCGCAGTTGCTGGATCAGCAGGCGGCGGCAGATCTGCTGCGGGTGGGGGTGCCGCCCGCCATCAAGGCATTGCAGGGTTTGAGCGAGCTGCGTCTGGGCAATGTCCTGCGTTATTGGTTGCGCACCGAGCATGGCACGACGCCGACGGCGGCCCAGCTTGCGCAGCTCATGGCGCAGCTCGGCGTTTGCACTACGCGAGGGCACCGCATCCACATCAAGGTGGGGCGAGGTTTTGTGGAGCGCCAGGGGGCAAGTCTCGGTTGGTACAATTCCTAGGTTTTGGTTTTTTTACCTGTACGAAAACCGCCGGCGCGCCAAAACCTTTGTGATCTGCGCCGTGGCTGCTGTTTCGTCACCCTTTAGTATCCAATGGCACTGATCGTTCATAAATACGGCGGCACCTCGATGGGCTCGACAGAGCGCATCCGCAACGTCGCCAAGCGTGTGGCCAAATGGGCTCGGGCAGGTCACCAGTTGGTGGTTGTGCCCAGCGCCATGAGTGGCGAAACCAACCGTTTGCTGGGTCTGGCCAGCGAACTGGCTCCCAGCCACGCCAAGAGTTCGTACTATCGTGAGCTTGATATGCTGGCCGCCACTGGCGAGCAGGCATCCTCGGCGCTGCTGGCCATTGCGCTGCAGGCCGAAGGCATGGAATCCGTCAGCTATGCGGGCTGGCAAGTGCCCGTGCGCACCGATAGCAGCTACACCAAGGCTCGCATCGAGTCCATCGACGACAAGCGCGTGCGCGCCGACCTCGAGGCAGGTCGTGTCGTGATCGTGACTGGCTTCCAGGGTATCGATCCCGAAGGCAATATCACCACGCTGGGACGTGGCGGCTCCGATACTTCGGCTGTGGCCGTGGCTGCCGCCCTGAAGGCTGCCGAATGCCTGATCTATACCGATGTGGATGGCGTCTACACCACCGATCCCCGTGTGGTGCCTGCTGCCAAGCGCCTGGGTACGGTGAGCTTTGAGGAAATGCTGGAAATGGCCAGCCTGGGCTCCAAGGTGCTGCAGATCCGTTCCGTGGAGTTTGCAGGCAAGTACAAGGTGCCCATGCGCGTGCTGTCGAGCTTCACGCCCTGGGATATCGATCTGGAAGAAGAAGCCAAGTCCGGCACGCTGATTACTTTTGAGGAAGACGAAAAAATGGAAAAGGCTGTCGTATCCGGCATCGCTTTCAACCGTGGCGAGGCCAAGATCTCCGTGCTGGGAGTGCCTGATACTCCCGGCGTGGCTGCTGCCATCCTGGGCCCCGTGGCTGATGCCAACATCGAAGTCGATGTGATCATCCAGAACATCTCCAAGGACGGCAAGACCGACTTCAGCTTCACCGTGAGTCAGGGCGACTACCAGCGTGCCATGGAACTGCTGCGTGAAAGCGTTGTTCCTGCACTGGGTGCTTCCGAAGTGGTGGGCAATCCCAATATCGCCAAGGTCAGCATCGTCGGCATCGGCATGCGCAGCCATGTGGGTGTTGCCTCCACCATGTTCCGTGCCCTGAGCAAGGAAGGTGTGAACATCCAGATGATCTCGACTTCCGAGATCAAGACTTCGGTCGTGATCGACGAGAAGTACCTGGAGCTGGCCGTGCGCTCCCTGCACACAGCCTTCGGTTTGGACAAAAGCGAATAATTTTCGCAACTTTCCAAAAACGAACAAAAAAGCTGTTTACAATAGCGTCATTCCGGAAACGTGACCGAGTGGCCGAAGGTGCTCCCCTGCTAAGGGAGTATGGGGTGTAGAGCCTCATCGAGGGTTCGAATCCCTCCGTTTCCGCCAAATCAAAGAAAAAGCCGAAAGGCTTTTTCTTTTTGTCAAGACCTTCTGGGTCTTGACAAAAAGTTTCAAACTTTGATTTGAGCCTGGTAAAAACAGGCTACAATGCAAGGCTTCGCTGATCGCAGCAAGCAACGAGATTCAGATCGGGTTTTCCGGTTTTGCACTCGGTTCCTTAAAAAAATACAGCCGATAAGCGTGGGCGTTTGAGGGCAAGCAGCCAGTTCTTCGGAACAAACTCTTCGGAGTTATCAAACGCTCACAAAAACAGTAATGAGGAAGAATTAATTCTTCTTGATTCCGTCAAGTGAGTGA